>DASYJY010000015.1:0-38624 GCA_035995985.1 Thermoanaerobaculia bacterium | reverse complement strand
AAACCAAGGCCGGTTCCCATAAGTCCTCACTCAGGCAAAGTTCAATCGCTCTTGTTGCCTGCTTCACCTGCCCGGTCAGGAGCCTTACCACCTCGTCCCAGAACATCTGTTCTGCAATATCGACGATCGGTTCCTCGCTTGGTCGATCAGTCATTACAGCAGTCTAGTTCAACGCTTCAAGAATCCGTTCTTTCGCCCGCTCAAGCGGACTCTCGATAATTGAACTTCCGCGGCCCCACGCTTGAAAGCATGGGCTCCGGTTCTTATGCCGGCTTCGCCGACGTATGCAGGGAGTGACAGCCTGTTACTGACGCGCTGAGTTGCGATCCCGTCGTCTTGCCCCGATCCTCATCCGCAAATCCGCGAACTTCGTCTTCTGCTCAGGCGTGAGCACCGTCTCAATCTCCGCGTTCGTTGCCTCGACTTCCTGACGGACTTGCGGGCGGACGTTGGCCATCGTTGCGTCGATTTTCGCGCGGTGGCGTTCGATGATTTGTTGGACTTGCGTCTTTTGTTGCGGCGAGAGGTTCAGCTCTTTCGTGAGGCGGTCGGTCATGCGGTCGGCGGCGAAGCGGGAGGAGGCGTGGCGGGGGGAGAGGCGTCCGCTACGGATCAGGTAGAGATGGTCGCCGGCCACGCCGACGAGGATGCCGGCCAGGAACGCGACGACGACGACCGCGATGGCCGCGGTGCGGGTGTTACTCGACACTGAACGTATCCCCTCCGACTGAGATGTCGACTGTTTGCGTGCTGGTCATCGTATCGAGCGATGCCTGCGACGCGTTTTGTGATTGCTCGGCCCACTGTATGCCGAGGGTTGCTACGAGCGCGAGCGTGGCCAGCGATGCTACGACGGGACGGAACCAGCGCGCCAGGACCTGGGCGATGCCTGTTTGCGATTCAGCGGCGATGCGTCCGCGGACGCGCGCCGCGATGCGGGCGGACATCATCTCGTCCGGTTCGTAGCGGAGTTGCCGCGCGTCGGCGCGCAGGCGATCGAGGAAGTTGTCGTTGTCAGTCATTGCTGCCTCCGTGCAGGTCCGCCAGTTTTTCTTTCAGTTTGCCTCGGGCGAGCGACAGATGCGAGCGCACCGTCCCTTCGCTGAGGCCTGTCATCGTTGCGATCTCGGCATGGCCGAACTCTTCGACGAGGTAGAGGCGCGCCACCATCCCTTGCATTTCCGGCAGCGACTCGATGCCGCGATCGATCCGTTCCGCCAGTTCGTTCGAGATGGCCGGCAGGTCGGCGCGGTCGCGGCGTTCGGCTGGCGCGGCGTCGGTGATCTCTTCGTGGCGGAAGCGTTTGCGGTGCTTCATCACGTCGAGGCCGAGGTTCGTGACGATGCGGTAGATCCAGGGTCCGAACGGTTCGCCGGTTTTGAAACGGCCGATCGTTTGGAACGCCTTCACGAACGCCTCCTGCGCCAGATCCTCGGCATCGGCCGCGTTGCGGACGACGCCCCACGCGATCGAGACCACCCGCTTCATGTATTTCGAGACGAGGTAATCGTACGCGGCGGCGTCGCCGGTTTTGACGGCGGCGATTGCTCGCGCCTCGATCGGGTCTTCGTTTGTCGCGCTTCTCGTCGGCGCCTTCTCCACACCGAAAGCCAGCCGATCGAAGCCGAGGGAGCCGGCGCCGGCTCCCTCGAACATCGGCAAGGTGCTCATCATCTTCCTACTTATCTGTGTGAATCGTCTTGCTGTTTCGCCATGCGCTGCTGCAGGAATGCCGAGGCCTTGGTGCGCTGGTCAGGAGTGAGCACGTTGAGTGCCTTCGATGCGGCGGCGAGCGCGTTGTGCTTCATCTGACGCTCGGCGTCGATCTGTTTGTCGAGCAGCGCCTGCGCGCCGGCGATGTCGTTCGGATTGGCGAGCAGGACCTGCGCGATAGCCTGACGTCCGCCGCGCATCGAAGCGCGAAGCGGCTCGTTCTGCGTTTTGAGGTCGGTGAAGATCTGTTTGATGTCGGCAGACTGCTGATCGGAAAGTCCGAGGGCGGATTTGGCGCGCTCCAGACCGAACATCATGCCGCCGTGGCCGTGATGCTTACCGCGCATGTGCTGCGCCATCGCGAACGGCACCGCGGCGAGGACGATGACGATCGCTGCGATTGAGAAAATGAGTGTGCGTTTCTTCATGTGAATCTCCTTGGTTGACTGGAGGAGTTACGACGGCGGCAGGGGAACGTTGAACGTATAATCCCGGTCGGTCGATCCGCTGCTATGCGCGTCCTTTTTATCGCTACGGCTCTTATCGCGGCGGGCCTCGGCCCCGCGCTCGCGCAGCCGCTCCTCTGCCCTCCCGTGGCCTCGGCGGCCGGTAAGCCGTGCGAGACGTTTCATTTCCACGTGCAACTGTTCCGGCCGGAGTCGCGCGATTTCCTCGAGCTGTATGGCACCAACCAGTTCGCATCGATGGCGTCTTGCGAACGCGCGCGCGACGCGCAGTTCAAACGCAATGTGAGCGTCGTCGAGTACATGCGCGGGCAGCGTCGCGACTGGTGGCAGGCCGACAAGTTCGGAACGTGTCACTGCGACATGACGGTGGAGAAGGCCAGTCCGAATTTTCTGTCCGAGGAGGCGAGGACGCAGCAGCTGCGCGATGCGGAGGAGGTTCGGCAACGGGTTCGCGAACGGTTGATCGACGCGAAGGCGTTGCCCGATTCCGAAGTAATGCGCAACATCGCTCCGACGCTCAGCGCGACGCCGTTGATCGGCGGGCCGAAGATGGTGTCGATGCCCGCGCCGGTGGCGGCGGCATCGTCGAATTCGCCAGACGATTTGCAGATCACGAAAGCGGTCGATTTGACGCCGTCGACCGTGACGTCGCTCGATTTGCCGCTGGTCGATATCGCGTTGCCGGGGATCACGCCGCCGGCGGAGGTCGTGGCAGCCACGCCAACTCCGGCGCCGTCATCGACGACTCCTTCTGAGCCGCCACAGCCTGCTCCCGCTCCGGCGCCGCAGCCGGTCGTTCAGGTTGCTGCCGAGCCGCTGCCGGTCATCGCCGATGAACCCGACCTTCCTGCGCCCGAGGATGTCGCGGATGCGTTCGTCAGCTACGAGTCGCAGCGGATTCAGAACGTGCTCAAAGTCAGCAGCGACATCGGCGACGAGGCGGTCAAGGCGCAGGTGCTGGAGGCGTGTACGCAACGCATCCAGCTGCTCTCGAACCTGCGCTCGATCATCGTCGGCTCGGGCGCGAAGAGCCGGCTCGTGGCGGCGGCGAATGGCGCGAAAAAAGAGAGTGATCGCGTCGCAGTCGCGGCGAAACTCTTCGGCAGCGACATCACTCCGCATTGGGCTCCGAAGAATGCGGCGGACGTCATCTTCGATCCCGGCGTCGCCGAACCCGAGCGTGTGCTGCGCGACAACGCGGCGTCCGACCAGCAGAAACGCCACGCGCTTTACGCGTTGCTGGCGACGTCGTCGCCGACCGAACAGCAGCAGATGTGGCTCAGCTCCATGATCGAGGGACTGCTGAAGTGAAGGCAGAAATCAGAGGGCAGAAAGCAGAAATGAGAATCTGGATTGTGGCGAATTTCTGCTTTCTGCTTTCTGCCTTCTGCCTTTCTGAAAGCCTTTTCGGCCAGACGCCAACGCCAGCTCCCGCTCCGCAGCCTGCCGCGGCTGCGGCCATGCCGCCGAGCGAGGAGTTCGTCAAAGCGGTCTACTTTGGAAAAAAGTTCGCCGACCGGAAGGACTACGCGGCCGCGTACACGAACTACGCGAAGGCGGACGCGCTGCAACCGGACGTTCCGGGCGTGCTGTACAACATGGGCGTCCTGCTCGCGCGCGTGGGACGGTTCTCCGAGGCTCAGGCGAAGGTCGATCGATACAACCAGCTGTTTCCGAATGGGGCGGAGAAGGCGCTCGTGGCCAAGCTGCAACTCGATCTCGAGTTCGAGCGCGAGCTGCAGAAAAAACGGCAGGCCGACGAGGAGTACACCAGCATCTTCACCCGCGGGCGCTTTCTCTTCGGAAAAGGCGATCTCGCCGCGGCGCTGAAACTCTTCCAGGACGCGGAACAGCAGCGTCCCACGGATCCCGCCGCCGTCTTCAACCAGGCTGTTGTCTACGAACACCTCGGCGATCTCGCCAAGGCCTCGGAACGCTTCCACCGCTACGAAGAGCTGGAGCCCGATGCCACCGCCAAGTCGTCGGCCGACCAGCGCATCCTCGGCATCGACAGCGAGATGTCGGATATGAAGACCAAGATCGTCTGCCCGTTCTGCGGCTGGCGTCTTCCGATCGGTGCGCTCTGGTGTCCGCACTGCTGGCACGGTCCATATCTGACGTCGCAGGCGCCGTGGAACTCGCGCCCGTGCGGCGACGGCGCGACGGCGACGCGGGCGACGTACTACGCCGACAATCGCTTCGCAAAGAACGATTCGCTGCCGTGTCTCTTCACCGGCACGATGCTCGAGGCGCTTCGCTACACGCCGGCGCGCCAGCGCCAGGTGCAGGAAGCGCGCAAGGCTGAAGGGTGGACGTACAGCGGCGATGTGATTCAGGGATGGCGCAGTGAAATCCGCTACGTGCAGGGCGCGGACTATCTGGAGAAGATCGTCTCGCCGACCGGCGGCGATGTGCTGCTCTTCGCGGCGCATCGCGCGGGAGACATCTGGCTGCTGGATCGCGAAGACCAGGTCATCGACGGCCAGAAGTACACGTCGCACTACCTGTTCGACGCGCAGAACCGCATCGCAGGCCAGCAGGTCGTCTACCAGAACGCCGCCGGCTGCAACGACGTGATCACCATGACCGCCGCTCCGTCGTACGCGAACGATCAACTGTCGGCGCTAAAGATTCGCGGCAGCTACACCGGCCCGACCGTGCAGGGCTCGCCGCACGCGGAGTGGGAAGCGAACGTGACCTACGCATACGACGTGAACACCCGCCTGACGAAGGAAGAGCTGGCGGAGACGTCGATGACGAAGACCTATCAGGAGAAGGCGTACGGCGCGCAACGGCAGGAGATCGCGACGCTCTATCCCGACATGCGCGTCCGCAAGCCGGTCGAGCGCCTGCTCGCCACCGGCGACCGATGCGGCATATCGGGCAGCACCATCCTCAGCAATGAGATCGATCTGCGGCCGTTTTACGCGTTCAGCCCGAACCTGGCGTTGACGCTACCGCCGGGTGTTACGAAGGCGACGGTTAGTTTTACGTATTAGCAGGGACGCAGGGTCCGTCGCGCTCGTAGGCGCGCCGCCCGTTTTGTGGTGGCCGCCTCCGCGGCCACAAATTCAGCCAACGTCCGTTTCCCCGCGCTGAGCGCGGGGCTGGATTGGCAAGCGCGCCTTCGCGCGCAACCGGGAGCGTCGCGACGATCCTCACGTTCATGACAATGCGCACCGGCGCCCTACCCTCGTCCCTCGTCCCTGCCTGCTTTTTTCCGGCCCACGCTTTGCTTACTCACCTCAGCAGTAGCTGGATCAAATCCACCATCAAAGCTGGAACCCGTTCGCATGCCCCGAACGACAAATTCGAAAAATCAGAGCGTCGTCGACAAGCTCCTGCAGAGGACCCGGCTGGAGATGCCGGCCATCGGGATGGAGTCGGAATTCAACGTCTGGATCGATGAGAAGGAAGTCGATCCGCGCGAGTACTGGGGCCATCCGGGAGCCTTCATCGACCGGCCGCTGCTGCCGCGCGAGAAGTCGTCGCTGCAACTGCCGACCGGCGGGGCGGTCTACTTCGACCGCGGAGTCATCGAGGTCGTCACGCCGGTGATTGAGATCGCGCCGCACTCCACCGCTCGCATGGTGCGCAACCTCTGGGAGCAGATCGGGTTCGTCCGCGATCAGTTGACGAAGTGGGAGAAAGCGAACGGCCACACAGTCCGGCTGAAGGCGTACAGCACGCACTACAACATCTCGTACGAAATGCCGAAACGGGAGCAGAGTCCGAAACGGAACGAAAAGGCGCTGGCGCTGCTGCTGGCGTACATCCTCCCCGTGCCGGTGATGCTGGTGGCGTCGAACCGGCGCTCTACCGGCGTCGGCGTGCGGCCGCGCGGCGGCAGGATCGAGGTGACAGTGGACTTCACGCCCGATCCAGGACTGATGATTGCGGCGGCCACGCTGATCGTCGGCATCGTCCGCGAGGTGATGAGCTGGCCCACGTACGACCTGTCCGTGCTCAGCAAGCTGCCTATCCCGATCGTGGACGGCGTCGTTCCCGGCAAGCACACCACGCGCAAAGGGTGGCTGACGAAGGATTTCCACTATCCGAGCAGCCCGTACACGGCGGACGTGAACGCGCCGATGTGGAAGACGCAGCATGGCGAGACGTTGTCGCTGCGCACGATGGCCTCGCGGACGGCCTGGTACTTCCGTCATTCGATCCGGAAGTACTCCGATCCGTTCAGCATGCGGCTGCTGTTCGCCATTCTTTCCGGCCGCGCGCCGTCGCTGCTGGAGTTGGTCGACCGTCCGGCCGCATACGACGACGTCGGACACCTCTGCCGCTGGGGCCAGGTCATCCACGAGCTGAAAAATTACGAGGCGGAGCTCGGGTTGATGCAGTCGAAGCGGGAAGCGTGGGAGCGGCAGTCGATCGACGAATACGTAGTCGATCGCGCCAACGCGCGCCATATCCATCTCACGGAGTTGGAGACGGTGGCCGACGCGAAGGTTTCCATTCCGCCGCCGGCCCGCCGCCCGGCCGCGCGCGTGAACGCGCGTCCATCCAACGGCCGCTCGCGTAGCCGCGCATCGTTGTCGCGGCGACGCAACGACACACCCGGCAAGCTGCTACCATCGCGGCCCTCGCAGTACCTCGATCGCCGCGCGACGTCGCTGATGCCGGACTCGCCAAGCCGGGAGCGCCGCCGCGCCGCCGAGCGCCGCCGGAAGAGCTACAACACACCGTTCCCCGATCGCCGGCTGACGCGCTCCGCGTACGAGCAGGTTTTCCTCAAGCTCGTCTCCGGCGGCAAGCTGCGCGTGGGCGAAGATCTCTACAGTCCGGTCGGCATGAAGGGGTGGTACCACGCCATCTTCCGCCGCGACTCCGACGGCGCCGAACGCCTGATGACGATCGATCAGCTGCTGCAGAAAATGAACGATTGGCAGTGATCGGCCATCAGGATGGCTTGACAGTCACGTTGTCAATCAGCCGCGTGCGCCCGATGCGAACGGCTCCAGCGATGAGAACATCTCGCCGGAAATCGCTCGGCGGCAAAAAGCTTTCCGGATCGACGACGGCGAGGTAGTCGACCTCGATGCCCGGCGTCTCAGCGATCAGCCGCCGCATCACCGTTTCGGCCGCGGCGACGTCGTGAACGCCATGCGTGATCGCTTCCTCTCCCGCTCTCAACACACGATGCAACGCCGGCGCGAGCTTCCTCTCCTCGGCGGACAGATAGCTATTTCGCGACGACCGAGCCAGTCCGTCGTGCTCGCGCGCGGTTTCGGCGAAGACGAGTTTCACCGGAACGTCAAGATCGCGAACCATGCGTTCGATGACCGCGCACTGCTGCGCATCCTTTCGCCCGAAGACCGCGAGGTCGGGCTGGACGATGTTGAACAATTTCAGGACGACGGTGGCCACCCCGTCAAAGTGTCCCGGCCTTCGTTCCCCTTCCAACGGCTTCGCAACAGCTCCGACGGAGACCGTCGTCTGCGCGCCGGGCGCATACATGACGTCGACGGTCGGCAGAAAAAGGAGATCGACGTTCTTCGATTCGAGCAGCGCCTTGTCGCGCGCTTCGTCGCGCGGATAGCTCGCCAGGTCTTCATTCGGCCCGAACTGTTTCGGATTGACGAAGATGGAAACGACGATGAAGTTCGCGCCGGCGTCGCGCGCGGCGTCGATCAGCGAGAGATGGCCGTCGTGGAGAAATCCCATGGTGGGAATGAATCCGATGTTCGCGGCGCGGCTTCGCGTTGCGCGGACTTCTTCGATGGTCGTAGCGAGGATCATCGTTTCGTCACCGGGGACACGCGCGGCTGCGCCGCTGAGCACAGACATGAGTGTCTGTGCCACATTGGCTGCTTCCTGAACTTTCGATTTTTGCGGATATCTGTGTGGCACAGACACTCTTGTCTGTGCTGGTGCAACCGCGCGGGTGTTGAGCTAAGAACGCTGAACGACATCATTGTGCCTTCGGCATCTCGATGACCACGCCTTCGCCATACAAGGCGCGCAGCTCATCCGCGCTTGCGGCATGGAACGATTCTTTCGCATCATCGGGAAACGAACCATCGCGAACATCCGCCAGGTAGTGCTCGATCGCGACGCGCATCTCCTCGCCGATGTTCGCGTAGCGGCGCACGAATTTCGGTATGTGCCCGTCGTAGAGGCCGAGGAGATCGTGGAAGACGAGGACCTGTCCGTCGCAGGCGGGGCCGGCGCCGATGCCGATCGTCGGGACCGACACGCGCTCGGTGATCATCGCCGCGAGCTCGGACGGGACGCATTCGAGCACGATCGCGAAACAGCCGGCCTGGTCGAGCGCCTGCGCTTCATCGACGAGGCGGTGCGCGTCGTCGAGATTCTTGCCTTGCAGCTTGAATCCACCCAAGGCGTTGACCGATTGCGGCGTCAGGCCGATGTGACCCATCACCGGGATCTCCGCATCGAGGATTGCTTCGATCACGCGGATGCGCGACGGCTTGCCGCCTTCGACTTTCACCGCGTGCGCGCCAGCCTGGATGAAGCGGCCGGCGTTGCGCACCGACTCCTCGATTGACACGTGGTACGAGAGATACGGCATGTCGCCGACGACCAGCGCGTGCGCCGCGCCGCGAACGGCAGCGCGCGTGTGGTGGAGCATGTCGTCGACGGTGACGCTGAGCGTGTCGGGGTAGCCGAGGACCACCATGCCGAGGGAGTCGCCGACAAGGATGATGTCGGAACCGGCGGCGTCGGCCACCTTCGCGCTCGGGTAGTCGTACGCGGTGATCATCCCGATGCGATTCAGGCCCTTCATGGCGCGGACGGCGGGGACGGTGATTCGTTTGTCCATCTCTCCTCCTCGGCCGAGAGGAGAGCAACAAAGGGTGAAGAGTGAAGGGTGACGAGTGAAAGCGCGAGGCCTTCACTCTTCACTCTTCACCCTGCACTCTTCATCTACCCCCGTCCCGGTCCGTCTACTCAGGATCCAAGCGGTACGTAGTACTGCGTTCCCTTCTTCGCATTTGCGATCTGCTCGATGAGCTGATCGAAATGCTCGGGCGTGTTGACGAAATCGATCTCGTTCGTGTTCACGACCAGCAATGGCGTCTCGTCGTACCGGTAAAAGTAGTGTGAGTACGCCTCGCTGAGCTCTTGCAAATATTGTGGCGAGATCGACTTCTCGTACGCCCGTCCGCGCTTCTTCACGCGTCGGGTCAGTGTATCAAGCGACGCCTGCAGATAGATGACCAGGTCCGGCTTCGGGACGCTCTCGCGCAGCATCTCGTACAGCCGGTTGTAGATCATCAGTTCCGAATCTTCCAGCGTCATGTACGCGAAGATCTTGTCCTTCGGGAAGGAGTAGTCGGCCAGGATCAGCTCGGTGAAGAGGTCGCGCTGCCCGATCGTCCGCTGCTGGTCATAGCGCGACAGCAGGAAGAAGAGCTGACAACGAAACGCCGCGCCACGCTTGTCTTTGTAGAACTCGGCGAGGAACGGATTGTCGACGTCCTCGAGAATCTTCGTCCCGCGGAACCGCTTAGCCAGCAGGTTCACCAGCGAGGTTTTTCCGACGCCGATCGGCCCTTCGACGGCGATATGACGGAACGGCAGCGGCGGCACGGTGGGAAGGATAAAGGATTCAGGGATTAGGGACGAGGGATTAGGGACGAGGGGAAAAAAACGAAAAGCGCCATCCCTTGTCCCTCATCCCTCGTCCCTGCCTCTGTGATACAAACCGCGGCCCGATGCTCGCCCTCGAAGACTACCGTTTGAACAATGGACTCCGCGTCGTACTCAACGAAGACCATTCCGCGCCCCTCGTCGCCGTCAACCTCTGGTACCACGTCGGCTCTAAAAATGAGCGCCCCGGCCGTACCGGATTCGCTCACCTCTTCGAGCACATGCTCTTCTCAGGCTCGGAGCATGTCGGCAACAACGAGCACTTCCGCCACGTGCAATCGGTCGGCGGCGTTCTGAACGGAACGACGTTCTTCGATCGGACGAATTACTTCGAAACGCTGCCGTCGAATTACCTCGCCCTCGGACTCTGGCTCGAATCCGATCGCATGGGCTACTTCCTGCCGGCACTGACGCAGGAGAAGCTCGACATCCAGCGCGAGGTCGTGAAGGAAGAGCGCCGGCAGCGCTACGACAACGTTCCGTACGGCACCGCCTTCGAGCGGCTGCTGTATCTCGCTTACGATCCCGATTACTCCTACCACTGGCCCACCATCGGTTCGATGGAAGACCTCGGCGCGGCTTCGCTCGACGACATCCGCGAGTTCTTCGCCACCTGGTACCGGCCCGACAATGCCACGCTGACGCTGATCGGCGATTTCAATCCTGACGAAGCGAAGCGCCTCGTCGACCAATACTTTTCGCCGATTCCAGCTGGCGGTTCGTTTCCGCAGTTCAACCTCGAACGCCGTCCGCTGAATGGCGAGCGGCGCGAAGTTTTCCCGTCGCCCGTCCAGCTTCCGCGCGTCTATCGGCTCTATCACTTTCCGAAGATGGGCCACCCCGACTGGATCGCCGCCGATCTTCTGAGCACCGTCCTCAGCGGCGACAAAGCCAGCCGGCTGGAGAAGGCGCTCGTCCTCGAGCAGCAGATCGCGACCGATGTCGCCGCGTACGTGCTGCCGACAGAGGCCACCGGCATTTTCATGATGCAGGCCACGGCGAATGAAGGCGTCGCCATCGAAGATATCGAGCGCGCCATCGACGCCGAGATCGCGCGCGTCGCACGTGACGGCGTCACCGCGGACGAGCTGACGCGCGCGAAAAATCGCGCCGAGGTCGAATACGCGCACCAGATCGAAAACTACGATGCGCGCGCGGACCTCATCGGAATGATGTCCACCTACTTCAATGATCCGAGACTGGTTCACACATGGCTCGATCCCTACCGCGCCGCGACAGGCGACGATCTGCAGCGCGTGGCGCGGCAATACCTCGTCGCCGACAATCGCGTGACCAGCACGTTCGTCCCGGAGAACGCATGATCGACCGCACGATTGCTCCGCAACCCGGACCGCCGCGGCCGTATCATTTCCCGCAAGTGGCCCGCCGCACGCTCGACAACGGGCTGCGCGTGCTCGTCGCTGAGAATCACAACGCGCCGCTCGTCTCCGTGCGTACGCTGATCCGCTCCGGCGCGGATTACGACACGCCCGAACTTGCCGGTCTGGCCTCGCTCACCGGCGAGCTGCTCGACGAAGGCGCCGGCAACCGCGACGCCGTTCGTCTCGCCGAGGACCTCGGCATGCTCGGCGCGTCGCTCGGCAGCGGCGCCGATTGGGATGCGTCGTACATCTCCGTCGACACGCTCTCGCGCACATTCGCCGAGGCATTCGCGATCTTCGCGGAAGTCAATCGCCGCCCGATGCTTCCCGAGTCGTCGCTGGAACGCGTCCGCGCCGAGCGGCTGATGGAGCTGCTCCAGCAACGCGACGAGGCAAGTGCAATCGCCGGCAAGCGCTTCTCGAATCTCATCTACGGCAGCGGTACATACGGCAACACAGTCATCGGCAATCCGGAGTCAATCGCGCGCATCAGCATCGACGACGTTCGCCGCTACTACGCCGAGCACTACGTCCCCAACAACGGCACGATCGTGATTGCCGGCGACGTCGACGCCGATCGCGCGCTCGATGCCGCCTCGCGTCTGTTCAGCGACTGGCCTGCCGCCGAACTTCCGACGCGTCCGCAGATCACGCCGAAGAGTTTCGACTCCAGCCGCATCTACCTGATCGATCGCCCCACCGCCGTCCAGTCCGAGATCCGCATCGGCCATATCGGCATCGCGCGCAGCACCGAGGACTACTTCGCCCTCTCGGTGATGAACGCGCTCCTCGGCGGCGTCTTCAACTCGCGCATCAACCTCAATCTCCGCGAGAAACACGGCTACACCTACGGCGCGCGATCGATGTTCGCCTTCCGCCGCCAGGCCGGCCCCTTCGTCGTCAGCGCGCCGGTCCGCAATGAGGTCACGCGCGAGTCGGTGACCGAGGTGCTGGCCGAACTGCGCCGAATCCGCACCGGCGACGTCGAGACGATGGAGCTCGAAGACACGAAGAACTACCTGATGGGATCCTTCCCCTCAACCGTCCAAACCGCCAGCGACATCGCCGGCCGCCTGGTCGACATGGAGCTCTACGACCTGCCCACGAACTACTTCGACCGTTACCGCGAAAACATCGGCGCGATCTCAAAACACGACGTCGAGCACGTGGCGGAGAAGTACATCGATCCCGACAAAGTCATCATCGTCATCGTCGGCAACGCCTCGGAGATCCGCGAGCCCCTCGGCACCCTCGGCATGCCGATCCACGAGCTGGACATCGAGGGGATGGCGATCGCGTAGGTCGCAACTATCATCCTGAGCCGCCGGAGGCGTTGGCGCGCGAAGCGCGGAACGCCGCAGGACGGTCGAAGGACCCCCTGGCTGATAACCGAGCTTTTCATGCGACGAGCGAACGCGCGCCCGCCCGATCCGCGTTATCAACGAGCGGGTCCTTCGACCGTCCTACGGCGCTCCGCCTGCGGCTCCGGCGCCTCCGGCGGCTCAGGATGACAGCGGCAGCTATAATCGCTTCCTTCGATGGAGCAGCTCCAACTTCACTACGTCGATCTGGGTGTGCCGCGGGTCATGGACCTGAAGCATGAGCTATCGGTGGGGCGCACCGAGGGGAATGACCTGATCCTCAACCATCCGTCGGTGTCGCGGAAGCATGCGCGGTTCGAGCTGCGCGGCGACAACTGGTGGATCGTCGATCTGAAATCGACGAATGGCGTCAAGTTGAACGGCAATCTCGTAACCGAAGCGCAGGTCGCGGCGGGAGACAAGTTGTCTGTGGGCTCGGTGCTGCTCGACGCGCGGGCGATGCCGTCGGTCGACTTCAACGCCGACTCGATGTTCGACAACCCCTCGGGGACCGTCATCCGGCGCATCTCCGATTTCAATTCCGAGTTCGGACTCGACATCAACGAGGCTCTCGAGAACAAAGGCCCGATCACGCGGCCGCCATCGCAGCCGGGGTTTCGCGAGCCCGCGGTGTCGCGCGAGAAGATTTTCCAGGTTCTCGTGCAGGTGGCCAAGGCGCTGCTGGCGTCGGAAGAGCTGCAGGTCGTGCTGACGACGGTGATGGACATCATCTTCCGCTACCTGCCGGTCGAGCGCGGGCTGATCATCCTCTTCGACGAAGAAGGCAATCCCGTTCCGAAGCTGACCAAGTTCATCGACGGCGCAGAACAGCAGGACATCCCCATCTCGCGCACGATCCTGAAAATGGTGGCACAGCAGCAGGTCGCGCTGATGACCTCGAACGCGCTGGAAGACGCGCGCCTCCTCGGCGGGAAGTCGATCGCCATTCACGGCATCCGTTCCGCGATGTGCGTGCCGCTGTGGAACCGGCAGCGCGTCATCGGTGCAGTGCAGGTCGATTCGCCGATTCACATCGGCAGCTTCACGGAAGAGGATCTCGATCTGCTGACGGCACTGGCGAACTTCGCCGCGGTGGCGATCGAACGCGCGCAACTCGCGGAGAAGATCGAGGAAGAAAAGAAGATCCGCTCGCGCATGGAGCGCTATCACTCGCCGGCCGTCGTCGACGAGATCGTGAAGGGCTTGATCTCGACGGAATCGGAAGTGCGCAGCATCGATATCTCGATCCTCTTCGCGGACATCAGTGGGTTCACTCCGATGTCCGAGTCGAAGAAGCCGGAGGAAGTGGCGGAGTTCCTCTCGCACTTTTTCTCATGCGCCGTGGAGTCGATCTTCGCGTACGGCGGAACGCTGGACAAATTCATCGGCGACGCGGTGATGGCGTTCTTCGGCGCCCCGCTGCCGCAGGACGACCATGCCGACCGCGCCGTGCTGACAGGGCTGATGCTCCAGCGGATGGTCAACGAGTGGAACGTGGAGCGTGCGAAAACGAACCTGCCGCCGGTGATGGTGCGCGTCGGGATCAACAGCGGCCTCGCGGTGGTCGGCAACGTCGGCACGGAGAAGCGCGTCGACTACACGGTGCTCGGATCATCCGTCAACATCGCCTCGCGTATCGAAAGCGGCGTGGCCAAGCCGGGGCAAGTGGTGATCTCGCAAAATACGATGGACCGCATCATCGGCAGCTTCGAGACGGAGTCCCTCGGCGAGTTCGCGTTGAAAGGCCTGCAGCAGAAGATGCCGGTCTTCGCGGTGACCGGGACGGTCGGCGTCGGCGCGACACCCGCGCCGGCATTGCAGGCGACGTCTACGACGCGGTAGGCTAAGGCCTTCTCACCACCTTGTACTTCCCGAAACTCACCCTCTTCGCGCGTCCGTCCTTAGCCATCCGCGATAGATGTGTGCGGATGGCGCCGTGGTCGCTCAGTTGCAGGATGTCTGCGATCTCGATGGCGGTGAAGGCTTTCTCGGGACTCCGGCGGAGTACGTGGTGCACCTCGGTACTTAGTACCCACGGATCCGTCCATCCACCAGTCTGGACAGCCGCGGGGCTTGCAGCGGGGAGTGGAGTACCAGCGGCGACGGCTGCCGCCGCGATTCGGTTGACATAGTCGGCGATCTGTCCCTCGATGGTGACTCGCTCCGCATCGAGCTGCGCCAGCCGCTGACGCAGAGCCGCCACTTCGGCGGCAAGGGCGACCATTTGATCGAGATCTTCTGTCACAGTTTATGTTTTCCGTATGTCATCGTGACACAACTTTGTGATCGCATGACACACCTTCTTGATCGCGCGACAGACTCCGATGTCACCGCGAGAGACTCCTATCTCACCGCGACAGACTTCTATGTCACCGCGAGATACTTCTATGTCACCGTGAGACATTCCTGTGTCATCGCGAGAGACTCCTATCTCATCGCGACAGACTCCCGTGTCGTCGCGACAAACTTCTACGTCACCGTGACGAACTACTATCTCGCTGCGACAAACTACTATCTCATCGCGACAAACTACTATCTTATCGCGACAAATTACTATCTCATTGCGACAAGCTTCTATGTCATCGCGACAGACCTCTAGGTCACCGCGACGACTCGTTGAATCCGTGCGGGTAGCCTTTTAGCCACGGATGACGCAGATGTCCGCAGATAAGATGGCGGACTTGATGCCCTTCCTCGAAGCACGCTCGCTGTCGAAAACGTATCGCAATGCCGAGGTGCCGGTGCCTGTGCTCAACGACATGGCGCTGACCGTCGAGCGCGGCGAGATGCTGGCCATCGTTGGACCCTCGGGCATCGGCAAGTCGACGTTGCTGCATCTTCTCGGCGGACTCGATCGGCCCGATCGCGGCACGATTCGCGTTGGAGACGCCGAGGTTTCGTCGATGTCGAATGACGAACTGGCGCGGTTCCGCAATCGCAACGTCGGGTTCGTCTTCCAGTTTCATCATCTGCTGCCGGAGTTCTCGGCGCTTGAGAACGTGGCCATGCCCGGATGGATTGGACGCTTTGACAAGGATGACGCGCTACGGCGAGCTGAGGGGCTTTTGAATGAGCTCGGACTGGAACGGCGCGCACGTCATTTCCCGAATCAGCTCTCCGGCGGCGAGCAGCAGCGCGTGGCCATCGCGCGCGCGCTGCTGGCGGATCCGATCCTGTTTCTCGCCGACGAACCGACCGGCAACCTCGATCTCGAAACGAGCGAGCGCGTCTTCGATCTGATGCGGGAATGTCACGCCAAGCGCGGTTTGACGTCGGTGATCGTCACACACAATCGTGATCTGGCTGCTCGCTGTGACCGTGTCTTCGAGATGAGCATTGGCAGCCGGGGTTAAACTATCGCCAACGCCCATGTTCGAAAAATACAACGAGAAAGCACGACGCGCTCTTTTCTTCGCCCGTTACGAAGCCTCCAAGCTCGGCTCCCGCGTTATCGAGTCCGAACACATCCTCCTCGGCGTCCTTCGCGAGGGGGAGGAAATCATCAAAGAAATCTTCTCCCGATTCAACGTGAAGCCGGAGCAGATTCGCCGCGAAGTCGAAGGCGACCGGCTCTTCGTCGACCGCATCTCCTCGTCGGCGGAACTTCCACTTTCCGAGGAGTCGAAGAAGATCCTCGCGTACGCGGCGCACGAAGCAGAGTCGATGCTTCATCAGTACGTCGGCACCGAACATCTGCTGATCGGAATCCTGCGCGTCGAGTCGTCGACGGCCGCGCGCATCCTCACCGCGAAGGGACTCAACGTCTACGGCGTGCGCGAGGAGACGATCTCGATCCTCAAAGAGCGCGAGGCGGACAAGCAGAAGAAAGAGCTGCCGTTCCTCGCCGAGTACGCGCGTGACCTGACGGCGATGGCGCACACGGCGCAGTTCGATCCGCTCATCGGACGCGAGAAGGAAGTCGAACGCATCATCCAGATCCTCTCGCGGCGCACGAAGAACAATCCGATCCTCCTCGGCGAGCCGGGCGTCGGCAAGACGGCCATCGTCGAAGGGCTGGCGCAGCGGATCGTCGACGGCAACGTGCCGCTTTTCATCGCCAATAAACGGATTCTTTCGCTCGACCTCTCGCTGATCGTCGCCGGCACCAAGTACCGCGGCCAGTTCGAAGAGCGGCTCAAAGGCATCATCAAAGAGCTCAAAGAAAACACCGACATCATCATCTTCATCGATGAGATTCACTCGCTCATCGGGGCAGGTTCCGCGGAAGGCTCGCTCGACGCCGCCAACATCCTCAAGCCGGCGTTGTCGCGCGGCGAGATCTCCTGCGTCGGCGCCACGACGATTCGCGAATACCGCCGCTACATCGAAAAGGACCGCTCGCTGCTGCGCCGCTTCCAGGCCATCAACGTCGCGCCGCCGAACGAAATCGAGACGCTGCAGATCCTCGAAGGCGTCAAGGAACGCTACGAGAACTTCCACAAGGTGAAGTACAGCGATACAGCGATCCGCAGCGCCGTCTATCAATCGAACCGCTACATCACCGACCGCTTCTTCCCCGATAAAGCGATCGACATCATCGACGAGGCCGGCGCGAAGGTGAAGCTGCGCCGCGTGGCCGACACGCAGAACCTGCGGCGGCTGGAGTCGGAGATCCGCTCGATCGTCAAAGAGATGAAGAAGGCGATCTCGGACAAAGATTTCGAGAAGGCCGTCTTCCTGCGCGAGCGCGAGATCGAGTTGAAGGAAGAAGTTGAGCGCTTCAAGCAGGAGCGCGAAGCCGTCGGCGAAGAGATGATGGAAGTGACCAAGAAGGATATCGAGGAGATCATCAGCTCCTGGACGGACATCCCGGTCACCTCGATCGAAGCCGACGAAGCGGCGAAGCTCATCAACATGGAAGACTCGCTGATGCGGCGCGTGGTCGGTCAGGACAAAGCGATCCGCGCCATCTCACGCGCCATCCGCCGCTCGCGCCTCGGCGTGGCCTCTCCGAATCGTCCGATGGGATCGTTCATCTTTCTCGGCTCGTCCGGCGTGGGTAAGACAGAAGTGGCACGCCGCCTCGCCGAGTTCCTCTTCGGATCGCAGCGCCACCTCATCCGCTTCGACATGTCCGAATACATGGAAAAGCACGCGGTCTCGAAACTCATCGGCTCACCGCCCGGCTATGTCGGCCACGAAGAAGGCGGACAGCTCACTGAACGCGTTCGACGCAATCCGTACTCGGTCGTGCTGCTCGACGAGATCGAGAAAGCGCATCCCGACATCGCCAACATCCTCCTGCAGATCCTCGAAGACGGCATCCTGACCGACTCGCTCGGAAACCAGGTCGACTTCCGCAACACGCTGATCATCATGACCAGCAACCTCGGCACGCGCTTCCTGACCACGAAAGGCCACATGGGCTTCCGCGAACAGACGAGCGAGGGCGATCAGAAATCCGCCGAGGCGATGATTCATCAGGAGCTGAAGAAAGAGTTCAGCCCCGAGTTCATCAACCGAATCGACGACATCATCATCTTCAACCCACTGACACAGATCGAGCTCCGCGCCATCTGCCGGCTGCTGGTCGACGACGTCAACGTCGCGCTCGTTCAGAAGGGCGTGCAGATCGCGATCGACGACTCGGTCATCGACTGGCTGCTCCGCCGCGCCGAGGAGGAGTCGAACTCAGGAGCGCGTCCGCTACGCCGCGCGATCCAGCGATACATCGAAGACGAACTGTCGGAGTTCCTCATCCGCCACAAGGACTCGATGCCGGAGTGGATCGACTTCACGATGAATGCGAACGAAGTGCTGCTGATGCCGAGGAGCACCGAGGCGTTGACACCGTAGGCATGTGGGAAGATCCGATCGTCAAAGAAACTCACGAGGCGCGCGAGCAATTGTTCGCGCGTTTTGACTACGACCTCGGCGCGTTGTGCCGTTTCCTTCGCGAGAAAGAAGCCGAGCACCCCGAGCGAATGGTGACGTTGAAACCGCGAGGCCGGATCGTCGCGCGCGAAGGCGCGCCTGACAATCCAGCCCCGCGCTCGGCGCGGGGTTCCGGCGGCGGCGAATGATTCGCGGCCACGGAGGTGGCCGCTACAAAACTGCCGACCTTGTGGCGGCCGCCTCCGCGACCGCAACCTTCTCCTCCCCCGCGAACCCCGCGAACCCCGCGCAGAGCGCGGGGCTGGATTGTTCTCCGCGCCTCCGCGCGCAACGCTCTTGTTCGTCTAGGCCGTCGCGATCGAATTCACTTACGATGCCGCCCGTGACCGCGCTCCGCGTCGATCTTGCTGTCCCTGCCCAGCTGCTCGTCCTCATCGGCGGCGGTGAATTTTCGTTTGGGGCGACGCGCGAGGTCGATGAATTTCTGCTGCGCAGCATGCCGGCGGATCGGCGGACCGTGGCGTTCATCCCCGCGGCGTCGGGGTCGGCGGAGTATGCGGGACATTTCGGCAAGTACCTGCAAGGCATCGATGCGACTGTCGAGACGATCAATGTCCCGATTTACCGCGGACGCGACAGCCGGCGGCAGAAGAATCTGACGCAGATCCTCTCCGCCGGCATGATCTACCTCGGCGGCGGTGTCACGAACAACCTGCTCGCCGTATTGCGCGAATCCGCCGCGGATCTTGCCATGCGCGAGGCGGCGGCCAGCGGCACCGTGATCGCGGCCATCGGCGCAGCGGCGTCGTGCTTCGGCATCGCCGCGCGCGACATGCACGGCATCGCGTCCTCGCTCGCGGGCCTTGGATGGATTGCGAACACGGTCATCGACACCGCATTCGATCCCGGCAATGATGCGAATCTGCGCCGGCTCATGTCCGTGCCGGAGACGCAACTCGGCATCGGCATTCCGGCCGGAACGGCGCTGGCGATTCGCGCGGACGGCGCGACCGAAATCATTGGCGGCGGCAATGTCGCCGCATTTCGAAAAGCGCAGGCCCGCTAGTTGCACTGACGCGCCTGTTTCGGAGGTTCGCGATTACCACGCTCGACGCGCAACGCACGGCCGGTCAGGTTCTCACCATCGAAGAGTTGACGCGCCTCTTCGGCGTGCTGTCGCACGATCTGAAATCGCCCATCTTCTCGATCGACGGTTTCAGCGACCTTCTCCTCGGCGACTACACCGATAAACTCGATGAAGAAGGGCAGGACTTTCTCCGGCGCATCCGCTCCAGCGCCCACCAGATGAAGAAGGTGCTCGACGAGATGTCGCACCTCGTCAAGCTGCTGGCGCGTCCCGACATGCTGCGGCCCACGCCGCTGCGCGAGATCGTGGAAGAGGTCATCCTCAAGTGCAACTACCAGATCGAGGAAGGCGGCGTGAAGATCGACATCCCCGATGATCTGCCTACCGTCAATATCGATCCCGAAAAGATGCGCGAAGCGATCGGGGCGATCGTCGCGAACGCGCTGTTCTTCAACGACAGGCCCAAAGGCGAGCGCACCATCGCTATCGATTGCAACGTCGATCCGGACGGCTACCGGCTGTGCGTGCGTGACAATGGCATCGGTATCGATCCGCGCTACATGCACCAGATCTTCGACCTCGGCCTCAAGCTCGACAAATCGCGCGGCGGCGGTCCGGGCTACGGGCTGTATCTCGCGAAACGGATCGTCGAGAGCCACGGCGGTTCGATCAGCGTCGACTCAGTGCCGGATCAAGGCAGCACGGTCTGCCTGACTATTCCGCGTTAGACGCTACTTCGCGGCCGGCGTCAGCGACGCCGTCTCTTCCAGGACCGGCGCTTTCGGACCGTCGATCACGTCCTGCGGCAGCGGCTCCTCGCCGGGAAGGCCGATGACGCGAATCATCACGAAGCGGTCTTCGGCGATGTCCACGCCGAGGAAGTGCGCGGCGGCCTGGGAGAGATCGATCGCGAACTTGTTCACGTACGGGCCGCGGTCATTCACGCGGAGGCGCACTTTCCGGCCGGTCGCGCGAGCCGTCACCTCGACCCACGAGCCGAGCGGGAGCGTGAGGTGCGCGGCAGACATCTGCTTGTTGTGGTAGCGCTCGCCGTTCGCGGTAAGCGTCCCGTCGAGCGACGTCGAGTAGTAGCTGGCCAAGCCGGAGAGCCGATGCCGCATCGCGAACGACGCGTACCTGAGGATGCGGAGCTTGAGCGGATTCACCTCGGGTTGCGGAATCGGAGCGGGGAGCGCAACGTCCGGACCGAAGCGGTAGGCCTGCATCGTCGCGTCGTCCAGCTTGAACGTGTCTTCGCACAGGAACGACTGTGCGCGCGCCGGTTGCGCCAGCGCCAACGCGCCAGCAACTGCGGCTGCAAACGTCAACTTCGTCAGGGTCTTGGTCATCAAACTGCCGGTCATCTTAGCGGAGGAATTCAATGGCCAAGCCAATCGATGCCAGGATTCCGCTAACCCTCGCCGCCTCAATCGTTTCGGCTGAGCTTACTTGGCTTCTAGATTGCAAAATAACTGTTCATCGCCAGCCGTTTGGAGACGAGAGGTGGACACGATGCCCGAGCCTAAAACCAGCAGGCCGTTTCAGGAGAGGTTCCTCGACGGCTTCGACCGATCGCAATTGCGCCAGGAGGTGCAGAAGGTCAAGCCGCGCAAGTTGGGCGGGCTGCGCCGCAAGTACGCCGGATGGGCCTTGGGCGCGTCGCTCGCCCTAGGCGGAATCGGAATCCCGCTGAAGATGGGAAACATGCTCCAGTCCGCCGACGCGAACGCTCGGCATCGCGCGCCGCAGCCGATCGAGCAGCCGCTGCAACCCGACACGAGCTCCCAAATCACGGGCGACCTCGCTACGGCGAAGCAGATTGCGGATCAGGTCGCCGGTGGCATCACCAGCGGCGTAACGGGAGCAGTGCAGGATGTCGCGAAGACCGTCACGGCGGCTCCCGCCCAGGTCGCTCAGGCGCCGCGCGCGATCGCCAATGTTGCCGAGCAGGTGAGGCAGCAGTTTTTCAAGACGGAGGTTCCGTTCGGCGGAATCATCTACGACGAGGCGAAGAAGAACGATCTGCCGCCGGAGCTCGTCGCGGCCGTCGTCCATACGGAATCGAAGTTCGTTCCAACGGCTCGTTCGAATCGCGGTGCGGTCGGACTGATGCAGCTCGTACCGAAGACCGGCCGCTGGCTCGGCGCGAACAACCTCAACGATCCTGCCCAGAACATTCAGGCAGGCGCGAAGTACCTGCGCTACCTCACCGACCGCTTCTCGGGCGATCAGCAGAAAGCGATTGCCGCATACAACGCCGGCGAGGGGAACGTGCGCCGCTTCAACGGAGTGCCGCCATTCAAGGAGACGCGCAACTACGTGCAGCGCGTCCGCAGTTTCCAGCAGGACCTCGGTGCGCGCGTCGATGGCGCGGGTGATGCGACCGGCGCGGCTCAGTAAGCGCACATACAATATCGGCCCATGTCGGGGCCTCGCTTAGCCGTCGGGATCATCGTGATGGGGATCGCTGTCCCCGCCACGATCTTCTTCCTCCTCGGGCTGCACACACCATCACAGTTCCTCACTGTCGCCGCGACGACCTTCCTCGCCTGGGGTATCGCCGATCTGCTCGCCAGCATCCTCGAACGTCCGCGCCTCGAGAATCGCTCGCCGGGGATGGCGATCAAAGAGGACCTCGAACGGCGAAAGACCGCGGATTAGCGGAGCCGACGCTCATGCGCACGCTTCTTCACGCCGTCATTCAGAACGCCGTCGTCACCAGCGCCGCGACGCTTTGGCCGGTCGCGTTGCGTGTCGATGCGTTCGTCCTGCGCGCCGCCGAGGTGCTGCCGTTCGAGGAAGTGAACGTGATCAATGTAGCGACCGGCGAACGGTTCTGGACGTGGATCGAACCGGCGCCGGAAGGGAGCGGCGAGGTGGCCGTGCACTCCGGCACGCGCTCGCCCGTACGCGTCGGCGACACGATCAGCATCATGGCCTTCTCCACATTTCATGAAGGACAGACGCTGGCGCACAAGCCGCGCATCGTCACGCTCGGAGCGAACAATCAGGTGATTTCGGTCGGCGAAGGATGAGCGGCCGCTGGTTGACGCGGATCGCCGCCGCGCTGCTCTTCCTCTCGCTCGCCGCGCCGACGCTGCCACGGCTCATCGCTATCGTGAACAACGCCCAGACGCTGCTGCAGCTGTCATACGAAGCGCGGCGCGAGCGGCAGATGGGTCCGTGGTTCGCGTCGATCGAAAGACTTCGTCGTGAGTTGCCGAAGAACGTGAAGGTCGCACTGATCGCACCGCCGCGCGATCTCGACTCCGCGGTGTTCGCGAGCTACTACCTCTACCCGATCCGCACGCAGCTTTTCGCGGGACGCAACGCGTATCGCAATGCGACGCCCGATCCGGCGCGGCCGAAGCTCATCGTCGCCGTGAATGCTGCGCATGCGGAGCGGACCGACTACGACGTTCTCCGCGACCGCGATCTTCGCGGGGGTCACCGCGTCGTGACGACGCCGCAGCTCAGCGAACCGAGGACGAGCTTCATCCTGCCGCTCGTTTCGTCGGTCGACGGCCCGTCACCCGATACGTTTCTCATCGAAGGGACGCTCGCCAATCCGAACGCCGCGGCCGCCGAGGTGCACGTGACGTTCTGGCCGAAGGGGTTGGTGCGGACGATCACGATTCCTGTGCACGGCACGGCCGCCTACTACGACGTCGTCTATCAACTCTTCGGGACCATGAGCATCGGCTGGATGCACATCGAGTCGTCGCAGCCGTTGCGCGGCGCGTTCTACTTCGCGAACCGCGGGCGCGGCGACGCGACGCTGCTGCCGAACGCCAGGGAAGCGACGGCGATCGCGCCCGGCCCGCTGTATCGCGATACGAAGTTGTTCATCATTAATCCGAAAGACACGCGTGCGACCGCGGTTCTGAACGGAGAATCGATTTCTTTCGATCCGCATGCATTCATGTCGAAGCCGATCGAATCACTGCCGGTCGTCAGCGGCGACGTGTATGCGTTCGTCACCACGCGCGAGCTGAACGGCCGCACCGATTTTCTCTGGCCGCAATGATCGGATTCATCGCTACGGTCGTTCTCTTTCCGCTCGTCGGCTGGGCTCTCAGCCGGCGAAGCATCGGCGAAGCGTTCCTCCTCGGAGTTGGAATCACAGGATCGCTGCTCTTCATCGCCGGCGTCGTTCACGTGCCGCTGGTGATCGCGATGATCGTGCTCGGGGTGTGTGGAGTTGGGCGTGGAGTGTGGGAGCTCAAGAAGGGCCTCCCACTCCCCACCCCCCACTCCCCACTCCCCACCATTCTCATGTGCATCCCGCTGCTCGCCCTCACCTTCGCCGCAGCCATCACCCCGCTCAACGATTTCGACGGCCGCGCGTTCTGGGCTCTAAAAGCGAAAGGGATCGCGCACGAGCGCAGCATCGACGGACCGTTTTTCCACGGCGGCACGCACGATCCGCGAAACCAGTATCCGATCCTCATCCCGACCGACGGTGCGATCATCCTCAGCCTCACGCACAGCCTCGATGACCGCAATCTGCGCTGGCTCTACCTCGGCATCCTCGCAGCGCTCGCGCTGCTCGTCCGCGAGCGAATCGGCCGGCTCGTCTTGCCGGCGGCCGGCGCGTGGTGCGCCGCGCTGCTCGTCTGGATCCCTCAGTTTGTGGTCGAGCCGGAAGGCGGCGCGCTGTCGGCGTACAACGACATCGCCATCGCCGCCTTCGCCGCCGGCGCATTCTTCGAACTGCTGGATGCCGAAGCGAGAAAAAGCGAAATCCGCTTCGGACTCTGGCTCGCCTTCCTCGTGCTGACGAAAAGCGAAGGCCTGCCTCTCGCGCTCGTCTTCCTCGCCGTCGGCGCGTTCGCGTTTCGCAAACGGATTTTCGCGCCGGCGATCATCACGTTCATCGCAACCGCGGCTCTGATCTTCTGGCGATTGCGAATACCCGCCGGCGACGAAGAAGACGTCTTCCGCCTGCTGCCAACCATCCCCGAGAAACTGCACCGCCTCGGCAACGCCATCGCCGCCTTCCCGCGCCACATGCTGCTCATGCCGCGATGGGGCGTTCTCTGGATTGCGGTGATCGTCGCCGCGATCATCGCGGCGCGACTCGACCGGCGCGCTTGGCTCGCCATCGCCGTTATCGCATCAATCCTTGCGGTCTACACCACCGTCTACGTCACGACGGCGTGGGTGCCGTCGGAACTGATCGCCGTCACTGCCGACCGGCTGCTGATGCACCTCATCGCGCCGTCGCTGTTCCTGCTGGCGCTCACCGCACGCGCGAAAAACCAACGACTGTCATCCTGAGCCGCCGGAGCTGCGGAGGCGAAGCCGGAGCGGCGTAGGACGGTCGAAGGACCCCCCGATGCTTGCCATGTACCACCCAACCTGCTTAACAGGAAGGGGGTCCTTCGCCGTCCTCCGGCGGTTCAGGATGACAGCCGACTCACCGCACGAAGTCGATAAATCCGCGCTCCACGTTCACATCGACGAGCTTCACATTGACCTTGTCGCCGACGTCGACGCCATGCGCGCCGTGGACGACTTTGCCTTCGACCGGCGGATGGAAGACGCGGACCCACGTTCCCTTTTCCGATGCGCCGGTGACGATGCCGTCGAAGCGCTGGCCGATGCGCGGCTCGAGGATGCACGCCGCCGCGGACTTCCTCACCTGGCGTTCCACCTTGTTCGCCGCATCCTCGGCCTCGGTGCAATGCGTCGCCAGCGCGGTCAGCTCGT
This sequence comes from Thermoanaerobaculia bacterium, assembly GCA_035995985.1. Lineage (GTDB taxonomy): Bacteria > Acidobacteriota > Thermoanaerobaculia > Gp7-AA8 > Gp7-AA8 > JADGNZ01. Next base: position 13,441 of record DASYJY010000015.1, on the reverse strand, counting down.
CGTTTGTGTACGGCGGCTTCGCGCCGGCGAGAGCGGCTTTGATCAATCGATGCGTGATGAGGTCGGGGAAGCGGCGGTTCGGCGCCGTTGAATGTGTGTAATCGCGGACCGCCAGTCCGAAGTGACCGATCGACGTTTGGCCCGGCTGTTCGACGACGTATTCGCCCGCTCCCATCGCCTTGACGATGGACAACGAGAGATCGGGAAAGCGAAGAGGATCGGCCTTGCGGCGGCGGACCAGAAACTCTTCAAGCGCCTGCGAATCGGGATCGGACGGCAGCTTCTCGCCGTACTTCGCCGCGATCGCTTCGATGCGGTCCCAGCGCTCCGGCGAGCGGACCACGCGCCGCAAACTGGCGAAGCCTTTCGACGCCAGAAAACGCGCGCTGACGCCGTTCGCGGCGATCATGAAGTCTTCGATCAGGTTCTTGGCGTTGTTGCGCGCCTCGGCCTGCAGATCGACGACGTGCCCATCCTTCATCACCGCGCGCGCTTCGATCGTTTCGAGATCGAGCGCGCCGTGTTCGTGACGCAGCTCGCGCATCGTGTCGGCCACGCGATCCTGAATCTTCAGATTTTCGGCGAGACCGGATACGCCTTTGACCTTTGCGGGCATGTCACCTTTGTCCTCCAGCCACATGCCGACCGCGTTGTATGCGAGCTGCGCCTTGTTGTGGACGCGGGCGCGGTAGACGTCGCCTTTCGTGACGGAACCGTCGGACGCAATGACCATGTCCATCACCACCGCAATCCGCTCTTCGTTTTCATTGAGAGAGGTGAGGTTCGTCGACAATTTCTCGGGCAGCATTGGAAAGATGCGCGCGGCCGTATAGACCGAGGTCGTATTCGCGCGCGCGTGATCGTCGATCGGTGTCCCTTTTTTGACTAACGCGTCGACGTCGGCGACCGCCACCATCGCGCGGATGTTGCCGCCGCCGAGGTCCTCGGCAACCGTGAGCTGATCGAGATCGCGCGAGTCGTCGTTATCGATCGAGCACCAGATCAGATCGCGCAAGTCCTTGATCGACGCGTCGGTGTCGTTCGCGGCGGCGGAGATCGACTCTGCCTGTTGTTCGGCAGCCGGCGAGAAGTCGGGCTGGAGGCCGCGGTCGATCATCGCCTGATGCGCGATGTCTTTGAGGATCGAGCTGTGGTTGCAACTTTCGCTGTGAACGTGGTTGTCGGTCATGGTGGAGCGGCACGTTACCATCAGCCGATATGCAGCCGAAAGTGACGCGCGCCGGCGACCGCGGACTTCTCGCTGACTTCGGTGCCGAGGTCAGCGGCGCGGAGTTGCACGCACGCGCGGCGGCGTTGGGGGCGCGGGAGAACGTCGTCGCGTGCATCGTCGGGCAGCAGTCGCTGTACATCGTTTTCGACGGAGAGCCGTCGATCCACTTCGATGATGTGCCGCCGGCCGCGTTCGAGGCGCAAACGCATGTGATCGACGTCGATTTCTCCGGGCCCGATCTCGACGACTTTCTCGGGCACGCGAACGTCACGCGTGATGCGTTTCTGCAAACGCTGCCGTCGCTGCGGCTCACCGCGCGCTATCTCGGATTTCGCGCCGGCTTCGCCTATCTCGAAGGGTGGCCGGAAGCGTGGCGGATGCCGCGCCGCACGCGCTCGCGCAACCTCGTCGCGCGCGGAAGTTTCGCGATCGCCGGCGCCATGGCCGGTTTCTATCCGATCGATTCGCCGGGCGGCTGGAACATCCTCGGCCGCACGAACGCAACGCTGTGGAACCCGGATGACGATCCGCCGAATCGTTTCGCTCCGGGTGATGTGATCGAGATTTGTCCAGCGTCGATCGCTCATTTCGACGAGCCGCCGGCGCCGCATTTCGAAGCGACCGGCGAAGTTTTCGCCGAGGTCATCGCGCCGGGTCAGCTCACGACGGTCGTCGGTTCGCGCAATTGGAAGCGCGCGGACTACGGCGTCTCGCCGGGAGGAGCGTTCGACGCGTTCGCGGCAGCATTAGCGAATCGTGCGGTGGGTAATCCCGACGACGCGCCGTTGCTCGAGTGCGTGCTCGTCGCACCGCGCTTGCGCTTCGTAATGCCGCGGCGCGCGGCGTTTTGTGACGGCAGCGGGAGCGTGCAGACGTTCATGCTGTTGCCAGGCGAGGAGCTGAACCTCGGACGCTTTCATGGCGGACTGCGTGGATATCTCGCGGTCCAAGGCGGCATCGACGAGATGCGCTCGCGCTATGCCGAGGCGCCGACGGCCGTGCGTGTGGGGATGTCGTTGCGGACCGCGTCGGTTCCGTCCGCGAGCACGCGTAGGAACATTGATGATCGCAGCGATCGAAACACGGTTCGCATCATCGTTGGGCCGCACGATGGGCCGCCGCTTCCCGAGGAGTGGGAAGTGACGGCGGAGTTGAATCGCGTCGGCATTCGGTTTCGCCGGCAAGCAGGCAGTGGTGCGCCGGCGCCGCGCGAATTGCCGTCATGCGGAATGCAATTCGGAACGCTGCAATGGCATCCCGACGGAACGCTGGTGGCGATGGGACCCGACCATCCCGTCACCGGCGGCTACCTCCAACCGGCGACGGTCGTGTCGAGCGATCTATGGAAGCTCGCCCAGCTTTCGCCGGGCGAGAAAGTTAGGTTCATCGCGTGATGCAGTGGCAGTAGGTCACTCGCCGTACAAATATCCAGACCGTGCGCTGACCTTGAACTCCGGATTGCGCAGTGCCACGTTCACCTTCTGGAATCCGTGCTCGCCGGGGCGCTTCTTCGTGTAGTAGCTGATCAGGTAATAGCCGGCTGTCTTCTTTTCGATCTGCTGCAGCGGCGCGGTGTAGCTCGTGTGCAGGCGGAAATACTGGCCGTTCGTATCGCTGGCCATCGAGGAGAGATTCTGGTGCACGAACTCCGGCACGTCGATGCCGTCCTGGAGCGAGATCGGATACAGCGTCACGTCGGCGCTGTTGAGCGACTCGATCATCGGATCGTAATAACGGCTGCGGTTCATGACGACACCGCCGCGCACATCCTCATCCGGACCGACGATGCCGTTCGAGAAGAGGATCACGTCCTTGCGCGCGGGAATCGGGCGAAGCGCATCGCCGAGGAGGTCGAGCGCCTCGTAGACGTAGCCGGTCTGATTCATCATCCGGTTGAGGTCCATGTTGCGCATCAGCGACGGACCGCTGCTCGCGGCGTCCTTCGTCCTGATACCGAGGCCGTACTTGGTGGCTTCGTTCATCGCGCGGCGAATCTGCGCTTTGTCCGACGTGAAATCGGTGTAGACCTTCAGCCTCACATCGTGACCGACGACCGCGACCTTGTCTTCAGCGCGCAGATGATCGTCGATGAAGCGCATGGCGTCGGCACGGGCGCGGATCATCTCGCCCTGCGATCCCGCCTCCGAGGTGACCTTGTCGAAGAAGAAGATCAGGTAGCGGTCGTCGTGAATGCGTTCGACTTTGAATTTCGCCGCGGTTTCGGGTTCGGTGATGAGACGGCGATGGGTGAAGTAGTCGACGTTGTCGACCGTCTGCGGCTGGCCATTCTCGCGGACGATGAAGTCGTCCTTGCCGAGGCCGAGCATCTGATTGCCGCGGGAGTCGGTCACGACCGCATCGAGCTGCACGAGATTGACGTCGACCTTCTCGCCGAATGGTTGTGAATTCTGCTGCTGCGGCTGCTGCGCGAGAAGCGGCGCCGCGGCAAGGATGAGTAGCGCGAAGAAATGCTTGGACATTGAGGCTCCTTCCCGGTTGCAAACGAGGCCGCAAGAGGTCGGGATTCCGCGCGGCGGACGCGGGCGCACGGTTCTTGCTCGGTTGTCACCGCTATGTACAAGCTGACCATCGCGCTTCTCATGCTCCTCGCCGCCGCGCCGCTGATCGCGCAACGGAGGATCGATTTCCTGATCGACGCCGAGGGCGCGCGTCGCACCGGACAGAACGAGTCGTTTACGCCGGGTGTGCGATTCGATCCGCAGTTCGGAACAGGAGGCGGCGCCGGAGTCGGGCTCAATTTCTTTCTGAGCGATCGCGTGTCGATCGAAACGAAGGCGGCGGCGCTGGAGTCGCGGCTGCGTGTGCGCATCGTCGGAACCGATTTCATCGCTACCGCCGACCTCGGGCGCGCACAGATCTTTCCGATTTCCGCAGTGCTGCAATGGCATCTCTTCGAGCACGGCACGATCCGTCCATACCTCGGCGCGGGAGTCGCGCACGTGATCCTGCGCGATGTGAACGACTCCGTCACCAGCTCGGCCTCCGGCATTCACTTCAAGGATCCGACCGGGCTGGTCGTCGATGGCGGGCTCGAATTCAATCTGTCAAAACGCTTCGGCATCTACGGCGACGCGCGTTACATCCCGGTGGAAACGAAGTCAGCGGCGAGCTTCATCGGGACGGCGTCGACGGTGAAGATGAACGTGCGGCCGCTGATCGTTTCGGCCGGAATCGCGTGGCGGTTCTGACGGAATGAACATCGGAGAGAGCCGGTTTGACCCGGCTGCGCGGTTCCCCTAGAATCCGCGTCTCTTTTTGCGCCCTTCAGCGCATCCACCCCCCGGGGCATAGCTCAGCCTGGTTAGAGCGCACGGTTCGGGACCGTGAGGTCGGAGGTTCAAATCCTCTTGCCCCGACCAATTCGTAACTCCCGCACTCCCAGTTGTTTAGCCGCTGGGAGTCCTGCCTCAAAGCCCGCTTCATGTACTTGATACGTACTTGGGCCATGGCTAAATTGTACACAGGCTAAACTTGCGGTTTCTTCATCGGTGAGGTTGCGCTGTTCTCGACGAGCGGCAAGTCGATGGACATCTTTAAAGGCTTCGACCACGCGTACAGGAAGAATCCTTACGCTCGGAATGAAGTGCTAACGTTCGATGCCACGATGAAAAAGCGTGGAGGTAGGCAGCCCACAAACGACGCTCAGAAGAGCGTCGTTTGTGTTACCGCCGAGGGAACGGAAGCGGTGGGACAGGATCGTCGTCGTTCTTCGGTGTGACCTGAATGCTCCGTTCCTTTAGCCACGTGGCGAAGAACTCGTCCGGCTTCATCATGCCGTTCTCGTCACACCAGTACCCGTACTCGATGATGAGCCTCTGTGTGCGGATTAGCTCAAGGCAGCGGGTGTGGAGGTCGCGATGCTCGTAGACGCAGTATTCGTTGTGACTAACTACGCCGCGGCAGTGGTCGCAGAAGATCATTCGACTACTCCAAACAGAGTTTGTGCGGCTAGAAAGGCGAGTCGCCTCTTAGGTCAGCCGCCATGGCGATGATCGCCTTGGCAATCATCTCCGCATCTTCCGGTTCGACGAGCGCGTAACAGAAGTCGTCGTCATCTCTGTTCGGGTCGCCGATGTTCTTGATAACGATCTGGCCCTTCTGGTTTGGATAGACCTCGACGCCAAGCTTCGGGTTAATCACGATGAAGTCTTCTTCGCTCGGCGGTTGTGCTCCAACAAACTCTCTAACGTTGCCCATCTGCATTCCTCTTTTCGGCGCGGATTTTACACCTCTCCGCGTACTTCAAACGTACTTACACCATGGAATTTGAGCGTTTCGGGAGTGTTTGGAGTCTTTTGAAATCAGTAAGTTACTGAAACTGCAGGAGATGCAACCGTACAAATCCTCTTGCCCCGACCATGGGATTTGCGGCTCCGCGACAAGCGGGGCCGTTTTCGTTTGTGGCAGGCGAGGGTGGTTGCTTCTGTCCTAAAAAGCCAATGTTCAATGTTGAGTGAGGAGTTCGGCAGCGTCTGGACCGTCTTTCATTCAACAATCGAACATTCAACATTTGCTTTTCTGCTCGCTACGACGCGCGCGGTCTCTCGAAACGATAAATGTCGCCGCCTACATCGTCCCCCCCGGTTTCGAGGACAACGGCTTCCAGCAGACGCTGTCGTCGAGCGGATCCGCCGAGTTTCCCGGCATGTGCTCGAACGGAGCGAACGCCTCGGGATGCTTGGAGCGTTTTTGCACGATCTCGCCGTAATCGGCCAGCGCTTTGTTCATCGCGGTCAGGCGCTCGTGCGAATTCGGCTTCTGCAGCGGCAGCGTCACCACGCCCGATTTGTACTCCTCGGCGCGGCTGTACGCGGTGCCCTTCACGATCGCGCCGACCAGCGTCGATTTCAGATCCGCCGCGGTCGGTCCCTGCTCGCTTCTGCCGCCGGCGAGGTCCGGAGGAAGCAGCTCGGGATTGGCGATCCATCCATTCGCAAGGGCGACGTTGTTGCCGAACATGATCAGCTCATCGACGGTGTTGTTGAGCGCGACGTAATCGCGCAGCGGCAGCGGGGCGTCGCCCGTGCCGGTTTCCTGAATGTGTCCCGCGAGGTGCGGACTGGTCGCGCAGGAGTTGCCGAATGACAGCAGATACGCGTCCTTCGAGCGATACATGAACGTGCCGGGATCGCCGCCGCCGGGAGGGGTGGGCGCATCGTCGCCGCAGTAAGTCGAATGGGACGACGTGTCCTGCAGCACGTGCAGATAGATGCCGATACGCGCGATCCGCACGGGGACAGGCGTTGGCGTTGACGACTTCCACAGCGTTCCGGTGGTGCGCGATTTGTCGTCGAGCCACGACTGCAGCGCCGGGTAGTACGTCGTGACGCCGTTCGTGACGTCGAGCACCTTCTGTCCGGTGGAGATATTGATCTGCACCGGCGCATTGGCTGGATTCGCGCCGGCCGGGACGTTCTGCGGCAGCACCATCGGCACGATGCCGCTGATCGTCGCGTGCTCGATGCACTTCGTGCCGCTCGGATCGACGAGACCGACGGTGCAGAGCAGACCGGGATCGTCCGACTTCAGCATCGCCCAGCCGCGCAGATTGGCGAGCGTCTTCTGAAATGTGTCGTCGATGTTCTTCGGATAGCCGGGCGTCGGATAGTGCAGCGGATAGAGCGCCTGCACGCCGCCCGCGCCGTGGACGTCGGTGCCCTGGCCGTTGGGCGAGAACGAAACCGTGTAGTGATCGAGCGGACCGTCGGTGAGCACGTTCGTGCGCTGGAATCCGTTGAAGTTCGCGGTGATGAAATTGCGTCCCGTGTTCGGCGTCAGCTGCAATGTCTTCCCTGCGGCGATCGCGTTCTGGTTCGAGGCCTGAATGCCGCACTGGTCGATGGGGACGTACTGCGCGTAATCGGTGACCTCGTTGTACGCGGCGATCCAGTAGGCGACATCGCTGCGGTATCCGAGGGCGAGAGCGATGAAGTAGGTGGAATCGGCGTGCACCATGCTGCGGCCGGGCATCACCGTTCCGAAGTCGATGATCTGCTGCGGACAGGCGGTGTTCGGCGGCGGCTGCTGCGCGCAGGTCGGATTCAGGCACCACGAGAGCTTGCCTTTCGCATTGGAACGCGGCAGGCAGAGGTCTTCGTAAAACGCGCCGGCCGACTGCGTCGTCATGAAGGCGATGAGCAGACAGATAGCGACAAAACTCGAACGCGATTTCATACCGGGCTTCTCCCTCTCTCAGCTAGGAGAGGAGGGAGGCGCCCGAATCCCTACCCTAGCGCTGTTCGTCGCGCTGCTCTTCGTCCTTGCGCTCGTGCATCTTCTTGGCCTGACGCGCCACGAGCGGTTCGGGGATGACCTTGTTGATCTTCGTCTGCACGTTGTACTTGAACGGGACGATGACCTGGTTCTCCCCCTTCATCAGCGCGTCGTAGCCCGCTTTGGCCACGTCAGCGGGATCGGCCAGTTTCTGATCCATGATCTTGCTGTCGGTGGCGTTGGCGCGTTCGAAGAAGTCGGTATCGGTCGGTCCCGGCATGAGCGCGGTGACGGTGACGCCGGTATCGCGCAGCTCCTCGCGCAGGCCCATCGCGAATTCGTACACGAACGCTTTGGTCGCGCCATAGACGGTCAGCATCGGCGTCGGCGTGATCGATGCGACGGAGGCCGTCATCAGGATTTTTCCTGATCCCCGTTCGACCATCGCTGGCGCGAACAGTTTCGTCAGCTGCACGTAGGCGATCGTGTTGAGCTGGATCATGGCGACCTCTTCGCGGAGATTGGTTTCGCGAGTGAAGTCGCCGTAGACGCCGACGCCGGCGTTGTTGACGAGGACGTCAAGCTCGCGGCCGAGGGTGCGGACGTGGTCGTAAACGCGGCGAGGAGAGTCGAGCTGCGAGAGATCGGCTACGACGGTTTCGACGCGTGATGCGCCATCCCTTCGCAGCGTTTGCGCCGCCGCGTCGAGGCCGGCGCGATCCTCAGAGACGATGACGAGATCGTAGCCACCTCTGGCAAAACAGCGGGCGAGCTCGAGGCCGATTCCGCTCGAAGCTCCGGTGACGAGAGCGAGTGAATTTTTCTGGTCGTTCATGCTCGCTGTCAGTGCAAAAAGTGGGACAGCGTCCGCGCTTCGGTTCACGCCATAATCGCGCGCATGCCCGACAAGCGTTACGACCGCGCCTACTTCGATCACTGGTACCGCGGCCGGAGCCGCGTCAGCACGAAGGATGACGTGCGACGCAAGGTGTCGCTGGCGGTCGCAGAGTGCGAATACTTCCTCCGTCGCCGCCTTCGTTCCGTGCTCGACGTTGCGTGCGGCGAGGGCGCATGGCAGCCGCACATCAAGACTCTGCGTCCCGGCGCGAAGTACCTCGGGCTCGCTCCGAGCGACTACGCGGTGGCGCGGTTTGGCGAGTCGCGCAATCTTCGCAAGGTGTCGTTCGACGAGTTGCCGAGGATGCGGCTGCGCGGCCCATACGATCTCGTCGTCTGCTCCGACGCGCTCCACTACATCAACGATGACGACATTCGCGCCGGCCTACCGGAGCTTGTTCGCGTCACCGGCGGCGTCCTCTTCCTCGAAGTGCTGACGGCGGACGACGACATCATGGGCGACTTGAACGGCATGATCCGCCGTCCTGCCGCGTGGTACCGCAAGCGCTTCGCGAAGGCGGGATTGACGGCAGCAGGTCCTTACACGTGGCTGGCGCCATCGCTGCGCGACGACGCGGCGGCGCTCGAAGCGATCAAATAACAAGTATCCTCGTCCGAAGGAGCCTGACCATGCGTACTACATTCGCGATCTTCGCAATCCTCATCGCCGCGTCACTCGCCGCGCAACCTCTCACGGTCGGCACGCAGATCGTCGATGCCGGCGGAACTGCCACCATCACGAACGGTGGGCCGGTTACATACGTGAATCTGAGCGCTGGTGCGACGGCGGCGGGCACGGTCAACAAAGCGACCGTGGCCTGGAGCGCGACGTGCTCGAACGCGTTCAAGATCGTCTTCCTTCGCGAAACCTTCCAATCGGTTTCGGCATTTACCGTCGTGGCCACGCGTGGACCCTTCAATGCCGTCAGCGGCCGCAACGAAGTCACTCTCTCGCCCGCCGTCAACGTGAGCCAGGGCGATTTAATCGGCGTCGTGCAACTGCAACCGTTGGCAACGTGCGGTTCGGTCAGGACGCAGTCGTTCCCGAACAACACCGGCTACAACCTCGTGACCACCGCCGACATGAGCACCACCGGCGGCACGATCGGTTCATCGTCGAACTACTCGAGCGGCCTTGCGATCGGAGCCATCGCATTCAGCACGAATCCTCTGCTGGTCCGCATCCTTCCCGCGGCGGGCGCCGTGCAAGGCTCCACTGCCTTCTTTCGGACCTCGCTTCAGATGGTGAATCCAACGTCGAACACGATCGTGGGCAATCTCGTTTTTCACAAACAGTTGCAGTCCGCTTCCGCAGGCGATCCTTCCCTTCCCTTCACGCTGACGCCCGGGCAGACCATCTCGTATGCGGACGTCCTCACATCGATGGGAACGAGTGGCCTCGGCTCGCTTGATATCGTCACGAACGGCGGCAATGCGCCGGTCGCCTCCGCGCGCGTCTTCAGCGACAACGGCGCCGTCCTCGGCACCTCCGGCTTTTCTGAAGAGGGACTGCCGCCGAATGATGCGCTGGACTTTTTCAGCCGAGGAATCCTGCTGATTCCGGCGGATCTGACGAACTTCCGGATGAACATCGGCGTGCGAACGCTCGACAGCGGCGCGACGCTCGACGTCGCCACGTACGACTCGGCCGGGACGCTCCGCGGCACCCGAACCTTACCGGCGTACGGCGCGAATGTCTTCGATCAGGTTCCGGTGGCCACATTCACCGGCGTCTCATCGCCGCCGCCGGGTGGATACATCCTGATCGCGCTCAACGTCTACGGTGGACGCGCTTTCGTCTACAGCTCGGTGATCGACAACCGCACCTCGGACAGCACATACCGCCTCGCCGACATCAAGTAAACATCACCCGGAAGTCCGCCCCGCCGCCCTCCCGATTCTGCAGCGTAAACGGGAGGCGGTGGTTGTTCAGAATTTCGGAGACGATGGTCAGCCCGAGGCCTCGCCCGTCGCGCTTGGTGGTGAAGAACGGCGTGAAGAGCTCGTCGCGCGCGGCGGGATCGATTCCGCGGCCGGTGTCGGCGACAGACAGCGCGTTGTCGCGAAGCGTGACTGCGATCTCGCCATCTTCGCCGATCGACTCCATCGCATTGCGAATCACATTGATGATGACCTGCTCGAACTGGCTCTGATCGACGCGGATGGTTTCATCGCGTTTGACGTCGACGCGCAAAACGACTCGCCGCTGATCCAACTCGGGACGCAGCAGCGTGGCGATGTCATCAAAGACGTCCGCGAGTGACACGTCGCGCGGATGCGGCGGCGGAAGGCGGACGACGTCGGCGAAACCGCTCATGAATCGGTTGAGCGACTCGATGCGCGCCGCGGCGATCGTCAGCGCATTGATGAAATCGGCGCGATCGTCCGGTCCGATCTGTTCGGCGTATCGCAGCACCGACTCCAGCAGCGACCGCACCGCGCCGACCGAGTTGTTGACCTCGTGCGACATCATCCGGATCAGCTTCTCGTACGCCGTCTTCTCCGTCAGCCGCAGCTCCTCGGTCATCTCTTCGAGCAAATAGAAGGTCTTGGCGAATCCGCGGTCGCGAAACTCGGCGTTCCAGATCTTCAGTTTTCGCGCGCCGGCCAGCGTGACGAGTTTCGACTCGCCCACCGCCAACGACGGCAGCGCCTCGTACACAGCGGGCTCGCTCAACAATCGCTGCGCCGCCGGATTCGCTTGCTGAATTGCACCATTGAAATCGCAGATGACGATCCCGGACGGCGACGCTTCGACAATCTTCTGCAGCAACTGCTGCTGCTCTTCCGCCGCCAGCCGTTCATCGCGAAGGCGGTCGATCATGGTGTTGTAAATCTCGATGAGCCGGTCCATCTCCGGCTGCCCGATGGGGACGAAACGCGACGTGAAATCGCGCTCGCTGATCAGCTCCGCGCCGGTGCGAATCAACTCCAGCGGCACGAACAACGCGTTGACCATCCGATAGCTGATGACAATCGAGACGACGAACGACACCTCGACCACGAACAACCAGTTCTGATGCTCCATCAGCACCACAACCGCCAACCCCGCAAACACGAGATGCAGGACGATGAACCAAAGCAGTAGTTTGGTGCGTAGGGTCATGAGCGGTTTCTCACCACAGAGGCGCAGAGGTCACAGAGAGAGGCTCTGTGTACTCTGTGTCTCTGTGGTTCAACGCGTCCTGTCACTCGCTGATCCCATACTTTTCCAGCCTCCGGTACAACGCCGCTCTGCTCAAACCCAGCGCCTCGGCCACGCGCGAGAGGTTGCCGTCGTAGTGCTGCAGGCACTTCACGATCATGCCGCGCTCGATCTCGTCGAGGGTCATCGTGCCGGCGTCGGGGAGGGATGCGTCGCGCCGTTCGCGCGATTCGAGATCGCGCACCGCGATGAAATCGTCGAGCGTCAGTTCGTTCGTGTCAGACATCACAACGGCGCGCTCGATCGTCTGACGGAGCTGGCGGATGTTGCCCGGCCAGTTTTGCGTCTTCAGCCATTCCATCGCACGCGGCGCGATGACCTCGACGTCACGCGCGTAAATCTCGGCGGCCATGTTTAAAAACTGCGCGGCAAGCTTCGGGACGTCCGCGCGGCGTTCGCGCAGCGGCGGAAGCTGAATCGTGATCAGGTTCAGTCGATAGAGCAGGTCTTCGCGAAACTCGCCGCGTCCGACCAGCTCGTGCAGCGCGCGATTCGTCGCCGACACCACCCGCACATAGACGGTGCGCGAGCGGCTGGAGCCGAGGACTTCGTAAGTGCGGTCCTGCAACACGCGCAGAAGCTTCACCTGCGACGACGGATCGACTTCGCCGATCTCATCGAGAAAAATCGTTCCGCCGTCGGCCACTTCAAAACGGCCCTTGCGATCCTGACGCGCATCGGTGAAGGCGCCGCGCACGTGGCCGAACATCTCGCTCTCGAACAGCGTCGACGAAATCCCGCCGAGGTTGACCTTGACGAACGCACGGCCGCGGCGGCGGCTATTGGCGTGGATCGCTTCCGCGACCAGCTCCTTCCCCGTCCCGCTTTCGCCCATGATCAGCACCGAGGCCTCGGTCGGCGCGACGCGGCCGATCAGTTCGAGCACGCGCAGCATTTTCGGATCGCTGCCGATGATCTTGCCGAAATCGAACTTCGCATCGAGCTCCGCCCTGCTCGGCGCCTCGGCCGAAACATCGCGCGTCTCTGCGAGTTTCAGCGCCGTCTCGACGCTCTGAATAAGCAATGTGTTCGACCACGGCTTGGTGATGAAATCCGCCGCGCCGCGCTTCATCCCTTCGACCGCGAGGCCGATCGAGCCCCACGCCGTCATCAGGATCACCGGCACGTCCGGCTGCTCGGCGCGGATCGCGGTCAGCAGCGCCAAGCCTTCCTCGCCCGTCGTGCGGCGCGAGAAATTCATGTCCTGAATGACCAACGATGGGCGCTCGGAGCGGATCACTCCGAGCGCCTCGTCAACCGAATGCGCGGACGACGATCGATGACCGTGCTGCTTCAGCAGGAGCGCCAGCGAAGCAGTGATGGAAGGGTCGTCGTCGACGATGAGGATCATTCGTAATGCAGCGCCTGGGCAGGTTGGACGCGTCCGGCGAGCCAGCTCGGATACAGGCCGCACAGTAGCGTGAGGCCGTAGATGGTCGCAAGCGCGCCGATTAGTCCAATCGTGAACGACGCCGGACTGACTAACGCGAAAAAGCCGAGGAGCGGCAGTTGCGCGACGACGATCACGCCGACGATAAGCGCGAGCGTCGCCAGCAGCGCCACTTCCAACAGGATCTGGCGATTGACTTCGTTGCCGGTCGCGCCGAGCGCGCGCCGCAGGCCGATTTCGCGCGTGCGGCGCGTAACGTTCTGCCAGAGCACGCCCGAGAGCCCCAGTGCGACCATGCCGATCAGAAACGCAGCGATGACGCTCCCGGCAGCGACCGGAATCAGGTAAAGCCGCATTGCAAATGTACGCATCGCCTCCATCCGCCGCACGCGCTGCTCGTACTTCGGAAAAATCTCGTGCGTGCGGCGGCTGATCGCCTCCTCGAACGACGCCGGGGTTCCGGGCCGAACGCGAATGATGATCT
>DASYJY010000014.1:0-4221 GCA_035995985.1 Thermoanaerobaculia bacterium | reverse complement strand
GGAAACAGCTGCGTCGCCAAGCCGAGCGAGCTGACGCCGCTGACCGCAAATCGCCTGACCGAACTGTCGCTCGAAGCCGGCATCCCGCCGGGCGTCATCAACATCGTCCACGGCTACGGCAACAAAGCCGGCCGCGCGCTGACCTGCCACGATGACGTGGCCGCGATCTCGTTCACCGGCGGCACGGCCACCGGCGCCGCCGTCGCCGCGAACGCCGCGCCACGTTTCAAGAAACTGTCGCTGGAGCTCGGCGGCAAGAATCCGAACCTGATCTTCGCCGACGCCGATCTCGATGACGCGATCGCTACCTCGATCCGGTCCAGCTTCTGGAACCAGGGCGAGATCTGCCTCTGCGGATCGCGGATCTTCGTCGAGCGCTCCATCCACGACGAATTCGTAACGCGTTTCGCCGCCGCCGCGAAGTCGCTGCGCATCGGCGATCCGCTCGATGAAGCCACCGACGTTGGCGCGCTCATCAGCGAAGCGCACGTTCAAAAAGTGCTGGGCTACATCGATCTGGCGACGGAGGAAGGCGGCACGATCGTCGCCGGCGGACACCGCGTCGAGCGTCCCGGCTACTTCGTCGAGCCGACCATCATCACCGGACTGGGATGCGATTGCCGCGTCCTGCAGGAAGAGATCTTCGGCCCCGTCGTCACCATCACGCCATTTGACACCGAGGATAAAGCAATCGCCTTCGCCAACTCCACGCGTTACGGCCTCTCCGCCAACGTCTGGACCCGCGACCTCTCCCGCGCCCACCGCGTCGCCGCATCGCTCGACGCCGGCACCATCTGGATCAACTGCTGGCTCCTCCGCGACCTCCGCGTCCCCTTCGGCGGCATGAAAGAAAGCGGAGTGGGAAGAGAAGGCGGCTTCGAGTCGCTCAACTTCTTCACGGAAGCGAAGAATGTCTGCGTGAAGATTTAAGACACGGAAAGTTCGAGTCCCAGCCAGTCTGCAACGGCTGTTTCCACTTCGCGCAACTGTGGCGTGTTCAGTGTGCCGAGGCGGTGCATGAATCGCGGCCGTGGCACAGGCGTAACTCCCTGCGCGTCAAATGCGCCAGCTTTGAGAAAGCTTACGTGTTGCGCGCACTCCAATCGGGAACCACGAAGAGAGGTTGTGTGCGGAACAACCGTGAAGAGCGCGCGATCAGAGTCCCCAGCCGGGACGCTTAGAACGAGACACGGCCGAATCTTGCCTTCCATGCCCATGTCGACGAGCCAAACTTCGCCGCGACATGGAAGGCTCACTCAGATTGTTCCTCGACATCGTAAGAGACGAACAAAGCGTCCGTCGCCGATGCCAGCTCCTCGTCGGAAATCGGGCCGTAGTCCAAGTGACTAGCGATGTGGAGGAGCTTCGCGAGAACCTCCCGTTTTTCTGGTTCAGGAAGCGCTTCGAAATCTTCGATCAAATGCTCAGCGGCTGCCGTCATGACGAGATTTTACGCCGTCTTTGGTCCGAGAGGATGCCTCGGCCGACGATACGACGTCGACAAACATCTCAACGTCGTGCGTCTCATCCCAGTAGTCGGCAAGATCGTGCTCATCCCAGAATTCGCCGATCTCCCGATACGACGATGCCTTTGATATCTGCGTTTGCTTCTTCCTCACGGCGTCTTCGGCACCAGCACCCAATCCGTCTTCACCCGCGCGCTCTCGTTCCCGGTTTTATCGACCGACACCACCTCGTAGTAGTACGAGATGCCGCGGTTCACGCTCGTGTCGCGGTAGTTGGTGGCGGTGACGAGTTGCACCGGCGTCAGCGGAATCGTTCCGATCGCGCGCAGTTGCTCGATTCCGCTTCCCTCGGTGCGATAGACCTTGTAGCCGGCGAGGTCGGGCGCGTCGACCGGATCCCAGACCAGGCGCACGCCCGCGGTTTCAACCAACGCGGTCAGGCCGGCCGGCGGCGGCGGCGCGACCAGATCCTTGAACGTCACGCTGACGGCTGATGACGGATCGCTTTCCACGCGCGGCGCAGTTGCGGAAGCGAGCGCCGTCACGAAGTAATCGTGCGGGCCGTACGGCGGATTGTCGGTGTACGTCGCCTTCGACACCGGCGACGTGTTGACAGGCGTCGCGAATTCATCCGCGGGCTGCCCGTGCGCGAACCGGTAGACGTTGTATCCGGCGACCGGCGGCTTCTTCGCGCCGCTGATGGCTGTGTCGGGCGCCGTCCAGGTCAGAACGACGCCTTCACGCCGCGCGACCGCTGCGAGATCGGCCGGCGCGACCGGCACTTCCAACGGCACGATCGTGACGAGATTCGATAAATCGCCGTTCGCCGAACTCCCCTCGGTCACCACCGCGTACGTCATGCGAACGGGACGTCCGTCGGTGGTGTGAAACGACGGCGTGTCCTCGTACGTCAGCCGCGCGCCGGTGGTTGCGGCGGGCAAGTTGGCGCCTTCTATGCTGTCTACGCGATTTCGGAGCTTCAAAAACTGAGCGGGAGCAACCGTCGGAACCTTCGCGAAGAATTGGATGGCCTGCGGCTTCGTCGGATCGACGTCGCCGGGCTCGCGTGGCGGCTGCGTTACCGGCAACTCCTCGGTGACCCGCCACACCACCACGCGCCGAATACCGGCCATCGTCTTGCCGGCGGTCGACATCGATGGGTAGGCCCACGACAGGAGAACTTTGGGACCACGCTGTGCTACAAGAAGATCGGTCGTAGCTTTCGGAATGATCGGGACAGGCGGATGCGGATCGCCGCGTTTGCCGCATGCAATGACGACAGCGAAAAGGAACAGCGCCGCAAGTTTTCTCACCGGCGCGGAATTCTAACGGACGGGAAGCCTCATGTGCGGAATCATCGGATACGCCGGCAGTCGTGACGTCGTGCCGGTCCTCCTCGGCGGACTGAAAAAACTCGAATATCGCGGCTACGACAGCGCCGGAATCGCGGTCGTGGACGGCAACGGCGTCCAAGTCGTGCGCGCCGAGGGGAAGCTGTCGAACCTCGAAACGAAGTTGGATGCGGCGCCGCTGAAGGGCACGTTCGGCATGGGCCACACGCGCTGGGCCACGCACGGCAAACCGAACGAGAACAACGCCCATCCGCACCGCGACTGCACCGGCAAAATCGTGGTCATCCACAACGGCATCATCGAGAACTTCCTCCCCATCAAACAGAGGCTCCAGAAACTCGGACACGAGTTCAAGACGGAGACGGACACCGAGGTCGTCGCGCATCTCATCGAAGAAACGATGAAGGATGGGACGAAGTTCGTCGACGCCGTTCGCAAGACGCTGAAGCAGCTGGAAGGCCACTACGCGCTGGTGATGTTCGACGGTGACGAGCCGGGCACGATCGTCGCCGCCAAGCAGGGCCCGCCCCTCGTGGTCGGCCTCGGCGAGAACGAAAACATCATTGCCTCGGACGTCGCGCCGCTCCTCGCCTACACGCGCAACATCATCTACCTCGAAGACGGCGAATACGCCATCGTCGATCAAAAGAACGCTGCGTTTTACGATCAGAACGACCAGAAGATCGAGCGCGAGCCGAAGAAGATTCTGTGGGATGCCGTGATGGCCGAGAAGGAAGGCTACCGGCACTACATGCTCAAGGAGATTCACGAGCAGCCGCGCGCCGTGCGCGACACCTTCACCGGCCGCATGTTCGAGGAGTCGGGCGAGATTTTCTTCAACGACCTGCAGCTCACGCCCGGCGATTGGGCAAAGATCAAAAAGGTGCACATCATCGCCTGCGGCACGTCCTGGCACTCCGGACTGGTCGGCAAGTTCCTGCTCGAAGATGCCGCGCGCATTCCTATCGAGGTCGATTACGGCTCCGAATACCGCTACCGCAATCCGATCATCGACGACAGCACACTCGTCATCGGCGTCACGCAATCGGGCGAGACGGCGGACACGATCGCCGGCATGCAGGAGGCGAAGAAGCGCGGCGCGAAACTCATCACCATCTGCAACGTCATCGGCGCCGCGGCCACGCGCATGTCCGACGGCGTGATCTACACGAACGCCGGTCCGGAGATCGGCGTGGCCTCCACGAAGGCCTTCACCACGCAGCTCACGGCCTTCTACCTGCTCTCGCTCTACGTGCGCCAGCTCCGCGGCGACAACAAGGACGACATCCGCTACGCGATGCACGAGATGCGCGTCATCCCGCACAAGATTGAGGACGTTCTCAAGCTCGAGAAGCAGATCGAGGAGCTGGCGCACAAGTATTACAAGTCGCAGGATTTCCTCT
>DASYJY010000013.1:0-46503 GCA_035995985.1 Thermoanaerobaculia bacterium | reverse complement strand
GGATGTGGTTGTCGTACAGCGCCTTCACCATCGTCAGCACGTTGCGGAACGAGTCGCGGTACGTCTGGTCCTTCCCCTCGGGGACCGGCAGTCCGCCGGTCAGGAATCCGCGCCGAACCTGCGGCGGAAGGCGATCGGCGATCATCGCGTAGCTCGGCGACATCGTGCCGCGCCGTGAGGTGAACATCCCTTCGAAGATCGAGACAGTCGGATCGATGACCGTCTTCTTCTCGCGTAACAGATCGAGAAAGGTCTGCACCGTCGCCGACTTCAGATCGAGCGCCGCCGCGCGCTCGGCGACCGCGGTGAAGCGTACAGGCGTGCGCGTGTCCGCCACGTCCGGCCAGAAATTGAGAAACAGAAAGTTCGTGTGCTGGATCTCGTCATAGCCCGCCCGCACGGCCTCATCGGCACGCATGAAGGCGGGGATGTGCCCACTCACGCGCAGCCCACGCGCGTGCGCTGCGTTCGTAATCACCGGAACGAGTTCCGGCTTCACCGAGCTGTAGATTTTGATCTGCTCATATCCGAGCTTCGCGTAATTATCGACGGCGGCGCGTGCGTCCGCTTCGTTGTCGACGAGCACCTTGGTCGGCCCCGCGAACTTGCCCGGCCCGTCGATGATGCCGGCCATGATCACGCGCGGCCCGATCGCGGCGCCACTGTCCCACTTCTTGCGCAGGCCGATGAGGAAGTCGGTGTCGTTGGCCAGGTCGCGCACCGAGGTGATGCCGTTGGCGATGTCGAGCATCCCGTCGTCGGCGAAGTTGTGCGTGTGCATATCCCAAAGGCCGGGGATGACCATGCGGTTCTGCGCATCGATGCGCTCAAAACCGTCGGGCGCCGCGCCGCCGACGCTCTCGATCCGATTGCCGCGAATGACGATCGTCGTTCCCGGCGTCGTCGTCATCGTGACGGGATCGAACAGGCGCGCGTTCGTAATCACGATTCCGCCGCCAGCGGGCGTGTGCGTGAGCCTTGCCGCCGCGCGCGAAACCGCCTCATCGCGCCATTTGTCCTGCGCCCGCAGGAGTTGCGGGACCACCGAATCCCAGCCATCCGCGATCACCGACGACCACGACGATGCCGATGCAAACAGCTCGCGCCGATCATCGAGCCACACTGGCGACGGCGTGAATCCGAGGCCGCTGATCTCGTAGCAGGTGATGTGCTGCGACTTGCCGCCGGTCGATACATTCAATTCACCGACGTGCCGAATCGACGCCTCGCCGGCCGGCAGCAGCGCCAGTTTCTGATTCGGCGCCGCCAGCAGCGCCCGCGCCAGGACCGCCGTCTCCTCAGGCGGCCCATACATCGAGACATAGAACGCATTCGCCGCCGCGTTCCCCTTCTCCGCTCCGTTCGACCACGCGCCGTTCGCGAACGTCTCGTCCACCGGCGCCTTGAAGTAATCGTTGCCCTCGGTCTTGAGCGAGGTCGTAATCGCATGGGCGTCGGTCATGATCATCGTATGCGTCTTCGGTCCGCGCCCGCGGTCGTTGAATTCGAAGTCGACCGTGCGCGTCCTGCCGCTCGTCGTCACCGTCTCCTGCCCGGCGCGATGTCCGCCGAGGATGAACGCGCGCGTTTGCGGCGGCGTGGTGTGAGCGCAAGCGGCGAGCGTGACGGCAAGCAGAGCGAGAACGCGGATTCGCATTCGCAAAGTGTACGATTTCGTTCCCGTGCCGCGCGCCCCCGTCACCGCTTTGATCCACACGCTCGACGAGATCGAGAACATCGATGCGTGCATCCGCTCCGTCGAATGGGCCGACGAAATCTACCTGCTCGATTCGTTTTCGAAGGACGGCACCATCGAGCTCGTTCGCGACAAGTTCCCGCGCGTCCGGATCGAGCAGCGCGAATACCTCGGCGCGGCATCACAGAAAAACTACGGCATCGACCGCGCTACGCACGATTGGATCTTCGTCATCGACGCCGACGAGCGCGTCACGCCGAAGCTGCGCGACGAAATCCTCCGCACGCTCGAAGGGCCGCTCGACCTCTGGGCCTACTCAGTCGGCCGCCTTAACTTCATGCTCGGCAAGCCGGTCCGCTTCTCCGGCCTGCAGCGTGACCGCGTCACGCGCCTCTTTCATAAACTCCACGCCCGCTATCCGAACAAACGCGTTCACGCCGACCTGCTCGTCGACGGCGCCACCGGCCGCCTGAACGCAAAGATGGACCACTACTACATCCGCACCTTCGACCACATGATCGCCAAGATGACGCGGTACGCGAACTGGGGCGCCGCGCAGATGTACATCGACGGCAAGACAACAAATCTCTTTGGCATCGTCGGCCACCCCATCGCCAAGTTCGTCCGCGACTTCCTCATCAACCTCGGCTTCCTCGACGGCATCCGCGGCCTGATCTCGGTCGGTATGCACGTCTACTACACGTTCCTCAAGTACGCGAAGCTCTGGGAGCTGACGCAGCTCAAGCGTCAGGGGAAAGTCGTCCCGCTGCCGAAGCTCGACGAAGGGGAAGGGCGGTGGGAACTGCCGTGGGTGAAGGGAAGCTGACGCGACTTGGACCGGTTGCCTACGGCTCGAACGCCGTCAAAGAGATGACCGCCACTTTGACCGACTGAAACGCATCGACGGCACGGCTGCTCCCGACGAGAAAATATGTAATCGACGCGATTCCGGACAAGACGGTAAGGCCGAAGAAACCGTGCGACACGATCTTTGCCCACTTCTTATGAGCGATATAGCTGAAGCAATTCGTCAGAAAGATGAGGCCGTACGCGAGCACCGCAAAGAAGGTTCCCTCGATGAACGGATTGAGAGCGCCGACAAATGGTTGGACGGTCGCGGGGGTTACAGTTCCCTTGTCCAAGAGATGTCCAATAAATGCAAGAAAGGCGATGGTCGCGCCGCCGTTCATTGTAAGCAGAGCACGAAGAGCTGCCTGCCCGCTGGTTACTACGGTGTCGTATTTCTTTAGTCGATCGACTTGGCGCGGCGCTCTGTACGTTGCCATAGCTTCGCCTTCTTACTTAGGAGAGTCGCCGTCGGTGTTTTTCCACACCCAGCGCGTACTATCATTCGAAAGCCATGACGAAGGTAGAGGCACTCAAACGCGACGTTCAAAGTCTGACGGCGGAAGAGCTGAAGGCTTTCCGCTCATGGTTCGCCGAGTACGTTCGTCAATTGGAAGCCGATGCCGCCGATGGGAAGCTGCACGCATTGGCCGCGGACGCGTTGGCGGAGTAGGTCTTTTCCACGCGGAGCCGCGGGGGCGCGGGGAAAACCAGCTCCGCGTCTCTGCGTCTCCGCGTGAAAAACTTTCCGTGGCTCAGCGCGTCCGTTTCGGTTTTCGCGCGGCCCGCATCGCCTCGGCTACTTCGATTGGCACGTTGCGCTGTTCCAGGTCGATCTCGTTAAACGCGATGCCGCCTTCGAATTTCCAGGTGTGTTTGGGGCGGTAGACGCCGATGTCGTGGACTCTTGAGCCGACGACGAAGCGGATGGCGCCGCGGCGGTAGTCGAAGGCGCGGCCGTTGCGGGTGTGGATGGCGGCGTCGATGCGGTAGGTGCCGGCTACCAAGTCGAGCGCCGGCATGATGAAGCGGACGCGCCCGTTGGTTTCGATCCGTTCCGGCATCAGGCCTTCGAGGTCGGTGTTCGTGCCGTACACGCAGGCGCCGTCGGCGTGGTAGATGCCGATGCCGAAGACGAAGTCATCCTGCGGCACGCGGACGGTGACGTCCATTTCGACCGCGACCGGAGTTCCGGGGCCGAGGGCTACCAGCTCGTTGCCGCGGTGATCGACAAGGGCCACGCGCGATAACACCACTTCGCCGGAGCCCCAGCGTTCTTCTTCGCTTGGATCATCGCGCGGTGCCTCGGGTTCGGCTGCCGCAGCAACGCGCGGTGGCGCGGTCTGCGTTGATGACACGGCCTGCAGGTACGCATCGACGACGCGCACCGGATCGCCGATCGTTTCCGGTTCGCCGTGATCGAGCCAGAGCGCGCGGTCGCAGAGGTTGCGGACCTGGTCGAGCTGGTGTGTGACGAAGACGAGCGTCACGCCGCGATACTTCATCTCCTGAATTTTCGCGACGCACTTCGCGGAAAACTCCTCGTCACCGACGGAGAGCACCTCATCGATCAGCAGCACGTCGGGATCGACGTGGACGGCGACGGCAAATCCGAGGCGAACGTACATGCCGGAGGAGTAGGTTTTGACCGGTTGATCGATGAACTCGGGGATGCCGGAAAAGGCCACGATCTGGTCGAAGCGGGCGTCGATCTCTTTGCGCGACAGACCGAGCATGATGCCGTTGATGTAGATGTTTTCGCGGCCGGTGATCTCGGGATGGAAGCCGGCGCCGAGCTCGATGAGCGCGGCCACGCGGCCGTTCACGCGCACGCTGCCGCTGGTCGGCTTGAGGATTCCGGAGATGAGTTTCAGCAGGGTCGATTTTCCCGAGCCGTTGCGGCCAATGATGCCGAAAGCTTCACCGCGATCGACGGCGAACGACACGTCGCGCACCGCTTCGACGCTCGTTTCCGGAGTCAGCGCCAGATCGCGTTTCAGCAGCGCGCTTTTCAGCGTCGCGAACTGTGAGCCGCGGCCCCACAGCCGGTACGACTTGCGAACGTTCGTCAGGGCGATGGCGTAGTCGGTCATCGCTAGATTGCCTCCGCCAGCGTGTCGCGCAGTCTTCCGAAGACCGCCACCCCCATCGCTACCGACACGAACGCGTACGCGATCATCAGCAGCGTGTCGGCGATGCCGGGGACGTGGCCGAAGAAGAGCACGTCCTGATACGAGACGATGAACGGTGTCATCGGATTCAGACGGAGCAGCGCTCGGAAGGGGCGCGAGGCCACTTTGTCGATCAAATAAAGAATCGGCGTAACGAAGAAGCCGAGCTGCATCAGGTTCGTGAGGATGTCACGCAGGTCGCGGAAGAGAACGGACATCGAAGCGACGGTCATGGCGATGCCGGCCACGAAGAGCGTTTGCAGGATCATCAAAAACGGGACGAGGAGAATCGTTGCGCTGATGCTGATGTCGCCGTGCAGCGCGAATCCGATCGTGGCCAGGAGCAGGATCGGCATCGCCAGTACGAAGTGCACCAGATGCGATGCCACCGTCACCAGCGGCAGCGCCTCGGCGGGGAACATGACCTTCTTGATCAGTCCCGCGTTCGACGAAATCGCCGTCGTCGATTCGAGGACGGCGGCGGAGAAGAACGTCCACGGCAGGATCCCGGCGAAGAGAAAGAGCGGATACGGCTTGATCACGTTCGACGGAAAAAAGAAGGTGAAGACGACCGTGTAGACCGTGAGCAGCAGGAGCGGATTGGCGAGCGACCAGAAAAATCCGAGGATGGAGCCGCGGTAACGCGCTTTCAGATCGCGCGCCGTGAGCGCCGCGATGAGCTGGCGATATCGATAGAGGTTGCGGAGCTCGTCCACCGCTGCGGAGTCTACCGCGCAGACTCCTACGTCGTTTCGAGCGATGCAGCGGCGGGCGGCGCTTGCGCGATGACGGCCGGACGATTGATGCGCAGATGCCGCGCCGTGCATTCGGCGAAGCCTTCGCAGCGGATGCAGTAGCGGTCGGCGTGCTCGGGTTTGTAGTCGGCCGGCCCGCAGATGTTCACGCCCGCAACTTTTTCGCGCTCGGCGAGATGGATGATGCGATCGATGTCCGACTTTGAGCCGGTGGACAGCGCCTTCTTCACCGCGGCGACGCGCGTCATGTTGCGCGTCGCGGCGACGACCGCGGCGTCGGCGGCGTCGAACTGCTGCGGCAGATCGGCGGCCGCAATCGCCAGCACGCGAACGCGCTGCGAGATGTAGTACGCGAACCCGGCCGCCGCTCCTGCCAGCGCGGCGAGGTTGGCTTTGCTGCCGAAGAAGACGCCGGTCAGCAGCGCGGCCAGCGCCATCCAGGCCAGGAAGGTGACGCGGATCGGCAGGATGGTGGAGAGATAGAAGGTCTGGTCGCGATTCAGCGCGGCGTAGACGAAGAGCAGCGTGAAGTTGATGAAGAACGATCCCATCAACGGCGTACTGAACCACGCCGCCACGAGCGCCGAGGCCAGGGTCGAGATCAGATAGAAGCGAATGAAGTTGCCGGTTCCCCATTCCTCTTCGACCGCGAATCCCATCAGCGACAGCAGCACGAGATTGAGGAAGAGCGTCAGGATCGGAGGAAACGTGATCAGGCCGACGTGGCCGGCCTGCGTGAATTGGTACGTGAAGAGCCGCCAGACCTGCCCCGCGGCGACGGCGTTGCGGTCGAAGCCGAAGAGCCGCGCGAACTTCGCGGCGTCCTGAAACTGCAGCATGAAAAACGCGACGTTCAGGAAAATGAGGATGTACGTCGAGCGCAGATTTTCACCGCGGCTGCGGAACATGACGGTGCGAACGTACTCCCTCGATTGAATAATTCAACGCCTCCGGCCGGTGGTAAGTACGAATGGGACGTGGCTGGCGTTGAATTCGTTTGCGTCCGATGCAAATTTGGCGCTTTATCTCCGCTTGCGCATCACGTTGTCCACCGCCCACGCTCCCGGACCCTGCGCGGCGATGTACAAAAAGAACCAGCAGAAGAGGAGCGCCAGCTCGCCGCCGTTCATGTTCGGCCAGAAGCCGTTGCGGGCGTGGCCTAGAAAGTAAGCGAACGCCATCAGGCCGCTGGCGAGGAAGGCGGTGCTGCGTGAGAAGAGGCCGATGGCGATCAGGATGCCGCCGGCGAATTCGATCGGACCGGCGGTCCAGATCAGCCCCTTCGGAACGCCGGGCGGCATCCCGCCGAAGACGTTGAACAGTTTCTGTGCGCCGTGGCAGGCGAAGAGAACGCCGGCGAGGAATCGGAAGGCGCCGAGAATTCTCGGCGCCTGTGCGTGGAGTCGATCGATTGCGTTCATGATCTCGCCTTCAGCAGGTATGCGGCCAGTTGGTCGAACGTGCCGGTGAAGCCGCCCTGCATGCTCGCGTGGCCCGCCTTGTACGTCGCGCGCTCTTCCTCGGTCGCCTCATATGCGCCGCCGCGCAGCGTCAACGTCGTCTTGCCGTCGCGCTCCGTCAACGTCACCGTATTGATCATCTGCAGCGGCCATGTTGGCGCCATCGGATGGCGCGTCGTGCCGCCGTTTTCATCGGAGAAGGAATTGATGAAGACCATTCGCTCCGGCGGCGTGACCTCGCGATAGACGAATTTGCCCCACATCGCGCTGCCGTCGGGCGCAGTCATTCCGTAGTGAAACATCCCGCCGGGACGGAGATCGATGTTCGCCACTTTCATCGTGAACCCTTTCGGCCCCCACCACTCCGCGAGGCGCTCCGGCTCCGTCCATGCCGCGAAAACCAGATCGCGCGGCGCATCGAACTCGCGAGTGATGACGAAATCGTCCGCATGCTCGGTGGCCATCTTCGTAACGTGTTCTTCGAGATGGTTGAGTGTCTGATTCAGTCCCTCGATCGCCCCATACTCCTCGGCCACCTTGTTCCGCAGCTCGGCGGTCTCGAACAGCATCTGCATGCGAATGCGCGTCTTCTCGCCTTCTGCCTCGAACAGAACCGTGGCGTGGAAGAGCGGACCGCTGACGTGGTCATAGACGATGCGCTCGGGGCGAACGACGTCGCGATAGACGATGTGGTTCTTGTAGTCGGTGCCGTCAGGACCGTGCATGACGAAAATCCACTCGCCGCCGGAGCGGACGTCCATCGAATGCGTGGTGGTAGTGAAGCCGTTCGGACCCCACCATTGACCTACATGTTCGGGCGAGGTCCAGGCCTCGAACACGAGGTCTCGCGGCGCGTCGAAAACGCGCGTCGCGGCGATCTCGCGGTCCGAGGTTGCAGAGCTATTTCTTTCGAGCGTGGCGTTCATGTTTCTTCTCCTTCGTTTTTTTCAATTCGCGCAGATATTCGTCCAGCCGGTCGAAGCTCTGCTCCCAGAAACGGCGGTAGTGATCGAGCCACTCGGACACCTCTTTGAGCCGGGCGCCCTCGAGGCTGCAGGGGCGCCACTGCGCATTGCGGCTGCGCGTGATCAGGCCGGCGCGCTCGAGGACTTTGAGGTGTTTGGAGATGGCGGGAAGGCTCATGTCGTGCGGCTCGGCGAGATCGGTCACCGAGGCCGGTCCGGTGGAGAGGCGGGCCAGGATGGCGCGCCGAGTCGGATCGGCGAGGGCGGCGAAGGTGACGCTGAGTTTGTCGGCCGGCATGTGTATTCAACCAATCAGCTAAGTAACACGATGGTTAAATACGTTCCCACGCTTCGTTTGTCAAGAAGATCTTTTTATGGACTGGCGCCGGACGGCCGCGTTTGCCGTATTGATGCGATCCCAAGTATGTTTACATTCCGCGTCATGAGCGACAGCCAGCGCATCCTCGATTCCATCCGCCGCCTCGTGCGCATGCTGCGCGTCAGCGACCGGCAGGCGCAGTCGGATCTCGGCGTTTCCGGCGCGCAGCTCTTCGTGCTGGCCGAGCTTGGGAAAACGCCGTCGCTGTCGCTGAACGAGCTCGCGTCACGCACGCTCACCGATCAGAGCTCCGTCTCCGTCGTCGTCACGCGCCTCGTCGAAGCGGGTCTCATCACGCGTGACCGCGACGGCCGCGATGCGCGGAGGCTCGTCCTCAATCTAACTCGTTCCGGCCGTGCGCTGCTGCAGAACGCGCCGCCGGTCGCGCAGGAGCGGCTCCTGGCGGTCTTCGATGCGCTGCCCGATGCGGAGCGAAAGCGATTCGCAGACACCTTCGAAGAAATCGTCGCCAATGCCGGCGGCGACGACGGCCCCGCGCCGATGTTGTTCGAAGAGGATGCGTCGCCGCGCCGTCAACATCAACTGAAGGTGGTCCCAAAGAAGGATGCGGCAGCGAAGTGAACTGAGCGTCGAAGGGTCGGCGACGGCGGAAGGGATTCCGGTCGCGCCCGACATGACCGAGCCGCGCGTACCGATCGAGCGCGCGTACATTGATAAGCGAGTCGTTCTACTGTGCGTCTGGTCGGTCGTCCTCGCCGTCGCCACCGGGTTCATCGCGCAGGGATTGGTGGCGCTCATCGGCATCGTCACGAACATCGCGTTCTACGGCCGTTTGTCGACCCGTTTCGTCTCACCCGCCGGCAATCACCTCGGATGGCTTGTGCTGGTCGTGCCCGCGATCGGCGGTTTGATCGTCGGCGTCATGGCGCGCTACGGATCGAAAGCGATTCGCGGCCACGGAATCCCCGAGGCGATGGAGCAGGTGTTGTTGAACGAGAGCAGGATTCCGGCGCGGATCACCTTGCTCAAGCCGGTCAGCGCCGCGATTTCAATCGGCACCGGCGGACCGTTTGGCGCCGAGGGACCGATCATCGCCACGGGCGGCGCGCTTGGATCGCTGATCGGACAGATCCTGAAAACCACGGCCGACGAGCGGAAGATCCTGCTCGCCGCCGGAGCCGCGGCAGGGATGGCGGCGACCTTCGGCAGTCCCGTTTCCGCGGTGCTGCTCGCGGTCGAATTGCTGCTGTTCGAGTTCCGTCCGCGATCGATCGTGCCGGTGGCACTCGCAAGCGCGGCGGCGACGGCGATCCGCATGTTGTACGTCGGCACCGAGCCGATCTTCGCGATGCCGATGCTGGCGCGGCCGAGCGGCGAAGCGCTCGCGGCGTACGCGATCATCGGCGCGCTCGTCGGCTGGCTCGCGGTCTACGTCACGCGCGCCGTCTACTGGGTCGAAGATCTCTTCGAGAAGCTGCCGATTCATTGGATGTGGTGGCCGGCTCTCGGCGGACTCGCGGTCGGACTTGTCGGTTACTTCGCGCCGCACACGCTCGGCGTCGGCTACGACAATATCGAAGGGATGGTGGCCGGGCGCATCGCGGGGCAGGCGGTGGTCTTCCTCTGCATCATGAAGTTCATCTCGTGGTCGATCTCCCTCGGCAGCGGAACATCAGGCGGGACGCTGGCGCCGCTCTTCACGATCGGCGGCGGCGCCGGAGTGGCGCTCGGCGAACTGGCCACCATGCAGTTTCCGCGCTTCGGTATCGACCCACGAATCTGCGCGCTGGTCGGAATGGCGGCGATGTTCGCCGGCGCGTCGCGGGCATTGCTGGCATCGGTCGTCTTCGCGTTCGAAACGACCCTGCAGCCGATGGGACTTCTGCCGCTGCTTTCCGGCTGCACGGCCGGGTTCCTCGTGTCGTCGCTGCTGATGCGCAACACAATCATGACCGAGAAGCTCGCGCGCCGCGGCGTACGCGTGCCGATGGAGTACGGCGCCGACTACCTCGACCGCGTCTCCGTTTCCGACGCCTGTTCGCGCGAGGTCGTGACGCTGCGTGACGATCAGCGCATCAGCGAAGTGCATTCACTCGTTCCGACGCACCAGGGCTTTCCCGTCGTCGATCGCGACGGCCGTCTCCTCGGCGTCGTCACACGGCGCGACTTCATCGACCGCGAGCCATTCACGCGCGTCGGCGATCTCATTCGCCGTCCGCCCGCGGTTGTCTTTTCGGATATGTCGTTGCGCGAAGCGGCCGATCACATGGTGCGCGAGGAAATCGGACGGCTGCCGGTGGTCGAGCGCGCCAATCCGTCGCGCGTGGTCGGCATTCTCACGCGCAGCGACCTGCTCAGCGCGCACGCGCAACGCTTGGACGAAGCGCGGCGCTGACGTACTCTTCCGTTTCATGACGAGACAGGAGCTGTTGTCGAAAATCCCGCTGTTCGAGTCGCTGACCGATGACGATTTGAAGGCGCTGACGATCCGGCTCGAGGAGAGCGAATTCGCTCCGGGCGAGGTGATCTTCAACCAGGGAGACGAAGGAACATCGCTCTTCATCATCGAAGATGGCGCGGTCGACATCTGCTACGGCGAAGGCGCCGGCAACATCACGCTGGCCACGCTTTTCAACGGCCAGTATTTCGGCGAGCTCTCGCTCTTCGACGGCGCGCCGCGCTCGGCGACCGCCACGGCATCGAAACCGACGCGCGTCATCCGCCTCGACCGCGAAGACCTCGTCGACTTCGTTCACAAGAATCCAGCCGCCGCGCTGCGCATCATCGAAGAGATGGGCGACCGGTTGCGCCAGACGAACGAGCTGATGTCGCGTCAGGTCTCGCGCAACGTGTTGCAGGAGCAGGAAGAGCGGCTGACGTTCGGCCAGCGCGTCGCCGACCGGGTCGCATCCTTCGGCGGCTCCTGGCCGTTCATCATTCTCTTCTCGATCATCATGACGGTCTGGATGTCCATCAACGTCCTGCGCGTGATGAACTTCGACCCGTATCCATTCATCCTGCTGAACCTCGCCCTCTCCTCCGTCGCAGCGCTTCAGGCCCCGATCATCATGATGAGTCAGAACCGCCAGTCGACGAAGGACAAGCTCCTCGCCGAGAACGACTACCAGGTCAATCTCAAAGCAGAGATGGAAATCGCGGCGCTGCTGCGCGGACAGTCGGAGCTGTTGGCGAGAGTCGCGGTGATGGAGCGCGCGATCATCCGTCGCGGCGAGTAACTACCGCCACGTCATCTCGAACGCGCAGTGCGAATCGCCGAGGGTCTGGCATTTTGTCTCGACGACCGTTGGATCCGTGCCGCCGTGGCGGAGGATCGACTCGAGGTAGAAGCCGACGGCGCTGGCGCAGTAGATCGGGCTGTAGACGGGGTAGTCGTTGCAGAGCATCCGGCCGCCGTTCGGGGTCTTGTCGAATCGGACGTTGCCGAATTTCTGAAACTGATTGTGGAAGAGCGCCTGGCTCTCCATGAACTTCACCAGCTCCGTGCTGTCGAGCGATTTGTAGACGCGTCCGATGCCCAGTTCCGCCGAGGCCGCGCCGATGAGTGCGAGGACATTCGGATACTTTTGCTTCAGCGTTTCGTACGCCGTCCGATCGAGCTCGATGAGCGACGCGAACTCGCACCAGCTCGAAGCCAGCGGCGTCTTCGTGTAACTCGCGGTGCGCGGCGTGAGTTTGGCGATGATCGCCGCGAAACCGTCTTCGCCGGCCACCTCGTTGAGGAACTGCTTGCGTCCGCCGAACATCACGCCTTTGACTTTGGCGGCATCAGGATTCGGCCCCACGAGCACTTCTTTCCCTTCGAGGCGCGGCAACGGCGCCGCGGGACCTTTACGTTGCAGGAGCAGCGACATGGCGCGGAATTCTATCGCCGATCGTGAAGGGCGTTCTCAGCGTTCGTGTCAGACTCGTAACGGCATGCCTCGGCCAGTTGGCGCATTCTGTCCGTTCGTTATCCGGGAGAAAATCATTCCGATGCGTTGCCTCGGCCGCATTGCGCTCCTCCTTCTGCTCTCGACGAGCGCAGCATTCGCACAAGTCAAAGAAACCATAGACGTTCACCTCGTCGAGGTGCCGGTCACCGTCGTCGACCGCGCAGGGAATCCGGTGCGCGGACTGACGGCGGCGAATTTCGAGCTGCTCGATCAGGGGACGAAGCGCGCCATCGGCAACTTCGACGCGATCGATTTCGAATCCGAGGCCGTCCGGTCGGCGTCGCCGCTGAATCCATCCGCGCGTCGCAACTTCATCCTGCTCTTCGATCTCTCCTTCTCGTCGCCGATCGGGCGCAACAAAGCGCAGGTAGCGGCGCGCAACTTCATCGCCAAAGGGATGGGACTTCGCGACCTCGCCGCGATCGCCACGATCGACGTCGATCGCGGCTTTCGCATGGTCACCTCGCTCACGACGGACCGTAATCTACTCGGCAGCGCCATTGCCAATCCGCGCACGTTCGTTTCCTCCGATCCGCTGCGCATTGCCGGCACCGAGGCTCTCCAGCTTGCGCCGACGGACAACGTGTCGCGCGCGGACGTCGACGCCGTCGACGACTTCGCCGCCGACATCGCGCGCGGCGAGAAGAAGCTCAACGATCAGTACAACCGCAGCCGCATCGAGCGGCAGCTGCGGCTTCTCTCCGATCTCGGCCGCACGTTGCGCGTTCTGCCCGGCCGCAAGCAAATCATTCTTTTCTCCGAGGGATTCGATCCGCGCCTCGTGCGCGGGCGCGATGCGCGCGCGGGCGTCGACGAGCAGGACGATGCATCGCAGACGACCTCCGGCAACCTGTGGCGTGTCGATACCGACGCGCGCTACGGCAGCTCGATGACCATGACCATGCTCGACGAAATGGCGCGCTCGCTGCGCGGCTCCGACGTCGTGCTGCACGCCGTCGATATCCAGGGCGTGCGCGTGCAGAACGATGAGAACGGATCACGCATCAACTCCAATGACGCGCTGCATCTGCTTTCGCGTCCGACCGGCGGCGAAGTGTTCAAGAACTCAAATGACGTCAACGCCGATCTCGAAAAAATGCTGCGCGCGCAGAACGTCGTCTACGTCCTCGGCTTCCGCGCGCCGGCCTCGAACAGCGGCAAGTTTCACGAGCTGAAAGTGCGCGTGACCGGCGTGCCGGGAGCGCGCGTGTTGCACCGCGCCGGCTACTACGACTCCGGCGCGGAGACTGCGCTGGAGCGTTCGCTATCGAATGCGGAGATTGTTCTCAACGACATCGGGCAGACCGACATCCACGTCGCCGCGCTGGCTGCTGCGTTTCCGGCGAAGGACGGCAGCGCGCAGGTGCCGATGGTCATCGATATCGGCGCGCCCGGGTTGCTGCACGACGCGAAGGCGAATGACGTCATCGCCGAGGTGTATGTGTATGCATTCGACGACCAGGGAGTCGTGCGCGATCGTTCGTATGAGCGAATGACCATCAACGGCACGCGGATGGCCGGCCACAACGGCATCAAATACTTTCCGACGCTCACGCTTGCCCCCGGCAGGTACGCGCTGAAGACGCTCGTACGCGTCGCGGGGACGGAGCGCAAAGGCTTCGTGCGCACCGACATCGAAGTGCCGTCGACGAACGACGTCGCACTGCTGCCGCCGATGTTCGTCGACGATCCCGCGGCCTGGATCGTCGTCCGCGGCGCCTCGCACGACGCGGCGCCTTTCCCGTTTCACATCAACGGGGAGCCGTTCATGCCGAGCGCCAGCGCCGGCGTCACCAACGGCCACTCGCGCCGCGTCGCCCTCTTCGTCTTCAACGTCGAGCCGGACGAGCTGGCGTGGGACGCGTCCGCGATCGATGCGCTCGGTCCGCATCCCGGCACGCCGGTCGTCCTTCAAAGGCTGCAGGGACAGGACGTAATGAAACTACTTCTCGATTACTCTCCCGCCAATCTGCTGGCGGGGCCAGCGTCGTTCGACGTCACCGTCCACAAGAAAGGCTCCAACGACGCGAGAAAGGCCAGCGTGCCGCTGGTTGTTCAATGAAATCTCAGGAGAACTCATGAAGCTTCGCTTGATCGCCGCCGCCGCGCTCTGCGCAACATCCGCCTTCGCCCAACTGAAGGAAACCGTCAACGTCAACGTCATCGAAGTGCCGGTGTCGGTCGTCGATTCGAGCGGCAATCCGATACGCGGACTGACCGCGGCGAACTTCGAGGTGTACGACAGCGGGAAGAAGCAGGCCATCACCTCCTTCGACAAGATCGACTTCGGCTCGACCGAAACCGCGAATGCAATCTCGCCGCTGAACCCCGCCGCGCGGCGCTCCTTCCTCCTGCTCTTCGACCTCGGCTTCTCCACGCCCAAGTCGCTCGTGCGCGCGCAGGAAGCGGCGCGTAGTTTCGTCAAGTCAGCGGTCCAGCCGCGCGATCTCGTCGGTGTCGGCACGATCGACAACGATCACGGCTTCCGGCTGCAGACCGCCTTCACGACCGACCGCGAGCTCGTTGAATCGGTCATCGCCGATCCGAGGGGATTCCGCAGCAACGACCCGCTGCAGATCGCGAACAAAAACGTCATCGATCTGACCGGGGAGAGCTCCAAAACCTCTTCGACGTCGACCGAAGGAGGAGGGAGGGGAGCCGCCGCTGCCGCCGCTGAACAGGCCGAGCGACAGCAACAGATGACGCGCAGCAACGAGCGGTACCTCAGCAACGTCGTCGAAAAACAGGTCGACTACCTTGGCCAACTGGCGAAGACCTTGCGCGCCGTCCCCGGCCGCAAGCAGGTCATTCTTCTCTCCGAAGGTTTCGATGCGAAGTATCTCGTCGGCCGCGACGCGCGCGAGAGCGAAGCGGCCAATCGCGAGAACGCGGCCGTGACCTCGGGTCAGTACTGGACGGTCGATACCGACGAGCGTTACGGCAAGGCTTCGAGTCTTTCCCTGCTCGATCGTATGTCCCAGGCCTTCCGCGCCTCGGACGTCGTGCTCCACGCCATCGACATCCAGGGCGTGCGCGTGCAGAACGACGTCGCATCCGGTTCGAACCTCAACTCCAACGCCGGCCTCTTCGCGATTTCGCGTCCCACCGGCGGCGAAGTCTTCCAGAACTCGAATGACCTCAAGAACAACTTCGCGCGGATGCTGCGCGCGCAGGAAGTCGTCTACGTGCTCGCGTTCCAGGCCCCTTGGGCCAGCAGCGGCAAGTACCACGATCTGAAAGTGAAGCTTGTCAACGCGAATGGCCGCGCGAACTATCGCACCGGCTACTACGAAAACGGCGGTGAGACTTCGACCACCGAGCGCGCGCTGACGACGGCCGAAGTCATCGTCAACGACATCCCGCAGGACGACGTCCACATGGCCGCCTTCGCCGCGCCGTTCCCCGCGGGCGACGGCCATTACCAGGTCCCGATCATCCTCGACATCAACGGCGCCGACCTGATGAAGGAAGCGCGCGGCAACATGGCCGCGGCCGAGGTGTTTGTCTACGCCTTTGACGAAGAAGGCGTCGTCCGCGACCGGCTCTATCAGCGCCTCACGTTCGACATGAAAAAAGTCGGCGACCGGCTCAAGAGCGGCGTCCGCTACTACGGCACGCTGCTCCTCCCGCCCGGCAGCTACGCGGTCAAATCGCTCGTGCGCGCGGGCGAGCCGGACAAGAAAGTCGACAACGAAAAACGCGGCTACGCGCGGACGAACGTCATCGTTCCGAAGGCAGGAGCCGTAGCTGTGCTGCCGCCGATTCCGATTGACGAGCAGCCGAAGTGGCTGCTCGTAAAAGCAGCAGACCGCGGCGGCGTCGGCGCGTATCCGTTCGAGCTGAACGGCCAGAACTTCATCCCCGGCGCGACGGCGTCGAACAAAGTCGCGCTCATCGTCTACGGTGCCTCGGCGAACGAACTGACGTGGGAGACCACGCCGAAGACGAAGCTGCTCGGAACGATTCCGATCCCGGGCGGCACGAAGCTCGTCCTCCAGCTCGATGATCCCGCGCAGGTTTCAACGCTTCAGGTCACCGTTCACAAAAAGGGCGTGCCCGAAGCGCAGACGTCGAGTGTCGCGGTGCTGAGGCCGTAGCGGCGAATGCGACGACTTCTCGCAGTTGCCGCCGCGTCGCTGGTCGCGCTTTGCGCGTCGGCGCAGAGCACGTCGACGATCAACGTCCACGTCGTCGAACTGCCGGTGTCGGTGCTCGATACGTCTGGCAATCCGGTGCGCGGCCTCACAGCCGCGAATTTCGCGCTGTATGACGAAAGGAAAAAGCAGGCGATCACGTCATTCGATGCGATCGATTTCGCTGCCGGCGCTCCGGTCAGCGCGATTTCGCCGATGAATCCGGCTGGCCGGCGATCGTTCGTCCTCCTCTTCGACCTCGGCTTCACCGCGCCGCGCTCGATGGCGCGCGCGCAGGACGCCGCACGCCGCTTCGTCACCGAGAGCACCGGTCCGCGCGATCTCGTCGCCGTCGGCACCGTCAGTCCCGACCGCGGCTACCGTTTCATCACCGCGTTCACCACCGACCGGCAACTCGTCGCATCCGCGATTGCGAATCCGGCCACGTTCCGCGGAACCGATCCGCTGCAACTCGCCAATCAAACGGTGATCTGGAGCGGCCCGCAGGGCGCTGAATCGCCCGGATCCGCTCCCGTCATCGAGAGCGCCGGCCACGGGGCAGACGCCGACCAACACATGCGCGATCTCGCGGCCTCGGCCACCGGCCAGAACGAGGCCGCGGTCCGCCAGCGCATCGAGCGCGAGATCGACTCCCTCGGCAATCTGGCCCGCTCGCTGCGCATGGTGCCCGGCCGCAAGCAGGTCGTGCTGCTCTCCGAAGGATTCGACGCGCGTCTGCTCCAGGGTTTCGATGCGCGCGGCTCCAAGGAACAGACCAAGCTCAACACGCAGATCGTTGCCGGTAACATGGAGAAGGTCGATACGGAAAAGATGTTCGGCAACTCCTCCGCGATGACGCGCATCCAGCGGATGGCCGACAGCTTCCGCGCCGCGGACGTCGTCCTCCACGCCATCGACGTGCAAGGCGTGCGCGTCCAGAACAATCTCGACGAAGGCTCGATCATCAACTCCAACGCCAGCCTCTTTCTCGTTTCACGTCCGACCGGCGGCGAAGTCTTCGAGAATTCGAATGATCTCCACTCCGACTTCGAGCGCCTCCTTCGCCAGCAGGAAGTCGTCTACGTCCTCGGCTTTCACACTTCCGACAATTTGCCGGGCGCGTTCCACAACGTCAGCATCAAGCTCGTGAACGTGCCGCCCGGATCCCGAGCTGTCTACGCCGCCGGCTACTACGAACGCGGCCGCGTCACCTCCGTCGAGCGCGCGCTTACCAACGCCCAGATCATCGTCAACGATCTGCCGCAGACCGATCTGCGCGTCAACGTTCTGGCCACGGCCTTTCCGCCAAGCGGCGGCAAACCAGCACAGGTTCCCGTCATCATCGACATCAACGGCGCCGACCTGATGCGCGAAACCGGCACGATCATCGGCGGCGCGGACGTCTTCATCTACGCCTTCGATACCGCCGGCGTGGTTCGCGACCGCCTCTACGACCGCGTCACGATCGAGGTGGCCAAGGTCGGCGAGAAAGTGCGCACGACCGGCATCCGCTACTACGGAACGTTGATGCTGCCGCCCGGCAGCTACGCCGTAAAGGCGCTCGTCCGCACCGGCGACCCCGAGCGCGGCGCGTCCGAGGCGCTCGAAAAGCGCGGCTACGCGCGAGTCAACATCAATGTGCCAACCGAAGGGCAGATCGCGATCCTGCCGCCGATTCCGATCGATGAAGATGGCAAATGGCTGGTCGTCCGCTCGAACCGCGGCGACAACGCCGACTATCCCTTCGAATACGGCGGCAGAACGTTTTCGCCGACCGCGACGGCCGACATGAGTGCCGGTCCGCGCAAGGTCGCGCTCTTCGTCTTCGGCGCGCGCCCCGCCGATCTCACCTTCGAAACGCGTCCGCGCACAAACGTCCTCGGCGTCACCGAGAGCAACGGCGTCACGAAAGCGATCCTGCAGATCGACGCCGCAGACGGCGCCACCGCGCTCGATGTCACGGTGTTCAAGAAAGGCATCGCCGCCGGCCAGCACATCAGCGTCCCGTTGATGTAGCGCGCCGCGCTTGATAGCCTCGCCCCATGGCAGAGAGCTGGATCAAGCTTCACGACTTTCAGGACATCAAGTACGAGCGCACCGAGGACGGGGTCGCGAAGATCACGATCAATCGCCCCGAGGTGCGGAACGCGTTTCGGCCGCTGACGGTGAGCGAGATGAAGCAGGCGCTGGACATGGCCCGCGACGACGGCGAGATCGGCGTCATCGTTTTCACCGGCGAAGGAACGGACGCGTTCTGCTCCGGCGGCGATCAACGCGTCCGCGGCAAAGGCGGCTACGTCGATCCGAAGGAAAAGATCCCGCGCCTCAACATCCTCGACGTGCAGAAGCAGATTCGCAGCATGCCCAAACCGGTCGTGGCCATGGTGGCCGGCTACGCGATCGGCGGCGGTCACGTGCTGCACGTCGTCTGCGATCTCACCATCGCCGCCGACAACGCCCGCTTCGGCCAGACCGGCCCGCGCGTCGGCTCCTTCGACGCCGGCCTCGGCTCCTCCTATCTGGCCCGCATCGTCGGCCAGAAAAAAGCGCGAGAAATCTGGTTCCTTTGCCGCCAGTACGACGCGCAGCAGGCGCTGGATATGGGCCTCATCAACACCGTCGTGCCCCTCGCGCAACTCGAAGAAGAGACGCTGAAATGGTGCCGCGAGATGCTGGCCCTTTCACCGATGGCGCTGCGATTCCTGAAAGCCGCGATGAACGCCGACTGCGACGGCCAGCTCGGCCTCCTCGATTTCGGCGGCGACGCGACCCTGCTCTACTACCTCTCCGAGGAAGCACAGGAAGGGCGGGACGCGTATGTGGAGAAGCGGAAGCCCGATTTCAAGAAGTTTCCGAGATTTCCGTGATGGCTCAACTGAGAGGGAGCGGTGTGGCACAGACACTCTTGTCTGAGAATTTCTCAGTTCTCCCGAGCCTCACCAGCACAGACAAGAGTGTCTGTGCCACACGATGACCCCCTGGCTTCTCGCCGCACGCCCGAAAACGCTCGCTGCCGCGGTGACGCCGGTGCTCGTCGGAACGGCACTGGCGTGCGTTGATCAAACGGTTCATTGGCTGCCGTTCGCATTCGCGCTGCTCGGCGCGGTCTTCATCCAGATCGGGACGAACTACGTCAACGATGCGCTCGATTTCAAAAAGGGCGCTGACACGCACACTCGCCTCGGTCCGTTGCGCGTGACGCAGGCTGGCCTGCTCGACGCCGATGCCGTCCTGCGCGGCGCGTACGTCTGTTTCGGAATCGCCGCAGTTTGCGGAATCCCGTTGATCCTTCGCGGAGGATTGCCGATCGCGATCGTCGGTGTCGCGTCGATCGTGGCCGCCTACGCCTACACCGGCGGACCGTATCCGCTCGCGTATCACGGCCTCGGCGAGCTGTTCGTGATGATCTTCTTCGGCTTCACCGCCGTATGTGGATCGTTCTATCTGCAACGGCTCACGCTCGACGCCACCGCCTGGATCGGCGGATTCGCTGTCGGATGGCTCGCGGTCGTGATCCTGGCCATCAACAACCTGCGCGACATCGACAACGACCGCGCCAGCAACAAGCGCACGCTGGCCGCGCGATTCGGCGCACCGTTTGCGCGGACGGAGATCGTCGTCTTCGCGCTGGCTCCGTTCGTTTGCGTCGCTGCAATCGCGTATCTCCGTCACTCAATGTCGCTGCTTCTTCCGATGCTCGCGCTCATCCCAGCAATCGCGTTGCTCGTGCGCGTGGCGCGAAGTAAGGGCGCATCACTGAACCGATGCCTCGCGCTCGCCGGCGCGCTGGAGTGGATCTTCGGAATCCTCTACGTCGCCGGAGCCGCGCTTTGATCGAGTACTGGCGTTACGAGCTGACGCCGAAACGGCGGCTGAGCGCCGTCGCCGAGGCCGGTCCGCGGCGCGGCGCGTTGATTCGCGTGAACGGCGGAGTAGCGGACGTTCACCCGTGGCCGGAACTCGGCGACCTCCCGCTCGATGGGCAACTCGCGCTCCTTGCCCGCGGCGAAACGACGCCGATGACGCAGGCGTCGCTCGAATTCGCGTCGCTCGATGCGTCTGCTCGTCGCGATGGACGCAATCTTTTCGACGGGCTGACGATCCCGCCGAGCCATTGGCCCGGTCCCGATCCGCCGGCGTCGTTCGATACCGTCAAGTTGAAAAGCATCGACGTCATCCCCGATCGCGTCCGGCTGCGCATCGATTTCAATGCGACGTTGACCGCCGAGGAGTTTGTGCAAATCGCGGCAACGCTGCCTCGGGAGCGGATCGACTTCATCGAAGATCCTTGTCCGTTCGATGCCGAAGTTTGGCGTGAACTTCGTTCGAAAACAGGGTTGCGGCTTGCGCTCGACCGCGCGCCAAGTTCGTCACAGCACAGACAAGAGTGTCTGTGCCGCACCGACAGCGCAATGTCGCACAGACACTCTTGTCTGTGCTTTCTGGATTCGTACGATGCCCTGATCCTGAAACCGGCGATCCAGGAAATCGCCTGCACCGATAAAGAAATCGTCGTCACCTCGTACATGGACCATCCCGTCGGCCAGCTCTGTGCCGCCTACACCGCCGCCACCGCGAACATCACGTCCACCTGCGGCCTCATCACGCATGTCCTCTTCGAAAGTGATCTCTTTATCGAGCGGATGCGCATCGACGGCACGCGTCTCGTCCCGCCAAGCGGAACGGGATGGGGCTTCGACGACTTCCTGGAAAAGCTCCCATGGCAAAGACTCTGATGACTAAACGCTCCGATTTTCTGAGCGCGCTTCCGCGCGCGAAGGATGGAACGCTGGCGTCCTCGCCGGCTGGCTCGGCGGCGTCTCGCCGCCGAACGGCGAACCGCTCAATGCCGGCGCACGCCTCCCATTCGGCGGCGGGGACGCCGCCGAGCCAGCCGGCGGGACGCCAGCGCTCCGGCCGCGAACGCCGCGAAGACCACTAATGATCGATTTCGAGTCTTCCGAATCCCACCTTCTTCTCAATCCGCGCATGCCCTCCGAGGAGCGCGTGCGATTGGAGAGGAGGGTTCCCGACATCAATGCCCATGTCTTCGTCGCCACCTCGGGATCCACCGCTGACATCAAGCTTGTCGCCTTGTGGAAGCAGGCCATCCTCGCCTCGGCGGCGGCGGTGAACGAGCGGCTCGGTGTCACGTCGCGCGATGTCTGGGCGGCGGTCCTTCCAACATTCCACGTCGGCGGACTCGGCGTGTATGCGCGATGCCACCTCGCCGGCGCACGCGCGCTGCCGATGCCTTGGGAGCCGCGCGCGTTTGCGGAATCGGAGGCCACGATTGCGTCACTCGTGCCGGCGCAGGTGCAGGACCTGATTGCGGCGCGGCTCAAGCCATCAAAAGCACTGCGCGCGATTCTCGTCGGCGGCGGCATCTTCAACATCGAACGCGGCGATTGGCCCACGCTGCCGAGTTACGGCATGACCGAATGCGCTTCGACCATCGCGGTCGAAGAGACGCTCCTCGGACACATCGAAGCGCGACGCGAATCGGCCGGCCGGCTCGCCTTTCGCGGAACGTCGCTGTTCACCGGTTATGCAACGGAGGATGGCCTCATCGATCCGAAGATCGATGGCTGGTTCGTCTCCGAGGATTTGGGTGAGGTCGATGGGCGAACGCTGCGCGTCATCGGACGCGCAGGCGATTTCGTCAAAATCGGCGGAGAGTCGGTCGATCTCAAACGGCTTGATCGCATCCTCTACGCGCTGGCCGGCAACGATGCGGCGATCGTCGCGGTTGCCGACGAACGGCTCGGCCACGTAATCCATCTCGCGACGGCGATCGAGCCGTCGTTTGCCGGCGCGTTCAACGAGCGCGTGCATCCGTTCGAACGAATTCGCGCTGTGCATCGAGTGAAAGCAATTCCTCGCTCGCCGTTAGGAAAACTGTTGCGCGCCAAACTGCTGCACGAGCTAGCGCTACCATAGCCCGATGCTGCCGAGGCGAAGGGCGGTGATGATCGCGATCGCGGCCGGTGTCGCCGTGACGCTGCTGCTGGCATTCGACGTCGTCGATGCGGTTGAGCTGCCCGCGCGCGATCTGGTCCTGCGGCGACTGCCGCAACACGCCGCGCAACGGACCGTCGTCGTAGCGATCGACGAGCAGTCGCTGCGTGAGGTCGGCGCCTGGCCGTGGGATCGTGCCAAACTCGCCTCGATCGTTGACCGTGCCGCGGACGCCGGTGCGCGCGGTGTCATCCTCGACATCCTCATCGCTGAGGCGCGCAACGGCGACGAGATACTCATGGCGTCGGCGAAGCGTCTGCCGGTGCTCGCTGTAGCAGTCGTCGATGAACGCGGACGTTGGTTGATGCCGCGATTGCCGTTGTCGCCGGACTCCGTCACACCAGCGCACGGCAATTTCGAGCTCGATCACGACGGCATCCTGCGGCGGCTCGCCACGACGAAACAGAGCGGCGATCTCTCGCTGACCGCGCTCTCGGTCGAAGCCGCTTCGCTCATCACCGGCGCGCCGATTCCGATCGGACGTTCGATCGCGCCCGCATTCCGGACGCGCCCGAGTGCGATCCCTAGGATCAGCGCCGCAGATTTTCTTCGCAATCCGGCGAAAAATCTTCACGGCAAACTGGTTTTCGTCGGCCCGACCGCTCTCGCCCTCGGCGACCGTGTGCTCACGCCGACAACGCGCGGGCATCAGCCCGATCCCGGGGTCACGGTTCATGCCGCAGCGACCGAGTCGATCATTCGCGGCGACGTCATCACCGAAAGTCCGATCGCTGCCGGCGTTTTCGCCGCGATCGGCATCGCAGCGATTCTGATGGCGCGGCGGCGCCGCATCGCCGCGAGCATCGTCCTCGTCGCGATCGTCGCCGGCGGTATCGCGCTGCTCGCGAACGGAACCGCCATCCCGTTCATCACGCTCATCGCGTCCGCGGTGATCGCCGTTGGCGTTCTCGAAACGCGCATCATCACTGCCGCTTTGCACAGCAGCGAAGAGCGCTACATCGATCACCGCGAGCGCGACGCTGAGTCGAAACGCGTGCTTGCGCATGAATTGAGAACGCCACTCGCGTCGATGCGCAGCCTCACCCAGCTCATGAACGGATTCGATCTCAGTGAGGCCGAGCGGAAGCGCGTCGTCTCGCTGCTGCAACACGAAGCCGGCAAGCTGGAGACGATGGTCGGTACGCTGCTCGATCTGGAACGCCTCCCGCTGCGCGACTTCGCATCGTCGTCGAGCGTCATCGACCTCGGTGAGCTCGTTTCCGCGCGGGTCGATTTCCTTCGCGCCGGCACCGACCGCACGCTGTTCGTCTCCGCCGATCGCGACGTCTTCGTCCGCGCCGACGGGGCGCTGCTCGAACGCGTCGTCGACAACCTTGTCGGAAATGCGCTCAAGTACACCGCCGGCGCGGTCACGATTCGCGTCACGCGGCGCGCCAACGATGCCATCCTCGAAGTGGAAGACCGTGGAACGGGCATCAGCGAGACGGAGCGCGAGAAAATCTTCGCGCGTTTCGTGCGTGGCACCACCGCCGCCGGCACGAACGGCCTCGGGCTCGGGCTCTCGCTCGTCTCCGAAATTGCCAAATGGCACGGCGGCGCGGCAAGCCTCGACAGCGTGCAGGGTGGCTCGCGATTCCGCATCACGTTGCCGGTTGCGGCGGAGTCAGCGAAAGCAGGAGCGATGTGATGGCGACTGTGCTTGTAGTCGACGACGACATCGGAATCCGCGAGAGCGCGGCCATGGCTCTCGAAAAAGTCGGGCTGAAAACCGTGCAGGCCGGCGACGTCACCTCCGCGCTGCAGGCGCTACGCGCGCATCGTATCGACCTCGTGCTCAGCGACATCTACATGCCGGGCGAGAGCGGCCTGACGCTGCTGCAGGCGATTTCCGAACGCCGCAATCCGCCGCGCGTGATTCTGATGACGGCTCGCGGCACGATCGAAACGACCGCGCTGGCACAACGCATCGGCGCGTTCGATTACATCGCCAAGCCGTTCGATCTCAGCGAATTGATCGCGCGCGTTCGCGCCGCTCTCGGCGATCGCGTCGCGGAGGACGTCGCGATCGAGCCAGGTCCTGCCTCTCGCATCGTCGGCTCGCATCCGTCGATGATCGCCATGTACAAAGCCATCGCGCGCGTCGCTTCGCTCAACGTGCCGGTGGTGATTCTCGGCGAGAGTGGCAGCGGAAAAGAGCTCGTCGCGCAATCGATCCACGACCTCGGCGACCGCGTTGCCGGTCCGTTCATCGCCATCAACTGCGGCGCGATTCCCGACACGCTGCTGGAGAACGAACTGTTCGGATCAACGCGCGGCGCGTTCACGGACTCGCGCCAGGATCGCCGCGGCGCTCTTTCGCGGGCCGACGGCGGGACGCTGTTTCTGGACGAAATCGGCGATATCTCGCCGGCCTTCCAGGTCAAGCTCCTGCGCTTTCTGCAGGACGGCGTGGTCACTCCCCTCGGCGCGGACAAGAGTCATCGCGTCGACGTCCGGCTGATCGCGGCCACGCATCGCGACATCAAGCGGTTGGTCGCCGAAGGGAAGTTCCGCGAGGATTTGTATTACCGCCTGGCCGGATACGAGATCGCCGTCCCGCCGCTGCGCGACCGCGTTACGGATATCCCGCTCCTCGTCGATCACTTCAAACGGCGCGTGGGCGAGGAGATGAAGAAGGATTCGGTCGGGGGCCCGTCGCAGTCCGTCCTCGATGTCTTCGCCGCGCATTCATGGCCGGGCAACGTGCGCGAGCTGGAACAGGTC
The DNA here is from genome assembly GCA_035995985.1 of Thermoanaerobaculia bacterium. Taxonomy (GTDB): domain Bacteria; phylum Acidobacteriota; class Thermoanaerobaculia; order Gp7-AA8; family Gp7-AA8; genus JADGNZ01. The sequence continues at coordinate 21,442 of DASYJY010000013.1, read as the reverse complement.
ATCCGCCGCACCGTCATCGACTCCGGCGCGCTCGTCGATCCTGCCGCCGCGTCGCGTACGTTGCGCGACATCGCGCCGTCGTCCGAGCCGAAACCAGCCGCGGCCGCGACAGCCCAGCCAGAGGACGACCTCGTATCGCTCGATGAGGCGGAAAAACGTCACATCATCGCCGTGCTGCGCGCCACCGGCGGGAATCAGACGCAGGCCGCCTACATTCTCGGCATCGAACGCAAGACCCTTGCGCGCAAAATCAAACGACTCGATATCTCGCTCGAAACTCAATGAGGCCGTGATGAAAACACTGCTCGCATCGCTCGCCATGCTCACCGCCGCCGCGGCGACGACCACCACGCCGGCGCCGGTCGGCTACCGTTTCGACGACGTCAAGCGCACCGTCACTCTCAAGACCACGACGCAGGAATCGCCCGCTGCGAAAGGTTCGCGCGCGCAGAGCGGCGATCGCGTCCACACCGGCTGGTTCTCGTACGCGCTCATCGCCGCCGAACCGCAGCGCGCGAAATTCGAAATCTTCAGCTCGACCGACGTGCAACTCGCCGGCGGCACGCCCGGGGTGATCCTCTCCGTCGAGCGCGGACGGATCCACGCGATGTTCGACAAGATCACCGGCTCCGAGCCGCGCATCGTCCAGACACCCGGCGCGCTGCTGGCGGTGCGCGGGACGCAGTACAACGTCGAAGTCGACGCGGCGGGGAAAACGATCGTCGACGTGTTCGAAGGTACCGTCGAGATCCGATCCCCGTTGCGCCCCGAGCCGTTCCTCGTCCACGCCGGCGAAACATCCAGTTTCACCCGCCGCGATCCGCCGCCCGATCGCCCGATGAAAACTCCCGACGACCGTCGCCAGGACGCCCCCGGCCGCCGCGACGGCGCCCCGCAGGATCCGCGCGGAGGCCACGACGATCATGGCCGCCCGGCCGGCGATCCCGGCACCCACGGCGCCCCACCGCCTCCGCCATCCCGTCCGCCCCAACCGCCCAGCGGCCCCGGCGGGCATCACTAGAGCGATGGACCGTGAGCTTGTGAAAACCTTCTCACAATATGAGACAGTCACGATTTGTGGGAGCGCCACTACTGTGAGTTCTGATTTCCTTTTCGTGCGTCCTTCATTCTTCCGTGGCCTCGCGCGAACTCTCGATCTTGTGGGTTCGTTGGATTCCTATAACTGGTCGGGTTCTGGCCAGGAGGCGGACGCTCGCGCATGTCTGCCGATTGGTCGCTCGTTGCGGCGGACATGAACGCGGCGATGAAGGCGTTCGGCGACAAGCCCGTTGACCGCGCGGGAAACGAACAACTGACCCTAATGGACACCGCGCTGCGCTAGACTTTCCGCGTGGGAAGAACAAGCCGCGAAACGGACGAGCGCCGACGGCTCCAGCGCCGCGTCGAAGACATCGAACGTAACTCGCCGCGTGGCGCTCCGACCCGCAGCCGCAGTTTGTGGCGCGCGTCGAAGGGACCGTTTTCCAAGGTCCGCTTCCGCACCCGGAGATACTCGCTGGTATGACCGCGTCTTACCCGGCGCCGCAGATCGGATCATTGTAGACCGGGACACGGGTGCAAACAAAAACCAACTCGCCGCCCATGATTTCCGGGTCGCTATGAACGATCCTCGTCATTGACCGATTCTACCTCGTCGATTCCTCACAACAGCCTCGTGTACGCTCCCACCTCAATGGACATCCTCGTCGTTTGTCCCGACCCCTACGACCGCTGGGCTTTCGAGCGCGTCAGGGGGCATCGCTTTCATTTTGTCGATGCGGGGATCAGTCATTGGGAGGCGTCGCCGGAGTTTGATCCGATCGCGTATCTCGATCGGTGCCGGGCGGTGATGGCGGAGCATCACGTTGCCGCCGTCGTTTCGACGCACGACCTCGGCGATTTGATTGCGGCGGTACTGGCGCAGGAGGCGAAGCTGCCCGGTCCGTCGCCGGAGGCGGTCTTTCTTTGTCTGCACAAGCTGTATGGGCGGCGAGCAGAGGTGGATCCGATTCGTTGTCAGCCGCTGCTGCTCGATGAGCCGCTGCCGGCGATCGCGTATCCGGCGTATTTGAAACCGCCCTGGCTGAAGCTTGGCCTGCTCGGATTCAAAGTCGCCTCGGATGATGAAGCGCGCGCGGCGATGGAGCTGGCGCGGCGGGAGTTGCCGGCGTGGACGCGTCAGTACTACCGACTGTTCGAACGCGCCATCGATCTCGCGAAGTATCCGCTCGCGACGACGGACATGATGCTCTTTGAGGAGTTCATCGAAGGACGTCAGGTCACGGTCGAAGGGTGGTCGCTCGACAGCGAGATTCAGATCTGGGCGATGACTGATACGAACACCTTTCCCGGCACGCGCGTCATCGACAACTTCTCGACGCCGTCTCGCGTCGATGCGGAAACGGCGGAGACGTTGCGCGCGAAGACGATCGAGACCATCCGTGCGTTCGAGTTCGGCGGCGGATTTTTCAATATCGAATTCTGGCTGACGGAAAACGGCGTCCGGCTGACCGAGGTCAACGGCCGTTCGGCGGCCTGCTTCGGCGGGATCTACGAGCTCGGACTCGGCGCGGACATCTTCGCCGCTGTTGCCGACGTAGCGAGTGGTAAGTCGCCGCGAAAGTTGCCGACGACGACGGGACGAGTGGCCGGACAGTTCAATGTCATCACCTTCGACGACGATCTCGCCGGCAATCTGCTCGACTACGACGCTGCCACGGCGATGCCGGAGTTCTCGGCCTTTCGCCGTGCGGACGAGCGCGTCCGCCCCGTCTCGGAGTTTGGCGTCGTGCTCGGACAAATTGAGATCGCCGGCGAGTCGTACGACGCGATTCATGAGCGCGCCGAGGAGATGCGGCGGAGGCTGATGAAGTAACATCCGCGCATCAGTCCATCGGAAATCATGACCCCGGAAATGCGGCGTGTGGTGGCGGAAGCGGAGACCGCTGCGCGCAATGGTTGGAGCGACGAAGCAGTGAAGTCACTCATGGAAGCGGCGCGCGAACTTCGCTGCGATACCGATGAAGTGGCGCGGCTGCTGGCGCTTCCCGTCGCCGATCACGGATTTCGCGAAGAGGTCTTCACGACCGATCCCACCTTCCACGCCAGCATCTTCGCGCTCGGCGCAGGAGAGACGATTCCGTTGCACGATCATCCGAAACTCGATGTCATCTCGAAAGTGTTGTGCGGACGGATGCGCGTCCGCACGTTGGAGTGGATCGACGCCGCATCGCTGCGCGCACGTGATTGCGGCGAGGTGTTGCTCGGGCCTGACGAAGACGCGCTCGTGTTGCGGAAATCGCCCGGCACACTGCACACCGTCACGGCGATCGAGCCGACGGCGTTCCTCGATCTGTTCGCGCCGTACTACGACGACGAGACGCGGCCGTGCACGTACTACAAAGTTGCGCATGTGAACGATCACGTCGAACTGCGCGCCGTTTCGTGGGAAGAGGCGCGCCAATGACGACCGCCATCCTTCTCGTTGAAGCGCGCGGGCAATCGGTGCACTGCCGCGAGGATGCTTGCGTGAACCTGGTGCAGGCATCGTGGCTGGCGCACGAGCTCGTTCGCGCCGGTGTCGACGTCCGGCTGCGGCTGATTGCCGATGCGGGACAGTCGATCGAGGAGTACTCGATCCTCTGTCATGCGAAGGACGAAGCCGAGTCGTTCAAAGCGCGCATCGTCAATGCTGCCGATCCACGCGAGACGCGTTATGGCGTCGTACGTGAGTTGCGCTCGCGACTGCCGTTCACGTTCGGCGCGGTTCCGGCCGGCGGCATCGAGATTGAGGATCGGCTTTTTCATTCGCCGCTCGTGGCGCGAATCGACGGTGTGAACTCGAAGATGCTTGCGACGCTGCGCGACGTTGACCACCCACTGTTCGAAACCTCAGCCGTCGACGAAGTCGAAATGATGATCGACGCGCATATCGGGAAGCCGTATCTCGACCTCGATCTCGCACTGGCCCAACGCGCCATCGCACTCATCACACGCGACGAATTCGAGGCAATCGACATCGGCACCGTCTCCCGTCCCGAAGATGATCCGCGTTACTGGCTGCATGAAGAAGCCGGCCGGACGCTGATTGAAAACGATCTGCTGCGCAAACAGGGCGGCGAGTCGGGGGGCTTTCACGATCGGCTCATCGGCGTCTTCGCCTCGATCACAGCGAATGGCGAAGAGCGGCCGTATTTCAATTCGCCGACGTGCTGCCGCGTCGAACATGGCAAGGTTCGCCTGATAGCGCGCGATCGTTTTAACGTCCTCGCCCTCGCGGCCTCGGAACGAATGACGTTCGATCGTTTCCGCGAATTACTCGACGCGCAGAACGTGGGCGCGGCGGAGCGGCTGCTGGCGATCAAGTATCCGCATACGGCGCGCTTCGTCGCCGCGAGCATTGCCGATGAAGCGAAGGCGATTGACGATGGGCCGGTACACGTCATGTTCATCGACGGCATCGGCGGCTGGAATCCAACGACGGCCGGACAGATCGACGTCGAGTTGCGTGCCTCGTTGCCGGACGCGATCACGTACAACCACATCACCGCGCGCGATCTCTACCACGAGCTGCCGCCGTTCGCGGGCGGCATCCTGCCGGTGATCAGCGCGCTGTCAGCGAACCCGCCGTCTCTGTTCGAGAACGACGGGCTCGCCGAATCGTTGCTTCAATCGGTGATCGAGCGCGTAGTGCCGGCCACCAGCAGTTTCCACTCGTGAATCTCGGTGGCCTTCACGTTCAACTTGCCGATGAAATCCATCAGCCGCTGCGTGTTCTCGGCGGCCGTGTGCGTTGACGGATCGTACGTGTCAGTGAAGCGCTGGCGCAGGTAGTACGGCGGAATGGTCTGGTAGAAAATCTGGGCGCGTACCTTTGCGCCGCTCGGAACCTTGCTCAGCGGCACTTTGTAGATGATGGTGTCGCAGCCGCAGCCGCTGAGGTAGTCGGGATCCTTGGCCGCAGAACCGTGCGGCCCCGTCTCGGCGGCACGCGGTCCGTCGGGCTTCCAGCCGCGCGGCAGCAGCCGGTTTTTCTTGATGTTGTTGAACAGGCTCAGGAAACTCGTCGTGAACTGTCCCTCGGTGTCCTTCACCAGCTCTTCGTAGATCTGCACCTGCGACTGATCGCTGATCTCGGTGTGGTGATCCTGATACTGCCCGGCGACGAAGAATTCGCTGCCGAGGATCGATCCGCCGGGCCCGTTCGTGATCATGCCGAATTGATTCGTCGCACCCGAAGCCCACACCGGATTGCCTGACGCGTCGAGCACTTCGAAATCGAGGAACGCGCGGCGGAACGAAACGCCGGACGGGAAGCTGTGGCCCGCGTTGTTCCTCACGCGCACTTTCACTTCGAGGTCGGTCGCTGTCTTTTTCATCGACATCACATCGACCGTCGCGGTTTCCTTGCGCGCCAGATCGATGGTGGCCTGTTCGGCCAGCGTGAGTCCCTTCACCACGGTGCTCGGATCCATCAGCATCGGATCGGTCGTGCGGATGCCGAGGATGTCGGAGAACTGCAGGAACATCTCCTGGACGAAAAGGTTGATGCCGACCAGCGTGTGCCGCACGTAACCGGTGCGCGTTTGCAGAGCGATCTCTTTGTCGGAGAGCCGGTCATCGACGTACGGATACGTCTCGTCCTCGATGTTGGCGATCTTGTACGCGAGGTTCTGGCTCTTGAACTCTTTGAGCTTGAACGTCGACGGCATGTGGCATTCCTGGCAGGTCTGCGCTTCTTTGGACGCCGGCTGCCGCTCGTTCTGGAAAACGCTGTTCTGCCATTCGAAGTAGGTGGTCTGCTCGAAATCCGTTTTGACCTGCACGCCTTTCGCGTTCAGCACTGGCAGCTCGATCGTGTGGCACGAGCCGCAGAGCTTCGAATCCTTCACGTACTCGGTGTCCATCGGCGTCATGTCGAGCGCGTGGCTCATCGGCTTCGCCTGCGGATCGGTGAACGGACCGATGATGGTTTTGGGATCGGTCAGATTGAATTGTCCGGTGAACGTCGGCGGCTGACCGAGATCCTTGTCGGAGATGTGATGGCAGACGGTGCAGGAGATGGAGTCGCGGGCGAGTGCACCGTATTTGTTGTCGCCTGCCGGCTGCGCGAGCGACGGCGACCAGGAGTAGACCATCTCCGGTTCGAATGGTTTCCTGTTGTTGGTATCGATCGCGAGTTGCCGCTGGCCCATGGCTCCGTGGCAGCGGAAACAAATGTTGGGGATGGTCGTCGGCAGCTTGGCGTTCGCGTGGATTTTCAGCTCGCTGGCGATCTGCGAAAAGAAAACGGGATCGCGGCCGGAGAGACCCATCAGCGATGCGCGCCATTCGCCGTACGGCGATACGTTGTAGGCCGGAGTCGGGCTGCCGCTGGCGGGATAAATCATGTTGGCCGGATACGGTCCGATGTTGCCGGTGCCGTCGTGGCAGCCGATGCACTGGTCCGAGGTGATGAACTGCTCCGGACCGTTTTTCATGGCCATGACGTGGTCCCACGTCTCGCCGGGGAAACTGCGGTAGGTCAGTTTGTCGCCAGCCTTGAACCACGGCGCGAGGATTTTCAGCAGCTCGTTGTCGAACGACGCGGTGGCGAGAATCGGAGGTCCGCCTTTGCGCTGCTCTTTGGACAAATGACTGTCCGGATGAATGCTGACCGGGTTGGCCATCGAGAGCATGACGTTGAGATAGGTGATGGTGTTCGTGCCCTCGACGTTGCGCATCGTCGAGTACGTCGAGTTCGATGCGGCCGAGGCGTGACAGTTGATGCAGTAGTTGCCGAAGCCGGCTGACGGAAAGGTGGTGTTGCCCATCGTCGGAACGACGTCGGCCTCGCCGGCGTAGCCGCTCCAGTACCAACCGTCATGCGAGGCGTTCGCCTCGCGCACCATGACGGTCCACCATCCCGCGTTGCCGGGCGTCGTCCACCACGGACTGGTTTGAGGCTGCTTGAACGGTGAGGGGAAACACCCCGAGGGCGGGATGTTTGGAGGCGCCATCGGATAGCAGTTCGCCGGCCCGCCGTACATCTCTTTGACGATGACGGCGTTGTCGTCGATCGGAGTGACTTCCCGCTGCTTCGGTGTGAGCTTCATCCAGTTCGCCACTTCCGGCGAGTACCAGATGCGGACGGCCGGATGGGTGCCGTAGTAGTCGCCGAGGATGTACGGACCGGTGTCGCGGATGAAGGGATCGTGCGTCCATCCGAGCTTGTCGTAACACGCCGATTTGAGAAACGGCCGCAGCGCTTTCTCGAACGCGACGGTGTCTTTGCTGGGCGGCAGGGCCGCGTTGAGATTGCACTCCGGCGGAAGATCGGCCGCGAGTACAGGGGCGGCTAGAGCGAAAGCAAGACACACTGCAGCAGCTGTGCGCATGAGACTCCTCTCCGAATTTGGACCGGAAGGGAGTCTAACCTGCTTTACAGCTTGCGCAACGCGCGCGCGGCGAGCTTCTTCGAGCGCTCGATCTTCTGCTCCTGACTCCCGGCGCCGCCGACGCTGACGCGCACGATCGTCTCGCCTTTGAGGACGTAGAGCGCGCCGGCGGCGCGGTTGCCGCTCCACACCGCGGCGTCGCCGATGCCCTTCACTTTAAGCGCGCCGGTCTGGTGCTCCTCCTCGGCCTCGCGCGATGGCGGCGCGCTCTTCATCGCGGCGGAGCGGTCGCGATCGCGGACTTCATCGTGGTCCGCCGCGTCGCGGGCGTTCGAGAAGTGGCCGCGCCAGAATGCCGAGGTCTTGCCGCGCATGACGTCGACGCTGACGGAGCTGGTGAACGACGGGAGCGCGTAGAAGCACTGCGAGACGATGAGGCCGTTCGCTTCCGTTTCCGTCAGCTTCGCGGATTTGAACTCCTGTCCCTGCACACGAGCGATATCGCGGGCGGTGAGCAGCTGGCAGGCGTTCGGGAGCCGCGGCGAGGCCGCCGCGGCTCCCATCATGAACAGTAACGCCGTCAACATATTGATCATCGAGTCAGCTGCGGGGTCGTGGCCGTGAAGACGCTGACCGGACCCGCGCTGAGGTTCAACGTTTTTACCAGATAGATGCCGCCTTGTGTGACCGGAACGGTCAGGACCGCGACGCCGTTCGATGCGGTGTCAGCCGTCGCCAGTGCGATGCCGGTCGTTCCGACCAGTCCGACGCGGAGAAGCATGCCCGCGGGCGCCGACGCGATGACGGAGATCGACTCCGCGTTGTCCGGCACTGTGATCTGCGAGACCAGCTCTTGGCCCGGCGAAACCGTGGACGTGCTCGACGTGGTCGCGCCCGGGCCGCTGGCCGGTGTCGCGTTCGACGACGAGCTCTCGAGCGAGAAGCTGTCGAGATACGTCACGCCGTTGCCGCGGATTTCGAGCGTGTGCGCGCCGGGCTGCAGCGGTCCGTACTTCTGACTGAACGAGGCCGAGAACTGCGGGTTCTGCATCGTGCCAAGCGGGCCGTTGAAATTGATCGTGCCCTGCGACACGCCGTCGAGGAAGATTTCGGCGGTGCCGCCCTTGGTGCTCTTCGCGAAGTTGTAGGTGATCGAGCCGAACTGATTCGCCGGGACGTCGAAAGCGAGGCTCGCTTTCGGCTTGCCGCTGGCGAAGCGGAAGTGTCCGGCGCTGGCGTTGCCGTCCTGCGCGTTGTGCCAGCCGCTGGAGTAGGCGATGCGGGAGTCGTTGTCTTCGATGGTCGTCACGACCGGCGGTGCGCAGAAGCCGTTGCCAACCATGACGTAGGTGCCGGTGGTCGATGCGGTATCGATCGCTGTCCGGCTGGTCGTCAGGACGGTGCCGGTGGTCACGAACGTGCGCGCCAGCAGGCCGCCGAGGATGTCGCCGGCAACGGCAGTGCCGATCTTGGAGGTCGAGATCACCAGGCGGATCGTGCCGTCCGGCGAGTACGTCGATTCGGCATCGAGCGCGCCGAGCGGATGCGGCTGACCGACCGCCGTGACGACCGCTTTGGTTAGATCGATCGTGCCGTACTCGTATCCGACGACACCGCTGTTATCGGTGTGCATGTCCACGTAGTACGAGCCGCTGTCGGTCGTGGGGAAGTTCCAGAGGATGCGCCATTCGGATGCCGGCGGAACGCTGGCGAGCGAGGCAACCTTCATCGTGAAGACGAGCTTCTGCGAACCGTCCGTGTAGTACGGCTCAGCGATCGAAACCGACTGGATGTCCAGCGCTGCGTGCGCGGCCGCGGTGCCGTCCGCGGTCGGGTCGGTCATCATCGTCACGCCCGGAAGCGTGCACGAACTGCCGCTGCCGGTGGAGCTGACGGCGTTGCTGCCGCACGACGACCCTGCGGCGTTGGTAGCCACGACGGAGTAGTTGTACGTCGCGGTCGGATTCGCCGTCGGATCGGTATACAACGTGTTGGTGGTCGTGGCGATCGTGGCGCCGTTGCGCTGCACCGTGTACTTCGTGATCGCCGAGCCGCCGTTGTTGCCTTCGGACCATGAGATTTTCGCTAGATTGCCGTTGCGCGTGACTGTCACGGACGGAGCGGAGGGAGCGGTCGGTTCGGCCGGATCGAACTCGGCGAACAGGCGCCGTCCGCCGGTCTGCCGCAGGATCGACGCAACTGCGGAGTACGAGTTTCCACGCGCCATTGCGGGACCCTGGACGCAGCCATCGACGCAGCCATCGGCGTAACCGATCAGCATGCGGCCCTGTTTGTCGACGGTCATGTCGTTGAAGTCGAGCAGATTGCGCGACATCTCCGCGCCGCCGGCCAGCCAGATCGGTCCGCGCTGCACCGGATCGTTCGGCGTGGCGTTGACGAGATGCCACGTCGAGCCGGCGTCGTACGTCGTGGCGACGTACATGTACCAGACGCCGGGGAAGGGACGCGACTGCAGGCTCCCCGCGGTGTTCGTGCCGAGGAAGGCGAAGGCGGCGCGACTGTCATCGCCGGCTACGACTTCCGAAAAGACGGCGTTCTTGATTCCGGCCGCGGCGCCGACGTCCTTCACATCGTGCCAGCTCTGCCCGTGATCCTCGGAAATCGCAATCACGGGATGGTTGTCGTTGTCCGCGAAGCCGAGGAAGACACGGCCATTCTTCGAGATGCCGACACTCGGATCGCTATTGCCGGCCATGCTGTTCGGCACGGTGCGCACGTTCCAGGTCACTCCGTTGTCTTCGGAGACGACGACGCCCTGCTTGCCGCCGCAGTCTTTGTTCGGAACGTAAGCGACGCCGTCCGGTCCCACTTTGACGTGACCATGCAGACCGCCGCACTGCTGGCTGATGTAGATCGGAACGGCCGGGCCGTACGTGAGGCCGCCGTCGAGCGAGACGGCGCAGTTCGCGAGCGCTGTGTCCTGCGCGCAGTAATAGACGGCGTTCGGATAAAAAGCGCCAGCCAGCAACGGCGCGTGGAATGGTCCGCCGCCGACGGTCTGATGATCGATACCCGAGGCGATGCCGGCTCCGTGCGACGGAAGCCACGTATCACCGTCGTTGTCGGTAACCGCCGAGAGGCTCTCCGTGCTGGCCAGGATCAGCTGCGAAACGATCGTCCGGCCGACTTTCGAGTCGGTCCAGAGGATGGGATCCATGCTCTCCGTACCGGTGATCGGCGATTGCTTGGCAACCCAGGTCGATGTGGGAGACGTCGGGCAGGAATCGTCGAAGTTCACTTTGAACGTCGTCACGAACGACTGGAAGAGAACGCTGCCCGTGACCCAGTTGGAGCCGATGGACGGCTCGCCGGCGTCGATGCCAAGGCCGCTCGCGAGTTGCGAGGCGGATGGCGTGAAGAGACTGAAGCGAGGCGGCAGTCCGTTCGCTGGTGTCGCGGCGGGGAACGGAACGCGCTGCGGCGCGCTGTGGAACGTGAAGCTGGAGGGCGTCGTCGTCGAGTTGTAGAAGACGTTGATGCCGTTGCCGGAATCGCTGAACTGCGGAACGACCTGGATCAGCAGCGTGCCGGTGATCGTGCCGCTGACGGGGATCTGGCTTTGGATCAACGTCGGCGTGGCGCTGATGCCGGTCAGCGGCACGATGGCGCGGCCGATCAACCGCTGCGGCTGTCCGCGGTCGGCGGTGTAGTCAGGATCGGCGAAGACGCTGACGGAGACGGCGCCGCCGAGCGCAATCGTTTCCGGATTCAGCGTCGACCAGTACCACTTCAGGTCGAGCACGCCGGAGACGGTGCCGGAGAACGGTCCCGACCAGTAGATGCCGAGCGGGTTGCCGACGTAATCCTCGTTCGTGAACTGGCTGCCGAGCTGCGTGACCGGCGCGATTCCGGTCGGCGGCGAGGTGTCGAAAGTCGCGGTGCCGATCGTGCCGCTGGCCAGATCGTTCGCGACTTTGTTGGCCTGATCGGCAGGATCGCCTTTCAAGTAATAGGTGGTTTGGGCAAAAAGTGCCGCGGAAGCGAGGAAGATGAGAAGAGCGACGACAGCCACACGAGCGCGATTCGGCATGAACAACTCTCCAGTTCGTCGTAGATTTGCTGAAGTTGGTAGCGATGCTACCGAACTGGGGCGCGACTTATGCGGATTTCGCGCCTATTTCAGCCACGACAATCGGGCCGTTCGCAAAAAAGGCCCGCCGGTTTCGGCGGGCCTTTCCGAGGTTTGGATCAGCGAAATGTTATTAGTTGATGTCCTGACCGGTTTCGAGCTTCTTGATCATGCTCTCCAGATTCTTTTTATTGCCCGGATCCGGCGCCTGCGCCAACGCCAGCTTCGCGTACTTCAGCGCCTCGGAGTAGTTGCCGTTCGCGGAGTAGCCGCGGGCCAGTCCGCCATTCGTCGGCCACACACCGGGGTTGCGCTTGGCGTTGAGCTGGAAGACTTTCATCGCGTCTTCTTTCTTGCCTTTGGCGATGAGCTGCCGCCCGTAACCGTGCAGATCGAAGACAGTCGCGGACGGATCGTTCATCGCTTCCTCGCGCGACTTCGCGGCCTCGGCAGTCTTGCCGTTCGCTTCCTGCGCCTCGGCCAGCGTCATGAGGTTGGTGAAGTTCTTTCTGCCGATGCCGCCGGTCGGACTGACCGACGCCTCCGCCCATGTCAGCGCCTCGGCGGCATGTTTGTTGTCGAGGGCGTAGCGCGCGGCCTGCTGCCACTCGGCGTCATTGAAGCCGGGCGAGTTGCGCAGTTCGTTGCGGATCGTGGCGACGTAGAGATCAGCGGCGTTCGGAACGGTGATGTCGATCGGCACCGCCAGCTCTTCCCACTTCATGGCGACCGTGGCGTGATCGTTCTTCCGCTCGGTGAAATCGAAGGTGAGCACTTCGCGATACTCCGCCTTCTCCGGCTTCGCCTTCACGCGCAGCACATCCTCGGCCGGGTCATAGAAGAAGCTGCCCCACGAGGTGTGGTTCTTGGAGAAGATCCACGTCCATTCGTCCTGCTGCGGGATCGCGAAAAGCGCGTACGTGCCAGCGGGCAGTGTGGAACCGTTGACCTGGATGTCATTCGAGGTCGTGAAGACGGTGTTCTCGTTCGCGCCGACGCGCCATGGACATTCTTTGCAGGTGCCGAAGCCGAGGTTGGCCATGCCCCACGGGACGAGGGTTCCCCAGATCTTGCCGCGGCGATCCTGACCCTGCGGACTGTGAACGTGCGGACTGCTGTAGTCGATCGAAACGACGACGGTACCGATGTGCTGCGTAACGGTGCCTCGTTCGTTACCGCCCGAGGGAGGAAGAGTGATGGTGCCTTGTGCAAATGCGCCGATGGCCGTCAGGGCCACGGCCGCTGCGGCGAGGAAGTGTTTCATTGGCTTCTCCTTTCGAATGCGCCAATGTACGCACCGCCTCGCCGCAGGTTCGTGAGCGATCGGTGAACATCACCAGATCTTTTCCCACCACTTCTTTTCGGCCGGGGTGACACTGGCGGTATCGAGGTGCATCCTGCGGCGCATATCGCTGACTTCCCATCCCGTCAGCTCGGCCACGTTCTCTGCTTCTTTTTCCTGACGCTGATGCAACTCGCGCCGGTACGCGATCGCAGCGTCGCACTGGCCGCTCTTCGCGGGATGATGAAGAACATAGCGCGCCTGAAACTGCCGCTCATCGCCTGTCTCCTGAAACACGAGGTCCTCGGGGAAGTGCTCGCGGTCGTAGCGAACGTGGAGACGCGTGAGGAAGACGTTGCTGCCCGCATCGAGCCAGAAGACGCCGAGCTTGCGCAGTTCGTCCTGAGACAACGGCTCGGACGCGCACGGATCGCACCAGCTCATGTTCCACGCGTATTCGACGAAGACGGCGCTCATGTCTTCGCGCTTGACCTGCTCGGTGAAGAGCGCTTTGTAGAACGGCGTGAAGTCCTTGCGGACGAAGAGCGGCACGTCGACGTCGCTCGGCAGCTTCACCGTCTTGTAGTTCGTCGTCTCGACTCGTCCGCGGGTTGTGATCGCGTAGACGAAGAGCTCCTGCGCACCGTTCGCGTTCACGGTGCCGAGGCGGATCGGCAGCATGAATTTCGGCGACTCGTACGCGACCTGCAGCGGACGGAGATAGTTGAAGCCGAGCCGGGCCTGCTCGCCGAGGTTCACTTTGGCGATGAAGAAGTGCATGTTCTGGCGGATGTAGCTGCCGAGCACGGACGCGGCACCTTTCGGCACTTTGTAGCCGTTCTCGGTTAGCCAGGTTTCCAGTCCGCTGCTTTGTTTCGCAGAGAGGATGAGGATGTCGTACTCGCCGACGGTGTACTTCGCCTCGATGGTGACGCCGAGGCTCTTGGCGCGAGCGGGAGCACTTCCGCTCACCGTAATCGACTCCGAAACCGCATTGCGCATGTCCATCTGCGGCTTCTGCACTTCGCACGGATCGGGATCGAAATACTCGACGAGCCGCGGCGAGGAGTACGCGTCGAGATGATCGATGAGCGCCTTGTCGGCGACGTGAATCTGTCCCCGCTCGATCTTCGTCGGCACGGGGATGACCACGGCGAAGTCGCGCGCGCTACCCTGAAAGTCGTTGGCCATCGTCATGACGGTGCGATCCTGATCGCGGACGATGACAACCTGCGACGCGCGGTTGAAGATCTTCGTGTCGCCCTTCGCGACGTAGAAGCCGCAGAACGCGTGCGCTTGCGCCGCTGCGAACAACGTGAGGATGAGGATGAAGCTGCGTTTCGGCATGAGTGCCTCCTTAAGCTGCGGTTGCGAGTTGGTGAGGTTGTGTCGCGGCCACCGCGGTTTCGCGGCGCCAGCGATATCGCGCCGCGGGCAGCAGCGCGTCGATCATGGGGACGAGAATCGCTGCACCGGCGAGCGACCAGAGAATCCCGTTCGTCCGGAAGAGCCGGTGGTTGATGTACCAGCCGCCGAACGCGACGACTGCGGCGAAGAGGATCCGTCCTGCGCGCGAGTCGGGCGTGGTCTTCGGATCCGAGATCATGAAGAAGGTGAAGAGGAGAAGCGCGCCGCTCTCCAGTCGATGAAACGGAATCGTCAGCGGCTCACCGACCCACAGCGAACGTCCGATCACGAGCGCGCTCCAGAAGATGATGAAGGCGTACGTGACGTCGCTACGCGCCGCGCGGTTGACGACAAGTCCGCCGATGCACGTGATCAGAAATCCGAAGAAGGCGACGCCCCCCCACTGCCCCGGCGAAACCCAGACGCGGTTCGTCATCAGCATCATCGCGACGATCGCGCCGTTCGTCGGATTGAAGATGTGTTTGTTTTTTATGCGAATTATGAACTTGCTGCCGACTGCGATGACTGCAGCTGCGATCAGCAACGCGATCGACTCACTGCGCAGTAGCAGCGATAACGAGAGCCCCGAAATCGCTGCGCTGCGCGGATCGAGCACGACGTTTCGGATCCTGCTGCAAACCGCCTGCGTCCCGATCGCGGTGCCGACCAGCAGCACCGCACGCGACAGCGTCACATCGAAGTTGAGCGCGAAGATGCCGTAAAGCAGAAGGACTGTCAGCGCGCCGATCTGGTAGAGCCGCGGGTCGAATCGTTTCATGGCGCATTGGATGCGTGGCGTGGGGGAAAGAAAACCTTTTCACGCGGAGGCGCGGGGACGCGGAGAAAGGCAGTGGTTCTCTCCGCGTCTCCGCGTGAGAAGCCTTTCGGGACTACAGCAGCGCCGAAGCCTCGATCCCCTCACCCTCGACAAACCGCGACGCCCGCAGCGAGTGAATATCGATCGAAGTTTGTCCATCGAGAACCAGCTCGGAAAGAACCTGCCCGATCGCCGGCGCGTGCATGACTCCGTGTCCGGAGCAGCCGTTGGCGAGATATAGATTCGCGAGCGCCGGAGCGCGCCCGAGGATCGCGTGATGATCGGGAGACATTTCGTAGAGCCCCGCCCAGCACGCATCGGGATCGATCGGCACATCGCGAAGAATTGGGATACGTGCGTTCGTGAACGCCAGCACTTGCGTCATCCACGACCTATCGAATGCCGTCTCGAAGCTCGACGGCAGCGCGTCGGGCCACAGCAGCAACACGCGGCGGTCGCGGACGCGGAAGTGGAAGCCGTCGTCCGCCCACACCGTCATCGGCATCGTGTCGGAGAGAACGTCCGTCTCGATCGTCGCGGCAACCTGCCGCCGCAGCGGCGCGACGGGAACGTCGATGCCGAGCGTGCCCGCCCACGCTCCGGCGGCGTTGATGAAAACGTCCGTGTGGATATCGCCGCGCGACGTTTCGAGCGCCGCGATGCGATCGCCTTCGATGCGCATGCCGCGCACGGTCACGCCGAATTCGAAACGGACGCCGAGCCGCTGCGCGGCCGCGAAGTAGCCGCCGAGGATTTTCATCGCGCGGATGAAACCGTCGGTCGGACAGAACGTGCCGCCAACGATCGCGTCATCGACGATCGCCGGATTGATCCTCCGCACTTCTTCGGCATCGATCACGCGCGCCTCGGGCAATCCATTCGCGTGCTGCAGCTCGTTCGCGATTCGCAGTTGTGCCATCGCCTGTTCGCTGCGCGCGATGAAGAGATAGCCGTACGGCCGATAGCCGGAATCGACGCCGATCTCATCGCTGAAACGAATCAGCTTCTCGCGCGACAGCAGCGACAGCGCGATGTCTGCGGCAGTCGCGAATTGCGCGCGAAAACCGCCCGTCGCGCGCGGCGTGCTGCCCGCACCCGGTTCGTTTCCGCGATCGAGCACGACCACATCGCGCACGCCGCGCGCCGCCAGGTGATACGCGATGCTCGTGCCGATCACGCCGGCTCCGACGATGACGACTGACGGCATGGAGGCGAAGATTATCTCCTGCTGCCGTTCGACAAACGCTTGCGTGTCCTGCAAACTGTCGCCTCCCAGGGAGATCGCGAGGTCCCGTTGCTGCATATCCTCGATTCAACCCGCTACGGTTTTTCGCCGTTTGCGGTGCCGACGCTCGTCACCGCGGCGCTGATGTTGCTGTTCGGCGCAAGCGTGCTGGCGCGGCGGCCGTCGCGCATGGCCGGCGCGTTCTTCGCCATGACCGGGGCCTCGTTCGTGTGGCTGGTCGCGTTCACCTTCGTCTACTTCGCGAAGGATGCGGCGACGGCGCTGTTCTGGTCGCGCGCCGCGTACTTCGGCGTCCCGTTTCTGGCGCCGTCGATCTACCACTTCACCGCGGAAATGCTGCGCATCGCCAAAGCGCGGCGCGGCGCTATCGTCGCCGCGTGGGCATTGGCCGCGCTCTTTTCCTTCCTCGGCGTGACGGGCGTCCTGGTCGTGCGCGTGCAGCAATTCTGGTGGGGCTACTACCCGCGTTACAGCCTTCTTATCGCGCCGCCGTTCCTCCTTTTCTTCTTCGGATACCTGATCATTGCCATGGTCGAATTCGCCCGCGCCTATCCGAAGTCGCGCGGCGTGGAAAAGAAACGCATTCGCCTGCTGCTCCTCGCGTTCGCCGTCGCCTACCTCGGTTGCGTCGACTACCTGCCGAAGTTCGGCATCTCCGTCTATCCGTTCGGTTACGCGGCGCTGCTCGGCTTCGTCGTCATCGTTGCCATCGCCTTCCGCAAGTACGACCTCGTCGCAATTACACCGTCGCTTGCCGCGCGCGAAATCATCGGCACGATGGCGGACATCCTCTTCGTTTGCGACCGCTCCGGGCGCATCGAATTCGCCAACGCCGCTGCGGAGCGCGTCCTCGGATATCGCGCCGAGTCGCTGGTCGGACGCCAGATCAGTGAGTTACTCGAAACCCGCGATGACGATCCGTTCGGCGATTCGATTCGCCGCCGCAGCATCCGCAACATGGAGCGCCGTTTCACCGCCTCGGACGGTCACGCCGTCGATCTGATGATGTCGCTCGCTCCGGTCCTGCAGCACGGCGAGCCGGCCGGCGTGGTCATCCTCGGGCGCGACATGCGGGAGCAGAAGGACGCCGAGCGCGAGGCCCGCAAGGCCGTGACGCTCCTCGAGTCGACGCTCGATTCGACCGCGGACGGCATCCTCGTCATCGGCGACGGTGGCCGCATCCTCACCTATAACAAGCGCTTCGTCGACATGTGGCACATCCCCATCGAGCTGCTCGAAGCGAGCGATGACCGTGGCCTGATCACCTGCGTTCTCGATCAACTCCTCGATCCCCACCACTTCCTGCGCACGATCGACACGCTTTACGCGCAGCCGGAAGCGGAGAGTTTCGAGTTGATCGAGTTCAAGGATGGACGTCGTTTCGAGCGCTACTCGATCGGACGCGCGGTGGAAGGCGTCGCCAACATCCGCGTGTGGAGCTTCCGCGACGTCACCTCGCGTTTTGCCGCCGAGGACGCGTTGCGCCAGTCCGAGCTGCGCTATCGGTTGCTGTTCGAGCAGAACGCCGCGGGCGTCTGCGTTTCGGAGCTGGCCGGCGTGATCGAAGACTGCAATCTGACGTATGCCGCCATGCTCGGATTTCAGCGCGCGGAGCTGATCGGCCGCAATTCCGGCGATCTGTTCGTCCGGCCTGCCGAGCGCGTTGAGTTGCTGTCGATGCTGCACGATGCACAGACGCTCAACAGCGTCGAAGTGGAGTTGCGGAAGAAGGACGGCCAGTCGATCTGGGCGCTCAAGAACCTGACGCTGGCCGGCGACCGCGTGCACACGACCGTCGTCGACATCAGCGACCGGAAGCGCGCCGAGGAACAGATTGAGTTCCACGCGTATCACGACGTGCTGACGAACCTGCCCAATCGCAAGCTCTTCACCGACCGCCTGACCCAGAGCATTTCGCGCGCGCGGCGCTCGGGCAAGTCGCTGGCGGTGATGTTCGTCGATCTCGATCACTTCAAGTCGATCAACGACACCCTCGGCCACGAGATGGGCGATGAACTGCTGCTGGAAATGGCCAGGCGTCTCAGCGCCAACGTCCGCGAATACGACACAGTGGCGCGCCTCGGCGGCGATGAGTTCACGATCATTCTCTCGGAACTGCGTCAGCCGGAAGACGCGGTGAATGTCGCCGAGAAAGTCCGCAGCGCGATCGAGCAGCCGCTCTCGATTGCGGAGACGTCGATCGAGATCTCCGCGAGCATCGGCATCGCGTTGTATCCCGACGACGGCGCCGACGCGGAGTCGTTGCTGCGCAACGCCGACAGCGCGATGTATCGCGCAAAGGAAGCCGGCCGCAACACCTATCAGCTCTGCACAGATGACATGAAGCGCCGCGCGGTGGAGCGGCTGTCGCTGGAGACGCGTCTGCGCCGCGCCATCAGCGAGGGGCAGCTCGTGCTGCACTATCAGCCGCAGATCAGCCTCACCACCGGCAGCGTCATCGGCGTCGAAGCACTCGTGCGCTGGAACGATCCGGAGCGCGGACTCGTGCATCCGTCCGCGTTCATTCCGCTGGCCGAAGAGAGCCGGCTGATCCTCCCGCTCGGCGAGTGGGTTCTGCGCACCGCGTGCGCGCAGATGCGCGCGTGGCAGGACGCGGGACTCGATTTGCCGATGATGTCCGTGAACCTTTCGCTGCGGCAGTTCCAGCAATACGACATCGCTCAGAGCGTGCGAACCGTCCTCGCCGAAACAGGCCTCGACGCCGCCGCGCTGGAGTTGGAGATCACCGAAACCGCGGCGATGCAGAACGCGGAATCAACCGTGGAAGTGCTGCAGGCGCTGCGCGAGCTCGGCGTCTCGATCGCCATCGACGATTTCGGCACCGGCTATTCATCGCTGAACTATCTGAAACGCTTCCCGATCACTGCCGTGAAGATCGACCGCGCCTTCGTCCGCGACCTGGCCACAAGCGAAGGCGACGCCGCGATCATCACCGCCGTCGTCGGCATCGCCCGCGCGCTCAAACTGCGCGTGATCGCCGAGGGGGTGGAAACCGAGGAACAGCTCTCGTTTCTCCGCCGCCGCAACTGCGACGCCGCGCAAGGCTACCTCTTCAGCCGCCCCGTCGCCGCCGCCGCCATCGCGGATTATTTGGCGGAGTACCCGCTCGAGGGGCGGGTAGTGCGGCTGCACGTTTAGCGTTATCTGGACTAGCTCCGGGCTTCGAAGAGACCCCGGGAGCCCTTTTGAAGTACCCCTGAGTACCTTTTTAGGTACCCCGAGTACCTTTAAGGTCAGCTGCGCACTGAGGCGGTTCAGGATGTCACGGAGAATGACAGCAAGGACACAAAGGGGGCGCTAAATTTTTACGCTGCACGTTCTTACGTGAGGTCCGCTGCACCGCTAAATGGTCCATGCCGCACCGTGATGCGGGGGTTGTCGCGCTGCGACGCGGGGTTGTCGCGCTGCGACGCGGGGTTGTCGCGCTGCGACGCGGGGTTGTCGCGCTGCGACGCGGGGTTGTCGCGCTGCGACGCGGGGTTGTCGCGCTGCGACACGGGGGTTGTCACGCTGCGACACGGGGTTGTCGCGCTGCGACACGGGGGTTGTCACGCTGCGACGCGGGCTTGTCGCGCTGCGACGCGGGCTTGTCACGCTGCGACACGGGGGTTGTCACGCTGCGACACGGGCTTGTCGCGCTGCGACACGGGGTTGTCACGCTGCGACACGGGCGTGTCACGCTGCAACTGAGCGTGGCAAATTTGGGCTATGGCGGGTAGGCGGGACGGGACCCTTCGACCTGCGCCGAGCCAGATGAGATGAGAAGGCCAACCTCCTGCGCAGTCGCAGAATGTGCGCTGCAAAGGTAAACGTGCTCGAGGCACAGAAAGGAGATTGGCCGTGAAGAAGTCTACCAAAGCAGCTCGCCGGGAGATGAAGATTGAGTGGGATGAGGTGGCAGCAATAGGAGTTGACCTCGGGGATCGATTCTCACAGTTCTTCTGCGTCAACGCAGCAGGGGAACGCACCGGGGAAGGACGTGTACCAACGATGGCCGCGGCGATGGAAAAGGAGTTTGGCAGCATCGGAGCAAAACAGATTGCCATCGAGACGGGGACGCATTCTCCGTGGGTGTCGCGACTGCTGGCGCGGCTGGGACATCATGTGACGGTAGCGAACTCGCGCAAGCTGCGATTGATCTACGAGAATCGGCGAAAGAACGACCGGGTGGATGCCGAGTACCTGGCCCGGCTGGTCCGAGTTGATCGGAAGCTCCTCTGTCCTGTGGAGCACCGAGACCAACGTGCCCAACAGCATGTGGCAGTGGTTCGGGCACGCGGGGTGGCTGTAGCGATACGAACGAAGTTGATCAACCACGTCCGAGGAGCGGTCAAATCGATGGGGATGCGAATGCCGAAGTGCTCGGCGGAGGCGTTCGTCAAGCGCGCCTCAGGCGCGATCCCGGCGGAGTTGAGGTCTGCTCTGGAGCCGCTGTTGACATTGATCACGTCGGCCAACGAACAGATCACCACGTACGATCGGAGTATCGAACGGCTGTTCGAAGACGAGTTTCGCGAGGTGAAGGTGCTCACCCAGATCGCCGGCGTGGGGCCGCTCACGGCGATTACGTTCGCGGTGACGATCGGAGACCGAAAGCGATTCGCCCAAAGCCGCACGGTTGGCGCATGGGTGGGTCTGACGCCAGGACAACGAGCCTCGGGCAAGCAGGATCCGCAGCAACGCATCACCAAGGAAGGCGACGAACATCTTCGAAGTCTTCTGGTCAACTGCGCGCACTACGTGCTGGGTCCATTCGGGCCGGATTGCGATCTGCGCCGGCACGGCCTTGCCATCGCCGCCCGTGGAGGAGCCAACGCAAAGAAACGCGCCGTGGTGGCCGTCGCTCGCAAGCTGGCCGTACTGATGCACCGTTTGTGGTGCAGTCAAGGAGTCTACGAACCGCTACGGAACGCCACTGCGGTCGCGGCATAGAACGAAAGGAAAAAGCGCAGCAAAGGAAAAAGAAACTTGATGCCTCGTCCGGGTGACTGCGTTCGCCGGCTTGGTCTTCCAGGCGCCGTTTGCCGAAGAAAGACCGCGAGCCAGATTGCAGCACCCACTATCGGACCTCAGCATGCACCGAGCGTCGACGACGTTCATTCAGAGTGCGAATGGAAGCAGGGTCACGACGAAGCTTCAGAAATCGTGGCGCCGCCACGTCGGCGCCCTTGACTAATAGTGCCTTCTCATGGAAGCCGGCGAG
>DASYJY010000012.1:0-14993 GCA_035995985.1 Thermoanaerobaculia bacterium | reverse complement strand
CGGAGCGAAACCGTCGCGGAAGAGGCTGACGTAGAAATTGAAGGCGTCCGCAAATTGCGGCTGCGAAAACGCCCCGCGCGTACCGTCGGCGTTCAGCAGCGGCGAGTGCGCGGAAAACGCCAGCACCGTCATCGGCTCGTATTCGTTCGTCGGGATCAGAATCCCCCACCGGCTCTTTTTCTGATCGCGGATTCGCGTCATCGCCTCGCGCCACTCCGCCCACGTGCGCGGCCCGCGCGGAAATCCGACCGCGGCCAGGATGTCGCTCCGATAGAAAAGAACGCGCGTATCGACGTACCACGGGATTCCGTACAGCGTCCCGCCGACGACGTTCGTCGCCCAGATGCCTGGAAAATAGTCGCTGCGTTGCGTTGACAGCGGGCCGAGGTCGTCGAGCGCGCGGATGGCGACGAACTCCGGCATCCACGTGTTGCCCATTTGCGCCACGTCGGGAGTGGCCTCGCCGACATATGCCGTCAACAGCTTCTCGTGCGCCGCGCTCCACGGAATCTGCTGGACGACGACATGAATGTTCGGATTGCGCCGCTCGAACTCCGGCATGAGCTTCTGCACCAGCTCCCCCTCGGAACCGAGGGCCCAGAATTCGAGGTTTTGTCGTTGATCGCTCGGATGTGCCCAGCACCCGGCGATCAGGAGCGCGAGCAGAAAAGCAAATGTTGAATGTTGAATGTTCAATGTTGAGTGTTGAATGTGGCTGCGCTCGGCCTCGGCTTTGCGCCCGCATTCAACATTCAACATTGAACATTCAACATTCAACATTTGCTTTTACTTGCCGGCTAGCCATCCGCCGCTGAAACCCGCGCGCTGAAGCCCGCGCACGACGTGCGGATTCTTGCGCATCGTCTTCCACACCAACTCGCTGCGGTAGTTCTCGATCATCGCCACGATCGGACCTTCGTCGATGCCCAAATAGTCGATGTCGAACCAACCGTATTCGGGAGAGACGCGGCCGTGCTTCAGCTGCTCCGTCGTGCGCAGCGTCGGATTGAACGCGTCGAGGAAGCCGTACTGCGAATAGAGATTCGTTCCGTAGCGCGTCGACATCTCGCGCATCGCTGGGATTGCAAGCTCCGGCGCGAACGCGATCGACGATGCCGCCGCGGTGGTCGCGATCGTTCCATCATCGCGGATGTCGTTCTCGCCGACGCCGCGCGCGGTGTACGAATGAAACTCGCGGCGTTTTCCATCGATCGTCACCGCCGCATCCATCGGACCATCGCACGCCGACAAGCCCCAGATGCGGTCGCCGTAGTCGCGCCAGCCGCCCGGATTCGCGACCGCGTACGCGTGCTGCGCAAGCACCGCGCGCCGCGAATTTTCGAACCAGTCGATGCCGTACGTGGCAATCACCGGATCCCTGATCCCTCTGAAATCGATCCAGACCTCGGAGTACTGATGCCCGAACAGCGGCGCGAACTGCACGAACTGCTGGCCGTAAACCGTGCCCCATTTGTCGGTGGAGTGATACGTCAGCCACGCCTCCGGCTCGACCGGATGCGTGGGCGATCCGAGCGCGAGCACGACCAGGATCATGGCCTCGTTGTAGCCGCGCCAGTCGTAGGTGTGAAATCCGTTCTCCGGCGTCCACCCCATGCTCACCGCATGCGGCCGGACTTCCTCCCACGTCCACTCGACGCGCTCATACAACGTCTCCGCGTCGCGCCGGATCGCAGCTTCGACCGGCGTATCGCGATCGAAGTACGACTGCGCGAAGAGCGCGCCGGCGACGAGCAACGCGGTGTCGATCGTCGACAACTCAACTGTTTCGAAGCGCTCGCCCGTCTTCATGTCGAGGAAGTGATAGTAGAAACCGTGATGCCCCGAAACACCGCGCGGCTCGGGGCCCTGCTTCATCGCCAGCAGCGACTGCAACGTGGCGCGCGTCCGCTCCGCCGCTGCTTCGCGCGTGACATAACCGCGTTCCGCGCCGATGCCGTACGCGGTCAGTCCGAATCCGACCGCGGCGATGCTGGAGAACGACGGCGTCGGCCATCGGTCGGGAACGAGCTGCGTGTGCGGATCGGCGAGATCCCAGAAAAAATGAAAGCTGCGGCGCTCGACGTCGTCGAGCAGCGCAGCGTCCGAGGGAGTAGGAGCGACGGCGCGCTGCCTCGCTGCCGGCGCATTCGCGCAGGCAGCCAGCACGAGACAAAGGATCGCCGTAGCCGTTCGCATGGAAAAGTCGGGGCGGGCGCGTGCCCGCCCCGAGGAAAATCTAGAAGGTGAGGCGCAAGCCGACCTGCTCGCGCCGGCCGAGGGAAACGACGCAGTTCGGATTGCCGAGCGTCGTGCGGTCATTGTTGTCGCCGACGAAATCATTCAGACAGCCAAAGTTCGTGAAGTTGAATGCATTGAAGACTTCCGCGATGACTCCGACCGTCGTGCCGCGGACGGCGCTGAAATCCTTGGAGAGCCGGAAATCGACATTCCGGTATCCCTTGTCGGGATATACGGCTCCCCGCTTGACACCCGTTGCGAGGCGGCCAGCGAGAGTAAAGCCTTTGGAGAAATCGGTGATCGGCGTGGCGCCGCCGGTGCCGAACGTGACGTTGGTGCTGAAGCGCACGTCCCACGGCATTCCGAAGATGCCGGTGGCATTGAAATGGTTCGGCTCGGAGCCTGGAACCGGATGGCGCGCATAAGAAGCCGCGGACGGCAGATCGAGGCTGAAGAGATCGTTTCCGTTCTGTTCGGCTTTGGCGTGCGTGTAGGTAAAGCGCGCGCCCCAGCGCGACTGTGTCGTAAAGGGGCGGTCGAGCGTCAGGCTCTCCGCGTCATACCAGAAGCTCTTGCCGACCGGATCATTGATGATGACGGCGTTGTAGCCCGGCGCGAAGGCGCCGCAACAGGTTCCCGACGCGGCCACATACGTGATGCCGCGCTTGCCGCGCACGGCGTTATAGCTCGCCGAACCGAGCCAGCTACCGAAGGCCTGACGGAACCCGACGTTGTATTGCGTCGAATACGGCGGCTTCGTGTTGTTGCTGAGCAGGTAGATTTCCGGATGCGTCGCGCCCTGCGCGATCAGCGTCTGAAGTCCGGCCGCGGTCCCATAGGAGTCATTCCACTTGATCGTGCCGGGACGACCGTCCGACGAAAATTCGAAGCGGTAAACCGGGAACTGCTGGCGGAAGCGCTCATCCAGCGTGGCATTCAGGAAAAGGCGGTCGTAATACTTGCCCCATCCGCCGAAGACGACCGATTTGCCGTCCGCATTGAGGTCATAAGCAAATCCCAGCCGCGGCTGGTATTCGCTCTTGTACGGTTTGCGCTGGCTGCCGTTCGAGAAATATTCGTCCGGGATGCTGATCGTGCGTCCGTCGAACGGGAACGTTTTTCCCTTGAGCGCGGCCACGATGTTGGCCGGCGTGACGTAGCTCTCATCCAGCATGTGCGACTCATAATCCCAGCGGAGCCCGAGGTTCAGGGTCAGTTTCGGATTGACGGCCCAGGAGTCCTGACCGTAAATGCCGTACTCATTATTGCTGATCTTGAGAATCGGATTGCCGATGCCGTAATCGACTTCGAAAGGCTGCGCGAACGTGTTGCCGTTCGCCGGCTCGTCGATGAACTTGTACAGCGGAATGCCGTTGAGGCTCTTGTTCACGTTGTAATGCATGAAATCGACGTTGCCGCCGATCTGAAAACTGTGCGTGCCGGCCATTTCCATCGGGGCGAAGTTGAAGTTGTCGCGCAGCTCCAGGCGGCGCTGATTGAAATCCTGGAGAGTGCTGTTGCCGCCCGTGCGGATGATCGTGGCAAAGCCGGGCGCGAAATAGAGCTTGCCGACCAGGCCGGGATTCTGTGGCTCCGGATTCCAGCCGAACGTCTGCACGCTGGCGCTCGCCTCGTTCAGCGCGTTGCCGATAATCAACTGATCGCGCACCGTGGCGCCATAGACCCAGTTCTTGTAATTCGTGGCCGACTCGAAACTCGTCTGACCGCCGAAGTCGCGCGTCTCGTGCTCGCGGCGGTAACTGCCGCTGAAATCGAGCGTCTGATTCGCCGCGGCCTGCCAGCTCATTTTTCCGAATGCCAGCGTCGACTTGAACGGGCTGCTGAAGCTCCCGGTAAAGTTGCTGAACTGCGCCGCATATTTGGGAATCGTGACGACGACCGAATTCGAGGCCTGTTCGATGTCGCCCTCATACGTGGCGAAGAATTGAAGGTGATCCTTGATGAGCGGCCCGCCGAAGCTGATCCCGGGCTGCGTGCGGTGATACGACGTGTTGCCAGTCAACGTAGAGAACTTGAAGTTCTTCTCCGTCGCCGCCACCCACTGTTTCGGCTGATAAAAGGCGAACGCCTCGCCCTTGAAGTCGTTCGTTCCCGACTTGGTCACCGCGCTGATGATCGCGCTCGAGGCGTGGTCGTATTGCGCGCTGTAGTTCTGCGTAATGACGCGGAACTCCTGGATCGCGCTCTGCGGGAACGGATTGCCGCGGCTGGAGTCCTGCCCGACCGTGCCGCCCTGAAGGACGTCGTTCTTCGTGCTGACGCCGTCGATGAAAATGTTCGTCTGCTCCGGATCCTGCGCGTCGCCGGCGAACGTCTTTCGCTGCGGGTCGGTCGACAGCCGGATTCCCGGGGCGAGCGCGGCGAAATTGAGAAAGTTGCGGTCGTCCTGCGGCAGGTTCTCGATCTGCTGCGTGGTCACGTTCGTGGCGATCTCGCTCGTGCGCGTCTCCACCGCCTGATTGCCGACCACCGTGATCGACTCCTTGAGCACGGCGGTCGTGGAGACACCTAGATTGAGCTCCAGCGATTGGCCTACGAGGACCGTGAGCGTCTGGCTCTTCGGCTCGAAGCCTGGTGCCGAAACAACGATGTTGTACGTTCCCGGCGCTAAGCCCGCCAGCGTGTACGAGCCGTCGCTCCCCGACTTCACCGTCTTCACGAAGCCGCTGCCGGCATTCACGGCATTGACCTCCGCGTTCGCGACGGCGCTGCCGGCGTCATTCGTGATCTTTCCGCGAAGCGTTGCCGTCGTCGACGTCTGCGCGAAGACCGTGGCGGCAAACAGCAATGCCACTCCAAAAAATAAAAACGTTCGTCTCATGACACCTCTCCTTTTTCGGGAACTCTTTTTCGGCCACGCGCCGCACGATGCGGCTGCGCGTTTTGTTTCGGTTGCAGTTTCGGAACGCCGCACGACTTCCGCACGACGAGTGTTGTGGCCACGCGGTCATGACGCGGCGCGTGAGCCGCGGGATTTCCGATCGCATCGAGGAGCAGTCCAAAAGCGCATCGCCCCAGCTCCGCGATGTCGACGCGCATCGTCGTCAGCGCCGGATTGACGTAGCGCGCGATCGGGATGTCGTCGAATCCGACCACGCTCATCTCCTCGGGCACCTTAACGCCGGCCGCGGTCAGCGACGCGAGCACTCCAACCGCCATCGAATCGTTCGCGGCAAAAACGGCCGTCGGCCGCGGCTTCAACTCGGCCACCCTTCGCGCCGCAGCGAAGCCCGACTCCTCGGTGAAGTCGCCGCTGCATTCCAACGCTTTGTTTGGAACCGCCGCGATTCCGCGCATCGCGTGACGGTAGCCGCGCAGCCGTTCGCGCGCGTCGGCGTTGTGCTGCGGCCCGCGCACGAACGCGATGCGCGTGTGCCCGAGCTCGTGCAGATGGCGCATCATCGCCCGCGCCCCGCCGTAATTGTCGATGGTGATGGCGTCGCCGTTCGGCGTAGCGGAGTTGAGCAAAACGACCGGCATCGCCCGCGCCCGCAACTCATCGAGGGGCGCGAGCGTGACGTCGGGCGCCATGACCACGAGCCCGTCCACACGTCCCCGCATCGTGTCGACGACGTTCAGCATCTGGGACGGATCGCTGTGCGAGCCGGAGACGAGGATGTGATACCCCTTTGCCCTCGCCGCCAGGTCGATTCCGCGAATGACCTCGGAGAAAAATTCGCCGTGCACGTCCGGCAGAACGATGCCGATGGTCTGGCTGCGCCGGATGCTGAGCGAGCGCGCCGCGACGTTGGGAACGTAACGCAGCGACTTCGCCGCGGCACGAACATGACGCGACGTTTCCTCGCGCACGAGCTCTTTGCCGTTGAGGACGCGGGAGACGGTGGCCACCGAAACGCCCGCACGCGCGGCCACGTCGTGAATGGTCGCTGCTGCCGCGCGATTGCGGGGGCGTGGGTTGCTTCGAACATCCGGACGGCTCGTCATGTGCGTTCGCGGCCCTCGAATGTAAACGGTTACATTTTGCGGTACGCTACTCACATTCGATGTTGCTGTCAATGAGGAGATCGAACCGATGACCGATGTCCGCTTCCCCGACGGTTTCGTCTGGGGTTCCGCAACCGCCGCCTATCAAATTGAAGGATCGCCGCTCGCGGACGGCGCCGGCCCGAGCATCTGGCACCGCTTCAGCCACACGCCCGGGCGCATGACCAACGGCGACACCGGCGACGTGGCCTGCGATCACTATCACCGCTACCCCGAGGACATCGCCATCATGAAAGCCCTCGGGCTGCAGGCGTATCGCTTCAGCATTTCCTGGAGCCGCATTCTCCCCGACGGCACCGGCCGTGTGAATCAGAAAGGGCTCGACTTCTATCGAGGCCTCGTCGATGCGCTGCGCGAGGCCGGCATCCTTCCGATGGCCACGCTCTACCACTGGGACCTCCCCGCCGCACTCGACGACCGAGGCGGCTGGCTGAATCGCGACATCGCCAATTGGTTCGCTGAATACGCAAACGTCGCCTTCCGCGCGCTCGACGATAAAGTTGAGTGGTGGTCCACGCTCAACGAACCGTGGGTCGTCACCGACGGCGGCTATCTCCACGGCGCCCTCGCGCCGGGACATCGCAATCTCTTCGAAGCGCCGCTGGCCACGCACAATCTCCTGCGCGCGCATGGCAGCGCCGTCGAGGCCTATCGCGCCGTCGGCAAACACGCCATCGGAATCGTCGTGAACATCGAGCCGAAGTATCCCGACTCGCAAAGCGACGATGACCTCGCCGCCACCCGCCGCGCCGACGCATACATGAACCGCCAGTATCTCGATCCCGTCTTCCGAGGCGCGTATCCCGAGGAGATGAAGGATATTTTCGGCGAAGCGTGGCCGGACTTTCCCGCCGCCGATTTCGACCTCATCAAACAGCCGCTCGATTTCGCCGGCATCAATTACTACCTCCGCGCGGTGACGAAGAACGATCCCGCGCAGGTCGTCGAGCGCGCCGCGCGCGTGCGCCAGCCGCAATCGATCTACACGGAAACCGGCTGGGAAGTTCACGCGCCGGCCCTGACCGACGTCCTGCTCTGGTTCCGCGACCGCTACGGCCCGACGCCGATCTACATCACCGAAAACGGCGCCGCGTTCTACGACCCGCCGACCGCGATCGATGACACGATCAACGACCCGCTGCGCATCCACTACCTCCGCGAGCACATCCGCGCCGTCGCGGATGCAATCTCTAAAGGCGCCGACGTCCGCGGCTACTTCGTCTGGTCCCTCCTCGACAACCTCGAATGGTCCCTCGGCTACACCAAACGCTTCGGCATCGTGCACGTCGATTTCGCCACGCTGAAACGAACTTTGAAGGAAAGCGCGAAGTTCTATGCTGAGGTGGTGCGCAGCGCGGGGGCGGTTCTTTAGTCAACAGGGAACGGTTTCACGCGGAGAACGCGGAGGAGCGGAGAAAAACCGGACTACTCCGCGTCAGGAAGCAGGCAGACGGCGCTATCTCCGCCTGCAACGGTAAGCGCTCGGTCGAATGTGACGAGTTGTCCGCGATTGCGCCGCACCGTGGCGAGTAGATAGCGGTCGGTCACCTGCTTGCCCGTCTCTGCCGAACGGACCTCGGGCAGAACTGCCGGAGACACGGCGCTCGGCCACCAAACGTATTCTCGATTTGTGACGATCATCATGAGCAAGCGATCCGCTGTCGCTTCCGGAGCCCACCTGGTTCCCGGAAGTTGCGCGCAGACGCGGATTACGCCTAGTTCAGTGACCGTGCAGGTCGCCCAACCGCCCGCCGCCGCTTTCGAGAACCAACTTACGGCAATCGCGTGATGCTGATGCCCGGCACGAGCAATGCGACCAGGACGTTCACATCGAGAAGTACTGCCACGCAGTCAGCTACCCCTCGTCACCGTTCGCAAGTCGATCGACCTCGTCGACTGTCAGGACTGGCGCTCCGGGTCGCGGCGGAAACACCGGGACACCGCACTCGAAGTGAATAGCCGCATCGGCAATGCGGCGAAGCAAGGCTTCAACGAAGCCATCCACGCTTTGGCCGGTCTCGTTCGCCAACTCCGCGAGGCGAGCCTTGACTGTTGAGTCGACTGTGATCGTGGAAGTCGGCATTGATGGCGCTCCTCGCGTGATTGTAGCGTCGCGGGCCGCTTCATAAGGAATTCGAGGAGGAGCGGAGGAAAGTACGACTATCTCCGCCTCTCCGCGTTCTCCGCGTGAACCGTTCCCTGTAAAGTTCGCGCCGAATGATCGTTCACCTCATCGACGGGACGTACGAGCTGTTCCGGCACTTCTTCGGGATCCGAAGGTTTCGTAAGGATGATCCGCCGTTCGGCGCGGTGGCCGGCGTGCTCGGGACGGTCGTGCAAATGATGGAGGGCGGGGCGACGCATATCGGCGTGGCTACCGATCACGTCATCGAGTCGTTTCGCAACGATTTGTGGCCGGGATACAAGACCGGGGCGGGAATCGATTACGCGTTGTGGCGGCAGTTCCATCCGCTCGAGGAGGCGCTTGTGGCGATGGGCGTCGCGACCTGGCCGATGGTGGAGTTCGAAGCCGACGACGCGCTGGCTTCAGCGGCGTTTCTGGCGGCCGCGGATCCGGAGGTCGATAAGGTCTGCATCTGGACGCCGGACAAAGATCTCTCGCAATGTGTGGTCGGTGATCGCGTCGTTCAGGTCGATCGCAAGAGCGGACAAATTCGCGACGATGCCGGAGTCCGCGCGAAGTTCGGCGTGGCGCCGGAGCGGATTCCGGATTACCTGGCGCTGGTCGGCGATGCCGCGGACGGCTATCCCGGCATTCCGCGCATCGGTGCGAAGACGGCGGCGACGCTGATCGCTCGCCACGGAGCGATCGAGGACTTCCCCGACAACGTCCTCGGAGAGAATCGCAAACTGGCGCTGCTCTTCAAAGATCTGGCAACGCTGCGAACGAATGCGCCGCTGTTTGACGATGTCGATGAACTGCGCTGGCGGAAACCGTCGCCGTCGTTCGCGTCGCTCGCCGAAACAATCGGCGATCCGCGGCTGGCGGTTCGAATCGAGAAGCTGTTGAAAGGATGAGTCGCATGCTCGCTCACCGAATCACGCCGATCCTCAACGTATCCAACCTCGTCGAGAGCTTCGAATGGTTCGAGCGCCTCGGCTGGAAGAAGGGTTGGGATTGGGGCGATCCGCCGACCTTCGGCGGCGTCTGCTCGGGACACTGCGAGATCTTCCTTTGCCAGGATGGACAGGGCGGCCGCGGCAAGAGCGACATTCCAACGACGTTCGGCGAGGAAGCCGCGGACGATAAGGGTGTCTGGATGTCGATCTGGGTCGACGATGTCGATGCCATCCACCGGCATTGCGTCGAACAAGGGATCGAGATCACGTGGCCGCCGACCGACGAGCCGTGGGGCGTGCGCGAGATGCACGTGCGGCATCCGGATGGCCATGTGTTTCGGATCAGTCAGGGCCTCGAGGAAGAGTGACGTTTACCGAAACGGGTGCTCGAAGCTGAGGTAGAGAAAGACCGATTTTGCGCCGCTCGTGATCGGAAATGCGATTCCGGGGACGATCTGCAGCTTGCTCGGAAAGTCGTACGACCAGCGGACGCCGGGACTGACGGTTAGTTGCGCGTCGTGGCCGGCGCGGTCGGATGTTCGTGACCAGAGCGTCTCAACGAGGACGTTAAAGCGATGATTAGCGAGCCAGACGAAACTCTGTCCCGCGGTGAGATTGTGCGTGTGGGTTGACGGCGTCAGCGTCGCGCTGAGGTTCCAATGCGCGACCAGCGCAGGCGTCAGGACGGTGCTGACCGGCAGCATCACCTGAATCCCGGTACCGCCGCTGCCGAGGCCGCGGCGCTCGTTGCCGGTGGGAAGAAGAACGGTCAGTCGAGGCGAGACAGCAACCTTCGCATCGGCATCGCCGAGCAACTGATAGCGATAGTTCAGGGCGACGTCACCGATGCCGCGCGCGCCATCGATGCTCGCCATCGCCAGCGTGTAGCTGAGCTGATGCGTGATCCCCGGCGCCGGCCATTCCTGCGTGAACGTGTAGAGCCAGTCGCCCCCGCGCGTGGCGCGCGAAAACGTCTGGATGTGCTGCACGACGCCCGGGTCCTGGTTGTACGCCTCTTCAATGAGGAAGCTGTTGTCCTGGATCTGCGACTCAGCCTCTGGTGGAGTCTGTGCGGACAGTGGGGCGGCGAAAATCAAAACCAGTCCGACGAGAAAGAGCGAGCGTCGGACGTCCGCAACGCGATGGATCATCCGACGTCCGATGTGCGCACGTACAGCGAAATCTGCCGATGAAGTTCCGGGATTTTTGTTTGTACGACATCCCAGATGATGTCGAGATCGATTCCGAAGTATCCGTGAATCAGCACGTCACGAAGACCGGCCATTCTCTTCCAGTCGACTGTTATCTTAGCGCGCATTTCATCGGGGACGTTTTTTGCCGCTTCGCCGATGACCTCTAGATTTCGTACGATCGCGTCAATCGTCTTTTCATCGTGTCGAAACTGCTCAACTGAGAAATCGGCGGCATAGCGAATGATCTTGTCGCACGCCTCGATGATGTCATCGAGGAACACAACGGCGTCACGCCGCACGGACCGCCTCGCTGAGGATGCGTTCGCGCAATCGCGTTTTGATGGCGCTCTTCAGCACGAGATCGACCTTCCGGCCGAGCAGTTCCTGGAGGAAGTCCCTGAGATCCATGTAGCGGTCGAAGGACTTCTCGGAAAACTCTACGAGGAAATCGACGTCGCTCTGCGGCTTCGCATCTCCCCGTGCATGCGATCCAAAAAGCGCGAGCTCGACGACACCGAGCGCGGACAAACGCGCTCGGTTCGCATCGACCGCACGAAGGATCTCGTCACGAGTCATACGCTAGTTCACGGCGTCGAGAAAGCGATACAGCGCGTTGACGGTGCTCGATGCCGCGGCGCGCGCTTCTTCGCATTTCTCCGGCGTGTCGCAGAGCGTTTCGAGAAGTTCGCGCGCGGTCTGGGAGTGAAGAACGTCGGCTTCCATGTGCACTGAGAAGAATGAGATGTCGCGCGCTTCCGTGATGCCGTACCACGCGGCGAGGCCGTCGATCTTGGTTTTCGAAACTGCCGGGATCTGCGATTCATACGCGTAGAGCGCCGCCAGACCTTCGTGCAGCTTCTCGCTGCGGGCGAGATTGCGCATCGTTGCGATGAGATCGGACGTCGCAGCGTTCGGCGTCGTCGACTTCGCGTCGGAGCGATCGACGCCGAGGGCGTCGCAGAAGCGGAGCCAGAGCTCGGGATGGTTTTCGGTGCCGCGCTCTTCCTCGATGAGATTCTCGAGCAGGTACTGGCGGATGGCGATGTCGCCGGTGTGCGCGTGCATCGCGCTCAGAAACGTCGGGAACGCGAGCGTGTACGGGTAGTACTGCCGCGAATACTCTTCGAGCTCGCCGCGCGTCAGCTCGCCCGCATTCCAGCGCTGATAAAACGGATGATTGAGCATGTGGCGCTGGCTGATTTCGCCGTCGAGAAGTTCGATCACACCGGTCATGACTGCCTCCAATTCGCGATGAGGGAGATTACCATCACACGGTCCGAAGCCGCCCGCCGCTTGGACCCTTCTGGCGATACATCGCTTCATCCGCCTTCCTCAACGCCGCCTCGGCATCCCCATCGACGGGAACGGTGGCGTGACCGACGGAGAATTTGATCGGAGGTCCGTCGCTGCGCTCGAACTTCAGGCGCTCGCGAACGCTCTCGACGCGCGCGAGGATCTGCTCCGAGTCGGCCGAGGGCGCGATGACGACGAACTCGTCGCCGGCGTAGCGGATGACGTGATCTTCGGGACGGAAGCTGGCCTGCAGCACGCGCGCGAAGCGTTTCAGGCAGTCGTCGCCGGTCTGATGTCCGTAGCGGTCGTTGATGCCTTTGAAGTCGTTGAGATCGAAAAAGAGAATCGTAGCGCCGGTGCGGAAGACGCTGCGCAGAACTTCCGGAAGCGCGCGGCGATTGGCCAGGCCGGTGAGCGGATCGCGATCGACCAGTTCCTGCAGCACTTCCTGCGCGGCGAGCAGATCGACGTTCGATTGCGTCAGCTCCTGCTGAATGGTCCGGTAGAGAATGAGCACGCATCCGAGTGCGATCACCCACTCCGCGCCGGTGTCGAACGAGGAGTACGACGCCAGGAAGATGCCAAGCGCCGACTCCGAGACAAAGTGCTGCGGGAAGAGTCGCGCCCCGTGTGCGAGGGTTTCGACGATTGCGAGGAGCGTTCGAATCGACAAGCCGGCGGTCAGCCATCCCGCGCCGGGCATTCGCGTGAATAGAAGAAGGAGAGCGCCGAAGCCGAGGATCAATCCGATGACGGCGGATTGTGCGGTGCCGAGTTTGTCGATCGCGTCGAACGTCAATGCGGCGAAGGTCGAGTAGGCCACCACGGAAGCGATGACCGCGCGTCGTACGCCGACACCCGTCCGGCGGCGGACGAAGTTCCAGGTGCCGGCGACCAGAAGCACGGAGAAGATCGTCTTCGACAACGTGTAGCCGAAGACGGTGACCATGAATGCGATTCGCGATTTCGGCTGCGCGAACCAGAAGGTGATCGTGACGAAAAGCGCGGCGAGATTCCAGAGCCAGGCCTGAATCCACGGCCGCATCTCGACGCGGCGAACGGATCGCGCCAGTACAACGAAGAAGACCGCGATCATCAACTCCGAGGTGATCTGCGCCGTCGTGCTCCAACGCCAGAGGAGAAGTTCCATGGGTCAGCTCCGATGCGCGGCGATGACTGCCAGAAGCGCGAGCAAGCCGGGAAACGCCTGTATCCAGAGGATCGAGCGCTTGGCGGTGAAACTTCCGAATATCCCGGCCACGATCACGCAGCCAAGGAAGAAAAGCTTGATTGCATAACCGCCGTCGCCGCCGGAGACGCCCCACAACAGGCCGGCGACGAGAAAGCCGTTGTAAAGGCCCTGGTTCGCGGCGAGACCGGCCGAGGCTTGCGCGATCTCCGGCGTCAGTCGAAAGGTCCGCATCCCGAACGGCTTGGTCCAGAGGAACATCTCCAGAATCAGGAAGCCGAGGTGCAGCACCGCCACGATGACGACAGCAACGTCCGCAAGGATGCGCATGAAGCGGCGATTGTAGCCGGAGTCAGCCGCGGACCTTTTCCCACGCGGCAACAGAACCGGGAACAACGACGAAAAACGGATGCGGTATCGGATCGGTGGTTTTCTCGAACCGAAGGAGTCGTTCGGGATCGCGTTCGTGCAGCTTTGCGAGGAGATGCTGCCATTCGTATCGGAGTTGTCCGTCCGAAACTTCGATTTGCGGCGCGGATTTCGTACGAGGCAACTTCGATCGAACGAACTTGTACCCACGCGATTCGGCTTCGTCGACGACGTGGCGAAGGTAAACAGTGATCGCGCCGGCATGGTCGCGAAAGCGTTCGAGCTGCGGGTGATTGCGATAGCCGCGGGTCTGCCCGGCCAGCACGGCTTGCGCCAGCAATCCTTCGCGCCAGAGCGCAACCAGACCTTTTGCATCGAGGTACTGCGGATGGATCGACCAGAGACGCATGCGTTCAGGCGCGTCGCAGCAGGTGATCGAGCGAGTAGCGATCGCTGTCACGCGGCATCAGGAAGACGAACAGCAGGAGCGCGAGGCGCGGGATGACGTGCTCGTGCAGCGCGTACAACGGCTGATCGAGAAGATGGCCGAATGTGACGATGGCCAGCACGAATCCGAGCGCTACCAATGCGTAGCGAGTTTTGAAGCCGAGAATGACGAGGGCGCCGGCGATGAGCTCGATGAAGGGAATCGCGAAGCCGACAGCCCACAGCGACCACACCGGCAGAAACGTGTGCTGGAACGGAAGAAAAAACCGCTGCACGTGACCGGACGGACCGAGCACGAACACTTTCCAGGCGCCGGCCATGAAGAAGATCAGGCCGAGCACGAGCCGGGCGAAGAGGACGGCCCAACTCTTTGCGGTGGCATCGCTCATCGGAAGATGAAGAATACCGCGCCGAGCAGGCAGAGCCCCGCCCAGAGGAAGTTGAGGTTCATCGGCTGGCGCATGTAGAAAACCGCGAACGGCACGAACACCGACAGCGTCACGACCTCCTGCACGATCTTCAACTGCGCCAGCGAGAGCTGGTGATATCCGATGCGATTGGCCGGGACCTGCAGTAGATACTCAAAGAGCGCAATCCCCCAACTGGCGAATGCCGCCACGTACCACGGACGTGACGACAAGTTGCGCAGATGGGCATACCAGGCGAACGTCATGAAGACGTTCGAGGCGATGAGAAGACAGACGGTGACGACGATCGTACGCATCGATGCGGATGGTAACGCGCCGCATGCGAGGCGATTCAATCCTGCGCGTTGAAATCAGCCCGGAGGTACGGAGCCTTTGATTTCGACGATGTCCAGGATGTGGGCGATCACGCTTTTGAGGCGTGAAAACAACCCCGGATCCGCGCCGCCGGTGCGAGGCGCTGCCATCGCCGGGACCGTCATGGACAGCATTCCAGCCACTGAAACTGCGAAAACGAACTTTTTGACCTGACTCTGCATAAACCCTCCTCGTGTCGGTTCTAAAACCGGATCAAGAAGGGCGCCCTGCCATTAGAGTGACGCCACGGGCGGAATCCTGAGTCTTTTTTATTGAATCTGCTGAAATTCTTCGTGCGGGTGCTCAGGAAGATGCTCGAGGAAGGCCCGAACATGGCGAACGGCATCGGGTGTCGCATCGCCTGAACTCACGGCC
>DASYJY010000011.1:0-5907 GCA_035995985.1 Thermoanaerobaculia bacterium | reverse complement strand
GGCATCTTCGAAGCACTCTATGCCGTACACGAAGCCGCGCTCGGCCGCTACGCGATCTGGGGGTGGAGGAACAATCTCATCTTCGGCCGCGCGACCGGGACGTTCGTCAATCCGAATCACTTCGGGCACTACGCCGCGATCGTCCTGCCTATGTCGCTCTACGTTTCGGCGTACGCCTGGCACACCGCCGCCCCGACGGGCGCCCCGTTCGGACGCCGCTTCGTGAAGCTCGTGGAGCGCCGCTTCTTTCCGTTCGCCTTCGGACTGCTCGCCGCGCTCGGCTGCGTGACGGCCGTGCTGGTGTCGGAGTCGAGAGGTGCGGTCCTCGCGCTCATCGGAGGATTCGCGCTGGTCGGCGCGATGGCCAGCGACAGAAACAACTCGGCGTTGCGATTCATCCTGATCGCCGCCGCGGTTTCCGCAGCGATCGTGGCCGCGATCGTCGTCCTCGGCCGTCCCGGAACGGTGACTCGATTCGAGACCAGCCGGACCTCGCAAGTGGTGGCGCGACGCGATTCCGTCGTGGCCGCGCTCCGCATCTGGGAGATGTTTCCGCTCTTCGGAAGCGGCGCCGGAACGTATCCGGACGTCGTGCTGACCACGCGAGTGACCGTAGGCGACACCGTACCGAATCACGCCCACGACGACTACGCCGAGATTCTCGGAACGACGGGTGCCCTCGGCTTCGTCGTCTCGCTCGTTCCGCTCCTGGCCGGTTTCGCAGCGCTCGTGCGCAACGCTGTCGGACCGGAAGGGGAGCCGATGAGCTGGCGGCGCCGTGCATTCAAAGTCGCCGCATTGACCAGCATCGCCATCGCCATGATGCACGCGCTCGTCGACTTCAACTTCTTCATCCCCGCGAATCCGATCACGCTCGCCGCCATTGCCGGGGCGGCGGTCGTCGCTAAAGAGACGTGATGCTGGCGACGTGCAGCCGCCGCGACGCGCCGCTGCGCATCCGCGGATTGGCCAGCACGACCTCGACGCGGTGCGTGCCCGGATTTCCGACCGGTAGGATGAAGTCGCGCCGCGCACCGATTTCTCCCTCGGCCCGCAGCTCATCGTCGACGTAAATCTCCGCATAGCCGGCGACATCGTCAGTCTGCGCTGTCTCAATCGTGAGCGACACCGCGTGAGCGGCTTCAATCGTCCGCCATCCGTGATTGCAGATGTCGGTGCCGCAGAGGCCGTGCCAGTCGGAGTCGGTCATCTGTGGACGCCGCGGATCGTTAGCGCCCAGCTCGATCTGCCTGGCCAGATTGATGAGACCAAGTTTGCGGGCCAGCCGGATTCGCGTCTGGTCGGACGCGGCGCCCGTTCTGCGCGTGACGATCTCCAGGCCGTCGAGTGGCTCCAGTCCATGCCGGAGCGCGTAGTCGATCACGCCGTCGATCACCGCCGGACGGTTCGGCATTTCGTCGAGCGGCCGGCGATGAAGTTCGTTCAACAGCGCCGCGATCTGCGGCTCCGAATCAGAGAAGTACGGCGGATCGGGAAAGTGCGCGATCAGATCGCCAGGCGCGGCGACGTGTACGCGCGCGTTGAAACCGACGGCGCGAAGCTGCTTCAGTTCGCCGCGCAGTTTGCGGTAGTCGTCGAAACGTCCGTTCGGCAACGCGAGATCGAGGAGCACTCCCACCGAGTACTCGGTGTGCGGCTGCGCGCGTTCGAGCATCGAGAGGTCGCCCGTGAGCTCGAACAGCGGACCAGCCATGCGCGCGAATGTGAGCGGATCCTTCAGCAGCGGCGCATACGCCGCGAGTGCTTCCTGCTGATCTTTCGGCGAAAGCTCGCCCCAGTGAAAAAATGCCGCGCGCGCGAACGAGTTTGGCGGTCCGGGCAGCCCGGGCGCGAGTGCCGCGGCATGATCGTATGCGGCGTGCCAGAGCTGCAATCGATTCTCTGTCCGCGCATCGAGCGCAACCTCGGCGAGCACCGTCGCCGCCTCCCAATCAGCGGGATGTTTGGCCACGCGCGCTGCGAGCGCGGGTGGCGTGCCCGGCAGCGGCGGCGATCCGATCTCGGGCGGCCGCAGTTGGAAGACCGCCGCCGCGATCAGCATCGTCACCGCGACGCCGATTAGAAACAGCCTTCCGCGACGTTCGCTCATGTCAGGAGCCGTTCCCACGCTGTCAGCGCGAGTTGCGGCGCGAATTTTTCCTCGTACAACCGCCGGCCGCGGAGGCCCATCGCGCGTGCGCGATCGCGATCGTCGGCCAGCTCGCGAATGATCGCGGCCAGCGCGTCGCTCTGCCCGGGTTCGATGACGAAGCCGCAATCACAAGTCCGGATGATACGCGCCAGGTCGCCGTCCGCCGCGCCGACGAACAGCACCGGCCGCGCCACGGCGAGAACGCCGTAAAACTTGCTCGGCACGATCAGTCCCTCCAGCGCCGGCAGCAGCGTGACGAGATGCGCGTCGGCGGCAGAAAGGCTTTCGCTCAACTGCTCGCGCGGCGCGTAGCCCGCGAATCGGACGTTCGGCAATCGCTGCGCGCGAATCGCGTCCAGCTGCGCGCCACCGCCTGTGATGACGAACTCAATCCCGGCGTCGTCGCGCAATTCACGAATCGCGGCGAGCATCGTCTGCGCATCGTGCGCGCGCCCGAGGTTGCCCGAGTAGCCGACGATGAAGCGATCGTGCACGACGTCGACCGGGTGCAGCGCCGCGTCGGCCCAGTTGTGGATCACGATCGCGTTCGGCAGGCGCGCGGCCATCGAATCGCCGAGGGCGACGTTGGTGTGCGCGCGGCGAAGCGACCAGTCGCGAACGCTCCGCAGCACGCGCAACGCACGCATGCCGAGCGCCTCCGCCACCTCGGGGAAAAGATCCTGCGTCCAGTTGATCAACCGCGCGCCGCGCGGCATTGCCGCAAGCGCCGCCACAACCGAGATCAGCGGCGGATCGGTCAGCGCCACGATCGTCGAACCGCGTGCCGCGCCGCGAAGGAGCGCAAAGAATGCGCTGATGTAAAACGTCGCGTAGTCGATCGCGCGGCTCGGCAGGAATCCGCGGCCGAAGCGCGTCGACCAGACACGCCGGACGTCGACGCCGCCGATCGTTTCGCGCGCCGGAAGTTTGGCGCGCGCATCGTCGTATCGCTGACGGCTGGTCACCACGCTCACCGTCCATCCGCGCGCCGCCAGATGAAACGCGAGGTCGGAGAGCATCTGACTTGTTGCAGAATGATCGGGATGAAAGTAGCGATTGACGAAGAGCACGCGTCGCGTCATTGCGGTGCGGCCATTATCGGGCCACAACAGACAAGAGTGTCTGTTCAACGATGATCATCCTCGGCATCAACGCCCATCACGCCGACGCCGCCGCGTGCATTCTGATCGACGGCAAGCTCGTCGCCGCGGCCGAGGAGGAACGCTTCCGGCGGATCAAGCATTGGGCCGGATTTCCATCGGTTGCGATCCGCTACTGCCTCGACGAAGCGCGCGTCGATCTCGACGACGTCGACCACATCGCCGTCAACCGCGATCCGAACGCGCGGCTGTTTCAGCGCGCGAAGTTCATCCTCGCTAAACGTCCGTCGATCGGCGCGATCCGAAAGCGGCTCGCCAATCGGATGCAGGTCGCCGGCATCGAGGACGAGTTGAAGCAGGCCTTCGGACTTGAATCGTTGAAGCCGCGGCTGCATCACGTCGAGCATCACCGCGCGCATCTCGCGTCCGCGTATTTTGTCGCGCCGTTCGACGATGCCGCGGTGCTCTCCGTCGACGGCTTCGGCGATTTCG
This sequence comes from Thermoanaerobaculia bacterium, assembly GCA_035995985.1. Classification (GTDB taxonomy): domain Bacteria; phylum Acidobacteriota; class Thermoanaerobaculia; order Gp7-AA8; family Gp7-AA8; genus JADGNZ01. Next base: position 2,163 of record DASYJY010000011.1, on the reverse strand, counting down.
TCAGCTCGATGTGGGGCGTCGCGTCGAAAAACAAAATTGAAGTCCTCGGCGAGGTCGGTTTCCCGCACTCCCTCGGCATCTTCTACACCGCCATGACGCAGTTTCTCGGTTTCCCACACTACGGCGACGAGTACAAAGTCATGGGCCTCGCGCCCTACGGCAAGCCAACGCAGATCGATGCGATGCGCGACATCGTGCGCGTGCAGAGCGACGGCACATTTCGCCTGAACCTCGACTACTTCACGCATCACTCAGCAGGCCTGGACATGGTGTGGCAAGGCGGGATGCCGGTCATCGGTCCGGTGTTTTCGCAGCACCTCAGCGATCGCCTCGGCGCGGTACGCGCGCCCGATGAGCCGATCGAGCAGAAGCACAAAGATCTCGCCGCGTCGATGCAGGCCATGTTCGAAGAAGCGTTCTTCGCGCTCGCGAACGCGCTGTACGAGAAGACGAAAAATCCGCGCTTCTGCCTCGCCGGCGGCTGCGCGTACAACAGCGTCGCGAATGGATTGGTGTTCGACCGCTCGCCGTACAAGGACCTCTACATCCAGGCCGCCGCGGGCGACGCCGGTGGCGCGATCGGCGCCGCGTACTGGGTCTGGAACGAGATCCTCGGCAACACGAAGTCGTTCGTGATGACGCATGCGTACTGGGGGCCAGAGTACGACGACGTGGCCATCGACGAGGCGATCGCCGCGCGCCAAGCCGACCTCGAAGCCGCGAACTGCACGATTGAGCGCGTGACCGACGAGCGCCATCTTTGCCGCCGCACCGCGGCGCAGATCGCGGAAGGCAACGTCGTCGGCTGGTTTCAGGGGCGGATGGAGTGGGGGCCGCGCGCGCTCGGCAATCGCTCCATCGTTTGCGACCCGCGCCGTGCCGACATGAAGAACATCCTCAATCAGAAGATCAAGCGCCGTGAGTCGTTCCGCCCCTTCGCGCCCTCGGTGCTGCGCGATGCTGTCGGCGAGTGGTTCGAAACCGATTACGACGTTCCGTTCATGCTGCAGGTCTACCAGATCCGCGAAGAGAAACGCGCGCAGATCCCGGCGGTGACGCACGTGAACGGATCGGGACGATTGCAGTCCGTCGACGAACAGCAGAACGCCCGCTATTACCACCTCATCGAAGCATTCCGCGACGCCACCGGCGTCCCGCTCGTGCTCAACACCTCGTTCAACGAAAACGAGCCGGTGGTGAACACGCCCGCGCAAGCCCTCGACTGTTTCCTGCGCACGAAGATGGATCTGCTGGTGATGGGCGACGTGATGATTCGCCGGCAGTAGTCACTTCGTGGCGAGGATGAGGTAGTCGCCGTCGGCCGCGCCGTCGCGCAAGAGCTCGAGCTTGAATCCCGCATCGCCGAGGATTGCCCAACAGGCTTCGTGTTGCTGCCAGCCGTGCGTTGACAGGGCGATTGTCAGCGGCCCGCCCGCGAGCAGCGCTTTCGCGCCGCGAAGCGCATCGCTTTCCGCGCCTTCGATGTCCATCTTGATGAAGTCCGGCCGCGTGGCGCGGCCGCTGGCGATCAGGTCATCGAGCGACGCCGTGACGACGCGAAGATCGCCACCCTCGGCGAGGCCTCCCATCGACGCGTGCTGTGCGATTCGAAAATGCGCTTCGCCGCTCGTCGGGGCAATCGCCAGCGCCTCGATGTGAACGTTCGCAAGCTCGTTGAGGCGGATGTGGCGGTCGAGAAATTCGAGATTGCGCGGCAGCGGCTCGAATGCGTAGACGCGTCCCGAATCGCCGGCGAGCTTCGACGCCAGCAGCGTAAAGAAGCCGGCGTTCGCGCCGACGTCGAAGACCGTTGCACCGGGCCGGATGTGCTCGCGAAACAGCTGCTGCATGTGCCGCTCGTATGTGCCGAGCCAACATCCGTTCGTGCTCGCGCCTGCGATCCAACGCCAACCCTGCAACTCCCCCGACCGAATACGGACGACCGATTCGGCAGGCATCAGCCGAAGCGGCGTGCGGACGAGATTCGCGAGAATTCTGCGAACGCGCGACATCACCGTCCGCTCCGGAACAACTCGATCGACAGCATGGACTCGGCCAGGAATCGTTCCAACGCGTAGCGCCAGCCGGCGCGGCCATCGAGAATCGTGCGCTTTGCGATCAACGTGTAGAACAACGTGGCGAATGGTGCCACGACGCGCAGCT
>DASYJY010000010.1:0-15078 GCA_035995985.1 Thermoanaerobaculia bacterium | reverse complement strand
AAGTCACCGATGAGGAAGTGCAGGCCTACATCGACGTCGGCGAAGAGGAAGGGATTCTCGAAGGCAGCGAAGGGAAGATGATCCAGTCGGTGGTCGACTTCGGCGACCGCGTGGCGCGCGAGCTGATGACGCCGCGCATCGACGTGCTGGCGTTCGATGCGACGCATCCGTTCGATGAACTGGCGCGGCTCTTCAGCGACTCGAAATACTCGCGCATCCCGATTTACGAAGGGAGCGTCGACAAGATCGTCGGCATCGTGCACATCAAGGAAGTCTTCGAGGCGCTGGTGAAGCACGAGGTGCCGGCGGCAACGCAGATCGCGCGGCCGCCGTACTTCGTCAGCGAGACGAAAAAAGTCTCGGAGCTGTTGCGCGAGTTTCAGAGCGAGCACATTCAGGTGGCGGTCGTCGTCGACGAATACGGCGGCACCGCGGGCATCATCACCATCGAGGACGTGGTCGAAGAGATCGTCGGCGAAATCGCGGACGAGCACGAGGAAGACGAAGCGACCATCGTCGACCTCGGCGACGGCGAGTACATGGTCAGCGGCCAGTTGCGCGTGGAGGCGCTCGAGGACCTCCTCGACGCCGAGCTCGAAGGCGACGACTACGAAACGGTAGCGGGACTGATCTTCACCTCGACCGGACGCGTGCCCAAAGTCGGTGCAATCGTGAAGAAGAACGGATTCCAGTTCATCGTCGACCGCGCCGACCGCCGCCGGATTTATCGCGTCCGCGTTTCGAAGGATCCGGCGTGGACGATCGAAGACGAGGAAGAGTTGGAGAACGGAAGGTAGCGTTACGCGCTACGCTTGACCCCTCATGGCTGATCAACCCAAAACTAACAAGCCCCACTTCGGTGTCGTCGCGCTGATCGGACGTCCGAACGCGGGCAAGTCGACGATCCTCAACCGCATCCTCGGGCAGAAGGTTTCGATCGTTTCCGCGAAACCGCAGACGACGCGCAACCGCATCGTCGGAATCCTCAACGATCCGCGTGGACAGCTCGCTTTTCTCGACACGCCTGGCATCCACCGGCCGCTGCACAAGATGAACGTGCGGATGATGGAGCACGTGCGCGCCAGTGTGTCCGAGGCCGACGTCGTCGCGGTGATGATCGATGCCAGTGAGCCGTTCGGCCACGGCGACGAATTCGTGCTCGAGATGATGCGTCAGCAGAAAGCGTCAGGCGGGGAGGGGAAGCGCTTCGCCCTCCTCAACAAGATCGATCTGCTGAAGAAAAACAAGCTGCTGCCGCTGATCCAGCAATACAGCGAGACGGGACTCTTCGACGAGATCGTTCCCGTCTCCGCATCGACCGGCGACGGCGTCGAGCGTCTCGTCAACTCGCTCTTCGAAAGCGTCGGACTCGGCGACGCGATCTATCCGACCGAGGACTTCACCACGCAGCCGGAGCGCTTCTTTGCCGCGGAGATCGTGCGGGAGAAACTGCTGGCGCATATGTCCGAGGAGTTGCCGTACTCCACGGCGGTGGCGGTCGATCGATGGGAAGAGGACGAGGCCAAGAACCTCATCAAGATCTACGCGACGATCGTGGTCGAGCGCGAGACGCAGAAGCCGATCATCATCGGCAAGCGCGGCGAGATGATCAAAACGATCGGCACCGAGGCGCGTGTGGAACTGGAGTCGATCCTTGGCGCGCGCGTCTTCCTCGACCTGCACGTCGCCGTGCACGGATCGTGGCGCGAGGACGAGCGTTTTCTCGGCGAGTTAGACTGGCCGCTTTCCTGACATTTGTACGGCCTGCGCAGAGGACGAGCGGGTGTAGACTCCGCGAGCTTCGTCCACCATTCACAAACAATTTGAGGGGGAGACATATGCATTTACGCAGGCTGATTTGCTGCCTCGTCGTTCTCTTGTGTAGCACTGCTGCATTCGCGCAGCAGACCGCCGCGATCCGTGGACGCGTCACGGCGACCGACGGCTCCGTATTGCCAGGCGTCACCGTCGAGGCGCGATCAAACGTCCTGCCGCAGCCGCGTGTCACCACCACGGACACGAATGGCGATTACCGGCTGCCGGCGCTCCAGCCTGGCGCGTACACGCTGACGTTTACGCTGTCGGGGATGCAGACCGCCACTCGGCATGCCGAGGCTGTCCTCAACCAGGAAGCGTCGGCGAACGCCACTCTCGGCGTGGCGGGCGTAGCCGAGACAGTCACGGTCACGGCCGGACCGACGCTCGTCAACCGCGAGACCACGGCCTTGCAGAGCGGCCTCACCTCGGACCAGATCCGCGCATTGCCGGTGACGCAGAACTACAGCGACCTGCAGAAGCTGATCCCCGGCGTCATGTACACCGCGGATACGTTCCGCGGTCCGACCGCGGGCGCCAGCGGCCAGGACAATGTGTACCTCTTTGACGGCGTCAACATCACCATGCCGTTGTTCGGCATTCTCAACGTCAATACCGCTGACCCGAACAATCACGACATCGCACAGGTCAGCGTCATTCGCGGCGGCGCGAAAGCGGTCGACTTCGACCGCGCCGGCGGCTACCAGATCGACACCGTGACCAAGTCCGGCACGAACAAGTTCTTCGGGGAAGCGAGCTACGAGCTTCTCAACAAGAACTTCGTCGCCTCGCAGAGCGGCACGCAGGTGCTCACGTACCAGCAGAACCGCTCCTGGGCAAACTTCAACGTCGGCGGACCGATTCTCAGCGACCGGCTCTTCTTCTACGGCTCTTACTACCGCCCTGATTTCACCCGCGACAACCAGGCCAACGTCTACGGCAACCTTCCGAAGTACGAGCTCAAACGGACCGACAAATTCGGCAAGCTCACGTTCAGCCCGACGTCGTCAATCCTCATGAACGCGAGTTACCGCGACTCGCACACGACGGAGACGGCCAGCAGTTTCGGCGCCATCCAGGCGCCGACGACCGGCACCGGCACCGATGCCGGCCTGAAGATCGGCACGTTCGAAACATCGTGGGTCATCAATACGAAGAGCTTCGCTTCCTTCAAAGCCTACGATTACAAGAACCCCGGCGTCAGCCCGGCCGATCAGACCGCGAGCGTGGTGCCGAACTTTTCCAAGGGCACGCACCTCGACATCACGCAACTCGGCAATCTCGGACGTCTGGTCGTCCCGATACCTTCGGGTACGAATGCGGCGCAGGTCGCGTTCGTCCAGCCGTTCATCAACCAATACGGCTACGTCTGCCCGCCGAACGGCGCGGCGGCTCTCGGCTGCACACCGGGCCAGTTGACCGGCGGCGGCACTGTTGGTTTCGGGCAGTTCTCGAACGACGACGACAGCTTCTTCCGCAAGGCCATTCAGGGTGCGTACAACCTGACGGTCGGAAACAAAATCACGCATGACCTGCACCTTGGCCTCCAGCACTACAGCGACGCCGAGGATCGTTTCCAGTCGTCGAACGGATGGGGCTTGATCACGGTTCCGGCGGGGATCGGTACGGCGGGCACCTGCCCGGCCACCGCGTGCGGAACGGCCACGCCGGCATTCTTCGTCGCACAGGTCAGCCAGCAGGGCGCGACCGGCGTTCCGACGATTCACTCGGAAGTGAAGACCACGAACTTCGAGCTGAACGACACGATTCACATGAACAACTGGACGTTCAACGTCGGCGTCTTGGACAGCAAGGACACGCTTTACGGTCAGGGTCTGGCGAAAGCCAACAACGTGGCAGGCCTCATCAGCTCGCCTGGCACGAAGTACCTGATGCACCGTTTCAGCTTCAAGGACATGATCCAGCCGCGCCTCGGCGCTACGTTTTCGTACAACGGCCGCGACACTGTCTTCGCCTCCTACGCGCGCTACATGCCGCCCGCGAACTCCGACGCGCGCGCTGCGTCGTGGGACCGCAATCTCGTGTCGCAGCTCAACGTCTATTTCGATAAGACCGGCACCCTCCTCGGGATTCAGCCGAACGCATCGTCGTCGGGCAAATGGTGGCAGGACGGCATCAAGCATCCCGACATCAATGAGCTGATGGTCGGTACGGCGCGGCAGCTCACCAGCCGCTGGTCGGCACGTCTGTACGGCCGGTACCGCAAGGGCTCGAACTACATCGAGGACACCAACAACACGGCGCGCGCTGACTTCAACGCGCCCGGCGGCATCTCGCGCGCTCCGTACGTTCCGAACCTCGGCACCGTGGCGACTCCGGGCACGATCCGCAACGCCATCGGCAGCGGCTCGACCTATGTCATCGCCAACCTCGACGGCGCGTTCACGAAGTATCTGGAGAGCACGCTCGAATCCGAATGGCACGGCGACCATCTCATGGTCAGCGGCTCCTACACGCTCAGCCACTTCTACGGCAACTTCGATCAGGACAACACTTCGTTCAGCAACGCCAACGACGCCGCGATCTTCATCGGATCATCGAATATCGGCGACGGCGCCGGCCGGCAGCTTTGGGACTTCAAGTACGGCGACCTTCGCGGCGACCGCCGCAACGTCGCCAAATCAAACGTGGTGTACACGCTGCCGTGGCACGCCAGCCTTGGCGCGTTCCTGCTCCTCTATCAGTCCGGCCAGCCGTACCAGCTGGAAAGCGTCCTTCCGTACCGGCCGCTGACTGGATCGACCAGCGATACCGATCGTTACGCGGAGCCGGCCGGCCGCCGCAAAACGCCGTCGCATCACCAGGCCGATATCAACTACACGCAGGATTTCCCCTTCACACACGGAACCAGTTTCCAGCTCCAGGTGGCAATCATCAACGCGTTCAACAATCAGACTGGTTACGACTACGAAACCCGCATCGGTACGCTCGGCTTTACGAATGACAAGTCGGTGAAGCAGATCCCGATCCCCGATTCGATTTCTGATGCGACGCTGAAACCATTGCTGTCGCCGAACGCGCCGTTCGTCCGCTCCGACTGGGGCGTGAAGGCGCCGCAGCCAAAGACGTTCTATCCGCCGCGGCAGTTCCGTCTCACCGCGCGCTTCCAGTTCTAGTCCGATACAAACGCAGCAAGCGAACGGCCCGGTGGCAACGCCGGGCCGTTCTTATTGCTGCTGGAACAGCCGTTCGCGTGCGATGAGCGGGCGCGTCATCGCGTCGGCGTGCGCGCGCGCCGCGGCGATGCGCAACGGCGCGTCCGGCTCGTGCAGCAGCACGCTGGCCTGCGCGCGTTTGAAGAGCGCCATCGGATATTCGGGGTCGGTTGGTGGGACGCGGTCGAGCGCCGTTCGCGCCTCGCCGAAACGCCGCAACGCGAGGTAGAGCACACCAAGCTCCGTGTCGTGCCGGAACGCCGATCCTTGCAGCGCACGCGCTTTCTCGAATGACTCGATGGCCGCGGCGGCCTGTCCGAGCTCCATCTGCATGATGCCGGTATGCGTCAGTTCGGCGCCGGTGGGGGAGCGGAGCGCGTAAACCTTCTGGCGGATGCGGACCGCATCGTCGATCTGTCCCTGCCGTTCGCGAAGGAGTGCCAGTGCTTCGAGCGCGGGAACTTTGTCCGGCGTTTCGGCCACGATCCGTTCCAGCATCGGCACGGCTTTCGGCCATTCGGCCGTGCGCGCGTAGTGCAGCGCCATGTACGTGCGAACGTCCGCCGAATTCGGCGCGATGACTTCGGCGCGCCGATACGCGGCGATCGCCTCCTGTTCATGACCCAGTGACGAATGTGACGTCGCGAGGCGCAGCGCGGCATCGAGGTTGTGCGGATCCTTCGACAGGATCTGTTCGAGCAGCGGAATCGCTTGCGCGTATTGCTCGTGGACGAAGAGCCGCGCGGCTTCATCAAGGATCGGGAACATCGGCGCCATGTCGGCTGGCCGCGGCGCATCGGCACGGACGACCGGTTTGGCGACCGAGCTGACATAGCCGAGGGCCGCGAGCTTGCGCTGCTCCTCGGCGGAAAGGTTCGACGCGCTCTGCTGCGCATCCATCGACGGGATCGGATACTCGTGCAACGTCGCGCGCGCATTGCGCGAGAGGGTCGCGCCGGCGGCGAGATCATGTGTCTCGCCGGGATCGGCGGCGACGTCGTAGACCTCGAGCTTGCCGGCCAGGATCGCTTTGCGATTTCCGTCGACCGCCATCACCTGCGGTTGCCAGCCGTAATCGAGAAACGGCTTCATCGCTTCGCCGGCGACGACTTCGGCATCGCTCGTCAGCAGGCTGTGCGTCGCGTCGATGCCCGCCCAGTCGAGGATCGTGTGGAAGACCCGCCGCGTGCTCATGGCCGTGTCGCTGACGCTTGGGGCAACGCGCGGTCCGATCAGAACCAGCGGAACGTGCATCGTGGCCTGATACAGCAGATCGCCGTGCTGTTGCTCGCCGTGATCGCCAAGTCCTTCCCCGTGATCGCCAACGAGCACGATCGCGACCGGTCCCTTCACCTGCTGCTGAAACGCCGCGGCCAGCCGTCCGAGTTGCTGATCCATCGAAGCGACCTCGCCGTAGTACGGCTGCTTCGCATAGCGGCTGCGAAACGGTTCCGGCGGCGCGTAGGGAAAGTGCGGATCGTAGTAGTGGACCCAGAGAAACAGAGGTTGCGCCGGCGGTTGCTTCAGAAACTCGATCACGCGATCGGTCGTCTCTTGCGCCGTCCGTTCGGCACACCCATCGGAAAACTCGTCGTCGTAGATGTCGAAGCCGCGCGCCAGTCCGAAGCGCTTGGCCAATGCGAAGGACGAGACGAACGCCGCGGTGCGATAGCCGGCCGCGTGCAACCGCTCACTGATGAGAGCCTGCGTATCCGCAACGTGCCTCGCGTTTTCGTGAACGCCGTGTCCGGCCGGATAGAGGCCGGTCAGCATTGACGTATGCGACGGAAGAGTCTGCGGCACCGCCGCGTATGCAAAGCGGAAACGCCGTCCGCGCGCGGCCAGCGTATTGAACGATGGCGTCGTCACGCCGATCGCTTCCGGGCCGATTGCATCGGCACGCGTGGTGTCGAGCGTGACGAAGAGAATCGATGGCCGTTGCGCGGCCGGCGGCGCGGCAGGTTCCTTGCGACACGTTATCGACGCGACCGCTAGCAACCCAATGGTGACGATGGATTTCCGATTCATCGCCATCCGTTCTAACACGCCGCATGCGAACACCGCGTCCTAATCAGCGATAATCGCCGGAGCCCGATGAAACCTCTCTTCGTCATCCTCGCCCTCGCCGCACAAACCGCCGCTGCCGCGAACTTCCCTCCCGCCGCGATACCCGAACAGCCCGTCTCCGGACGCGCCTTCGGTCCCGCTGCCGGAAATCAGCAGACTCTGGCGATCGCCTCGGACGGCAATATCGGCTTCGCGGTCTGGCTCGATCAGCGCCGAGGAACTACGGATCTTTACGGCTCACGCATCGACGCGAACGGCGTCTCGATGGACCCGCTCGGCATTCTCATCGCTCCCGGCGCGACCGGCGGCACGGTGATCTGGAACGGCCGTCAGTTCGTCGTCGTCTCCGAGCGCGGAAACGAGAAGACCTTCTCCTTCCTCACCGACGGCGACATCACCGGCCGCAAGACGATGACGCTGCTCTCTTCGCCTGTCGTCGCGACGATGGGATCGGGTTCGGCCGCGCGCATCCTTTTCGTCGGCCTCGGCAAGGCCACGATCCTCGATAACGACGCCAACATCGTGGCGGACAACGTCCAACTGGCGTCGTCGCAACCGGTTGCGGCCGCGGGTGCGGGCGGCAACAACTTCCTGATCCTCCACACGAATCCCGGTCCCAGCCACGAGCTCTTCGCTGATCGCGTCGACCGCGACGGCAACTTCCTCGGTACCGCCGACACGGGTCTCGACCTCAACGTCATCGGTCCAACGCTCGCTCTCGCCGGCGGCACCGACGGCTATCTCCTGGTCGGCCGCGGCTCGTCCGAACGCGAAATCCTCGCCGCGCATCTCGACGTCAACGGCGTCGTGACGTCGCAGCGAACCCTCCTGCCGTTTCAGCAGCACCAGCGTGTGTCGCTCGATCCGCGTGAGACGCCGGCAGTCCTGCGCGACGGCGATCACTATCTGGTGACGTGGACGTCATCCGAGTTGCCCGGCGATGCGCATACATGGCTCGTGACAGAGCCAGTCACGGGCATTGGTCAACCGGAGCAGCCGATCCTCGACTGGTACGGCAGCGGCTACGGAACGATCATCGGCAAGATTGCGGATCACACCATCGTCATCACCGATGCCTTCCGCCTCGGCGTGTCCACGAACATCGATGCTGTGACGATGGTGCTCGGAAGCCCGTTTCATTTCGAACTCGCAACGACAGCGACGCAACAGACCACGCCGCAGAGCGCGGTGTCGGGGAGCGGTTACGCGGTGCTCTGGAATGAGTTCGGTCCCGATGGCGCCGTGCATCTCAACCTCCGCCGCTTCATCGGTGCTTCGTCCTCCGCCGTCACGCAGGTCGCGTCGAACGTGGATGGCCGCCCCATCATTGGCCGCCTCGCCGCGGCACGCGGCACGTACGTGATCGCCTGGACCACGACGCAGAATGCTTCCGGGACCGCCAACTACGTCGTGCGGCGCATGTCCGCAGCGACGGGCGAGTGGCTCGATCCGAGTCCGGTTCCGCTGACGACCGCGTTCGAAGTCGCGCTCGCATCGAACGGTGACAGCGTGCTGGCCACGTACACGATCGAATGTAATTTCCGCTGCCCACGCGCCCGCGGCATCGCCGCCGATACCGCCGCGACGTTCCGTGGCACCGAGACGATCATTCCCGGTACCAACGCCACGTACGAGTTGTCGATGTCGAGCAATGGCCGCGACTTTCTGCTCGCATGGAACGATAACGTCTGCACCTTTTCCTGCGACTCCTCGTTCCCAACGCGTCTGCTCGCGCTGCGACTCGATGCAGACGGACGCGCACTCGATCCGAGCCCCATCGTGATCGAGCAGCAGCAGAACCCGTTTTCGCACAACCCATCGGTGGCCTGGACCGGCAGCAACTACGCCGTGGCGTGGATTGGCGCCGACACGATCAAGGGCCGCCATGTCAGCTCGTCGGGCGTCACCGACCCGATTCGCAGCGTCTTTCCGCGGGTCCAGTCGCCGCTTGTGGTCGCGCATGGCAACGATCTCTTCCTCTTCTTCACTTCGCAGACCGGCGACACAATCAGTTCGTCCGTCGTCGCGCTCGATCCGCAGGCATTTTCGACGACCGGTCTGCCGTTGCTGCTCGCGAGCAACCAGCCGGTGAACGGCACTATCTTCGCCGCCGCGCTGCCGAACGGTGTCGTGATCGCGTACGAACGCCTCGACACCGGTGGCGGCAACGTCGGCCGCGTCTTCACGCGGATTTACGGAGCACCGTCGCGCGGCCGAGCGGTCCATCGGTAGCCGCGAAACGTCACGGCCGCGCCAGCTACAATCGCGGCATGCTCAACTACATCTGGTTCGGCCTGATGGCGATCGCGCTCATCGTGGCCATCTTCACCGGTAACGCCGCCGCGCTGACAAAAGCCTCCGTCGATTCCGCCAAGACCGCAGTCGAAATCTCGCTGGGCCTGGCCGGCATCATGACGCTCTGGCTCGGCATCATGCGCGTGGCCGAGCAGGCCGGCCTCGTGGCGATGCTGAGCAGAATCCTGCGCCCCATCAGCCGGATTGTTTTCCCCGAGGTGCCGCCGGAGCATCCTGCGATCGGAGCGATGGTGATGAGCCTCTCCGCCAACATGCTCGGCCTCAACAACGCCGCCACGCCGCTCGGCATCAAGGCGATGGAAGAGCTGCAGACTCTGAATCCCGACAAAGAGACGGCATCGAATCCGATGGTGACGTTCATGGTCCTGAATACCGCCGGCGTGCAGTTCATCCCGACGACGATCATCGGTGTGCTGGCAGCCTCGGGCGCGCTCGCGCCGACGGCGATCATCCCGACGACGCTGATCGCCACGCTCTGCGGCGCGGTCGCCGCAGTGACGACGGCGAAGCTGCTGCAACGATTCTTCCCCACGAGAACTCCGCTCCCCGAGGCCGCCGAATGATCCGCGAAATCCTCCAAGGTATTTCCCTCTGGGCCATTCCGGTCATCCTGGTCGGCATCCCGCTGATCGGACTGATTCGCGGGGTGAAGGTCTACGACGTCTTCATCGAAGGAGCGAAGGAAGGTTTTCAGGTCGCGGTGAAGATCATCCCGTTCCTGGTCGGCATCCTCGTCGCCATCGGCATGTTCCGCGCCTCGGGCGCGATGGATCTCCTCACGAACGCGCTCCGCCCGCTGCTCAGCCGCACGATTTTTCCGCCCGAGCTTTTCCCGCTGGCGATCCTGCGCACACTCAGCGGCAGCGGCTCGCTCGCCCTGACGACCGACGTCATCAAACGCTACGGCCCCGACTCGATGCTGTCGCGGATGGCCGCCACGCTCTACGGCAGCAGCGAAACGCTCTTCTACGTGCTCGCCGTCTACTTCGGCGCGATCGGCGTGAAGCGAACACGCCACGCGATACCGGCCGCACTGGTCGGCGATACCGTCGCCGCGATCGTCGCCGCCGCGGTGTGCATCTGGATGTTCCGCTGACGCTTACGCGATGTTGCTGACGTCGCGGTGCCAGTGGCGCTGCACTTTCTTGACCTCGTACGTTCCCAGCCCGGTGATGATCAGTCCGGCGCCGAGGAGGACGAGAAGATGGATGGCTTTGCCGGCCACTTTCATCGCCAGCGCCGTAACCCAGCCGCCGATGAAGAGCCCGCCGAGGGTGAGCAGTCCGGCGCGCAGTGCCAGACCGTGAGCAGCGTCGTGAAGGTCGAGGGAGTTGTTGTTGTCCATGCCTACGACGGAGCAACATGTGCGCCCGTTCGGGACGCGGCGTAGACCAGCGCTCCTACGATGATGGCGATGGCCGCGGCGAGGAAGTTGAAGCGATTCATCGTGAAGAACAGCACGAGCGAAATCATGGCGCCGAGGATCGGGATCACGAGGCCGGGGGTACGGAAGCCCTCGTTGAGCTTGCGGAGAAACGGAACGGCGGCGCAGGTGAAGAGGTACGTCGTCAATCGCGCCACGGCCGAGAGCATGGCCAGTTTCGCGAACGATCCGGCGCAGGCGAGGACCGCGGCGAAGAGGACGTGTATCAGGATCGCGGTTGTCGGTGTGCGGAAGCGCGGATGGACATAGCTGACGGCGCGCAGTCGCGGACGCCCGAGGGAGATCGCGTAGAGCATGCGCGAGCCTTCGAGCACGGTGCCGGAGTTCGTGCCCGCCATCGATAGCAGCGCGCCGAGGGTGACGATGATCGCGCCGAGTGGTCCGACGAGCGCCGCGGCGGCATCCGCGATCGGCGTGGCGGTCTTCGAGAGATCGGGAAGCGCCGACATCGCGCCGAGCTGCGCGAGAACGTAGATCGCGGCGATGGCCAGCGTTCCGACGAGCAACGCGCGCGGCAGTTCCTTGCGCGGATTGCGGAACTCGCCCGCGGGCACGCCCATGTTTTCGAATCCGGCGTACGCGAACAACATGAACAGCGCCGCGCCGCTCCAGTCGGTCCCGGGACCGGGAAGGTGCATCGACGCCGGAATCGGATTGTGCCGCCACGCGATCAGCGCGACGACGATGAAGCCGACCAGCGGAATCAGCTTGCCGAGGGTAAAGACATAGATCGACGCGGCGCCGTACTTCACGCCGAGATAGTGGATCGCGGTGAGGATGCCGATCGAAATCAGGATGACGGCGATGCGCGCGGACGCCGTTCCCAGCGACGGGAAGATGCGCGCGAGCGACACGACGAAGCCGTTCGATAGCGCAGCCAGCGACGTCACGCGTGCCAGCCAGTTCATCCACCCCGTCTCGAATCCGATGAAGTCGCCAAACGCGGTCTTCGCATACAAATACGCGCCGCCCGGCTCACTGAAGTGACTCGCGGCCTCGGCGAAACAGAGCACGAGGATGAAGACCGGCAGCGCGAAAATCAGCGGCGCCCACAGCGAAAAGGGACCGAGCAGTTTGTACGATTCGGTGGGCAGCAGAAACACGCCGCTGCCGACGACGGCGTTGATGCACATCGCCACCAGGCCCCAGAACCCGACGGCCCGGACCAGTTTCTCAGTCGAGTTGTCTTGCATGAATGGATCGATTTCACCACAGAGACACAGAGATCACAGAGGTTTTCTTTGTGTCCTCAGTGTCTCTGTGGTTCAAAGCCTCTTCCGCGCAGCACCCGTCCCGGCAACGCGTTCGTCATCATCCCATCGCGAAGGACAACGCCGCCGTTGACGATCACGTCGACGATTCCTTCGCTGAAGTGGTGCGGGTCTTCGTAGGTCGAGACGTCGCGGATCTTCGCCGGATCGAAGACCACCACGTCCGCCTTCATGCCGGGACGGAGCACGCCGCGGTCGGTGAGGTTCGTGCGATCGGCGGCTTGCGAGGTCGCCTTGCGCACCGCTTCCTCGAGTGTGAAGAGATGTTCGTCGCGAACGTAGTGGCCGAGGACGCGCGGGAAGGTGCCGTAAGCGCGAGGGTGGACGGCCTGGCCGGCGGCGCGCGAAGTGGGCGTCGGCGAGCCGGAGTCGGAGCCGATGGAGACGAACGATTGCCGCAGCGCGGTCTGCACGTCCGTCTCGTTCATCGAGAAAAAAATCACGCTCGGCGAGCTGTTCGTGTTCGCGAAGAGCTGCATCATCGCTTCGTCGGGCGCGACGCTCATCAGCGCCGCGATCTCTTCAACGAAATGCTTTTCGTACTGCGCGAACGTCGGATTGCCGATGCGCGTGATGTAGATGCCCTTCGGTCCTCGCTTCGTGAACTGCGCGCGCAATGCCTCGGCAATGCGTATGCGATCGGCCGGATCGGCGAGGCGTTTTTTGAAATCCGCATAGCCGCCTTCCAACGACCAGTCGGGAGCGAGCGTCGACAGCGATGTTGATGACGCCGCATACGGATACACATTCGCCGCGACATCGAGCCCCTCCGCGCGCGCGGCGTTGATGCGCTCGATCACGTGCGGCATGCGGCCCCAGTTCGCGGCGCCGCCGACTTTGAGATGCCAGATGTTGACCGGAATCTTCGCTTCGCGGCCGATGCGAAATGCCTCGTCGAGCGCGGTGTCGATGTGGTCGCCTTCATCGCGAATGTGGCTGAAGTAGACGCCGCCGTGCTTTGCGGCGACGCGCGCCAGATTCACGATCTCGTCGGTCGTCGAATACATCGCCGGCAGGTAGATCAACGACGTCGAGAGACCGATGGCCCCCTCGCGCATGGCCTGATCGACGATCGCCTCCATCTCGCGCATCTCGTCGGCGGTGGGCGGACGATTGACATCGCCGATGACCATCTCGCGCGGATTGTCGGCGCCGACGAAGAGCGCGAAGTTGATCGCACTGCGGTTCTTCTCCAGCAGCGAAAACCAGTCCCCGAGGGTGTGCCACTTCGGGCGGTTGGCGGGATTTGCGGCGTCGATCTGCTTCTGACTCAGCGGACCCGGCGAGCTTCCTTCGCCGGTAACCTCGGTGGTGATGCCTTGGCGAACTTTCGCTTCGAGATGCGGGTCCTGAAACACGGAGAACTGCGATTGCCCGAGGAGATCGATGAATCCGGGCGAGACGACATTGTCGTGCGCGTCGATCGTATTCGCCGCGGTGACATTCGACAGGTCGCCGATGGAGACGATGGTGTCGCCGCGCACGCCGAGGTCACCGCGATACCACGGCGCGCCGGTGCCGTCGATGATGCGTCCATTGATGATTTTCAGATCGAGCATGGTTGGTTTGGGAGCCGTGGCGCAGGCGGTAGTCAACATTAGCGCGACGCCAACGAAGCACAGACAAGAGTGTCTGTGCCACATCCTGACCACTGACCACTTGCCACTGACCGCTTTCATCGCATTCCTTTCACAAGATCGTCGAACGTCTGCCGTTCGCGGATCAGCCGTCCGTTGTCGCCGTCGATCAACACCTCGGCCGGCAGCAGCCGCGCGTTGTAGAGCGACGCCATCGAGAAGCCGTAGGCGCCGGCGTCGCAGAAGGCCAGTAGATCGCCGACCTTCGTGCGATCGATCTTGCGCATGATTGCGTGGCCGGATGCGTCGCGCGTAAAGACGTCGCCCGATTCGCACAGGTTTCCGGCGACGACGACCTCGTCGTGCATTTGTTCGACGTCAAACGTCTCGCGCAGCGATGCCGTTGATGCGTTCGTCGCATTGACGATGTGGTGATACGCGCCGTATTTCGACGGCCGCACGAGGTGATTGAATCCGGTATCGACGCCGATCCACCACTGTCCGTGACTGATGC
Organism: Thermoanaerobaculia bacterium; assembly: GCA_035995985.1. Lineage (GTDB taxonomy): Bacteria > Acidobacteriota > Thermoanaerobaculia > Gp7-AA8 > Gp7-AA8 > JADGNZ01. Next base: position 898 of record DASYJY010000010.1, on the reverse strand, counting down.
GCCGCGACGTGACGCGCGACAGCAGCGTGCCCGATTCCGCGACGAGATAGCGTCCCGGTTCGAGTATCGCGTCGAGGTCGCGCGCGCGAAGGAGGCGATCGGCGATGCGCGTCAGTTCTGCGCCGTAATCGTCGATCGGGAACTCTGCCGCGCCCGGCTCGTACGGGACGGAAATCCCGCCGCCGAAATTGATCCAGCGCAGGTTGGGGAAATCGGTGGAGAGATCGAGGAGCCGCCGCGCCGATTCGATCAACGGCGCGATGGTGTCGATGCCCGATCCGATGTGCGCGTGCAGCCCGACCACCTTCCGCCCGCTGTCCTCGACCACCATCCGCGCCGCATCGACCTCGGCCAGATCGATCCCGAACTTCACGCCGCCGCCGGCCGTGACGACGTCGACATGATGTCCGGCGCCGATGTCGGTGTTCACGCGCAGCGCGATCGGATTCTGAAGGTCGAGCGCGAGGATGCGATCGATCTCCGACATCGAATTGACGTTGATCACGATTCGCTCGTCAGGAATCGCGCGCAGGTCTTCGTCGGAAACATTCGAGCAGGTGAACCAGATGTTGTCGGGCGTGAAGCCAGCCTGTCGCGCGACGAAAATCTCGCCGGGCGACACGGCATCGCATCCGAATCCCGCGCCGCGCACGAGGTCGAGAATGGCCATCGCGCCGTTCGCCTTCATCGCGTAAAACGGACGGAAGGGGAGCGCGGAAAACGCGCGCCGCACGCGCTCGATCTGCCGCCGGATCACCTCGGCGTCGTAGACGTAGAGCGGCGATCCGTAGCGTTCGATGAGGTCGGGTGCGGAGACGTTGCCGATATGGAGAGTGCGGTCGATGACGTGGAGCATGCGAGGCGCGCGATTATAGGTCGGCCGGCCAACGCTATCGTC
>DASYJY010000009.1:0-29087 GCA_035995985.1 Thermoanaerobaculia bacterium | reverse complement strand
GGCGGCGGGACGCCGCCGAGCCAGCCGGCGGGACGCCAGCGCTCCAACGGCGCTTACTCGCGGCGCAACCAATATCCGATCGTCGGCGCGGTCAGGATGTGCTCGGGGAGCTTGGGATTGTCTTCGAGTTTGCGGCGCAGTTCGGCGATGTGCGTGTCGATCGTGCGCGTGATCACGTTGTCGGCGTAGCCCCAGACGGCGCGCATCAGGTCGAGGCGTGGGACGATGGCGTTGTCCTTCGCGAGGAGCGCGGCGAGGAGATCGAACTCCTTGCGCGACAGCGAGACCGGTTCGCCGCGTTTGGTGACGGTGCGGCTGGCGTAGTCGACCACGACGTTTCCAAACGTCCCGATGCGCCGCACCTCGGCGGGCGTGCCGCGGCGGAGGATGACTTCGACGCGCGCCAGCAACTCGCGGAGTGAGAACGGCTTGGTGACGTAGTCATCCGCGCCTTCTTTGAGGCCGCGCACTTTGTCTGACTCTTCCCCTTTCGCCGTCAGGATCAGAATCGGGACGCTCAGTCCGTTTTCGCGGATCGTCTGCAGGACGCGCAAGCCGTCCAGCTTCGGCAGCATCAGGTCGAGGATGATGAGATCCGGCGGCGACTTCATCGCAGCGTCGAGGCCGGCCTGGCCATCGCCGGCGACTTCGATCGCGTAGCCCTCGATCTCGAGATTGTTGCGCAGGCCGTACGCGAGATCGGCGTTGTCTTCGATGATCAGGATCTGCTTCACGCGCGCGCCTCCGTCATCAGCGGAGCTTCGACGACGAATCGCGCGCCGCCGCCCGCGGCTTCTTCGACCCAGCATCTGCCGCCGTGAGCGATGAGAATTTCGCGCACGATGGCCAGTCCGAGTCCGCTTCCCGAACGCACGGTGCCGCGATCGCGATCGAGACGATGGAACCGCCGCCAAACGGATTCGCGCTCGTCCGCGGGCACACCGGGACCTTCGTCTTCAACCTCCAGCCGCATTAATCCGCCGTTGGCGAGAAGCCGCACGTGAACCGTCTGGCCCGGCGGTCCGTACTTCACCGCGTTGTCGAGCATGTTCGTCAGCACCTGCTTCCACGCCTCGCCGTCGACGAGTGCGTGAAGGCGCGGCGGCGTGTCGGCGGTGATGACGACGTCGCGCCGCATCGCCAGCGGAGCGAAGGCATCGACGGTGTCCGCCACGAGCGCTTCCATGTCGCAATCGCCGAGCGTCGGCGTGATGCCGGCGCGCGCGCCGCGGGAGAGAAACAGCACGTTGTCGACGAGGTTCGTCAGACGTTGCGCTTCCTCGTTGATGATGCGAAGTGAGCGCTGCCGTTCCGTCGCCGAGCGGACGCGGTCGAGCAGAAGCGTTTCGCTGAACATCCGGATCTGCGTGAGCGGCGTGCGCAGTTCGTGCGAGACGCCGGAGACGAAGTCGGAGCGGAGATCCGCGAGTTGCCGCTCCCGCCGAAGGACCATGAACGCTGCGATGAGGACGATCGAAGTCGTTGCCAGCATCAGAACGAGCAGCGGCAGCCGCGAGCGCGGAAGGCCGCCGGGAATGAGCGCAGGAATCGCGCGCGGCGAAAGGGAACACTGCACATCCAGCCCGCCGACCGCCGCGCCGAGAGTCTGCGGCGGCGCCAGCATCGAGACACCGAGCGGCTCCTGGAACGTACCGGGCGTGCGGAAGATCTCGCGGCTGCCGCGGCTCATGCGGATGAAGACGTCCGCGTTGGTCAGCGTGCCGCCGCCGAGGACGCCGGGGAAAGGCGAGCGCCGCGCAAACGCGCGCGCGGCGAGACGGCCAACGGCGGCTTCCGGAATCGTGAACGCGAAAATGCGTCCCTGATCGAGCTGCGCGACACCGTAGACGACAAGGTACTCGACGCCATTGAGAGAAAAGCGATACGTCATCTGCTCGCCCTTCGCCGTCCGCTCGCGCACGATGACCGGAAACTTCGTCAGCATCCAGGTCTGCAGCGGCTCGGGCAGCGGCGGCGTCACGGTGCCGTGCGCGTCGTCGATCAGAAACAGACGGTCGACGACGAAGGCGACGTCGGAAGCGTGATCGTCGGCGGCGAGCTCCGCGGCCGACGGAAGCGTGTTGTGGACGAGGAGATGGTTCGAGATCGCGAAACGCAACGGCCGCGACGCAAACGCTTCGAACTCGAAGACGGTGCGGTGCAGGAGATCGTCGGCGACGACGGAGGCATCATCGCGAATGGCGCGGCGCACCGCCGCCTGATACGCGCGCTCGGCGGTCACGGCTTCGAACGTGAGCGCCGCCGTCAGCACCATCGCCGCGATCAGAAGAGAGAGCAGGATCAGCGTCCCGGCACTCGATCTGTTGAAGTGGATCACTGCCGCCGACTGTAGCAGCGCGCCACAGCGATTTCGGAGTCGTCGCGCGACGCTGACAAAATCCTTACGTGACTGGCTTCCGCTACGTCCCGTACTGCAGCCGCTGCGCGAGGATTTCGGGGAGGCCCGCTTTGAGGATCGAGGCCTGCGTTTTTTCGACGTCGTAGGCGGCGCGGAAGAATTGCACGGTCAGTTTCTTCGAGTCGAAGATCATGAACGAGGCGTCGGGATTGCGGTCGCGCGGCTGGCCGACGGAGCCGGGATTGATCAGGTAGCGGTGATCGCGATCGAGACGGACGACGACGTCGCCGCGCACCGCCACGCCGTGCACGCGGTAGCGGCTGTCGATCGAAAAGATCACCGGCAGGTGCGTGTGGCCGTAGAGGATGAAGGGCGCGGTGCTGGTGGCGAAAATGTCGCGCGCGTGGCCTTCATGAAACACGTACTCATCCTCATTGTGCGGCGCGCCGTGGCAGAGCAGGACGTCTTCGCGTTCGATCGGCCCGAGGGGGAGCCTGGCCAGAAAGTGGCGGTTGCGGGCGGAGAGGTGATCGCGCGTCCAGAGGGCGGCGGCTTTCGCGGCGTTGTTGAAACCGTCGGCGTCATCGAGGCCGGCGGCGACGCGATCGTGGTTGCCGCGGATGTAGAGCTTCGGCACTTTCATCGTGCGCATCGTGTCGAGGACCTGATTCGGTTGCGCGCCGTAGCCGACGAAATCGCCGAGGCAGATGACCTGATCGAACTTCTTGCGGCGGACGCGATTCATCACCACGCGCAGCGCTTCGGCGTTCGAATGCAAGTCGCTGACGACGAGCGCTCTCACGTGCGGGCTCCTCGTGATTGCGAGCGGCGGGTGGGATCGAGGAAGCCCTTCGGCAGCTCGAGCAGCAGCCGCTCGACGATCTCGTTCGTCGTCTCTTCCTCGCGCACTTCGATGGTAATGTCGGACATTCGGTAGTAGCGGATGCGGCTGTTGTACAGCTCGTGTGCGGCAACGTCGTCGCGGAACAGCGGCCGCTCGGCGGCTTTGTCGCCGATGCGTCCGCGTAAAAGCGAGTACGGTGCCGAAAGATATACGGACAGGCCCTCGGTCTGGATGAATTGAATGTTCTCGTCAAACGTGAACGTGCCGCCGCCGGTGGCGACGATGGCGCTTTCGAGATGCCGCGTCGATCGGAGCACATCGCGTTCGCGCTTGCGGAAGTACGCCTCGCCGTGTTGCGCAAAGACATCCTTGATCGAGATCTTCTCCGCCGACTCGATCAACTCATCGAGGTCGAAAAAAGGAGCGCCGACGCGCGCCGACAGCTCGCGTCCGACGGTCGTCTTGCCGGCGCCCATGAAGCCGACGAGGTAGATTTTCATCGGCTGTCATCCTGAGCCGCCGGAGGCGTCGTAGCCGAAGGCGAAGCGCCGCAGGACGGTCGAAGGACCCCCTCCCTGTTAACCCGGGAGGGTGGCGTGAGCGATCGAGGCAAGCACTTGGGGGGTCCTTCGACCGTCCTGCGCCGATCCGCGCTTCGCGCTGCTCGGCTCCGGCGGCTCAGGATGACATGCCTCCCCACTCGAACTCCTCCATGAACCTCGTGGAGAAGTCGCCGCGGATGAAGCGCTCGTTGTTGACGATGGCCCGGTCGAGAGGAATCGACGTCTTCACGCCTTCGATGATGAACTGTTCGAGCGCTCGCCGCGCGCGTGCGAGCACCTCGGCGCGGTCCTTCCCGCGCAGGATCAGCTTGGCGATCAGCGAGTCGTAGTGCGGCGGGATGACGTAGTCGCGATACGCGGCGGTGTCGACGCGCACACCCGGTCCGCCGGGGATGTGGAACTCGCGGATCTTTCCGGGGTTCGGCGCGAAGGTGACGGGATCCTCAGCGTTGATGCGAAACTCCATGGCGTGACCGCGCAGGCGGAAGTCGCCGTGCGGCACCGACAGCGGCAGCCCAGAGGCGACGCGAATCTGCTCTTTGACGAGATCGATGCCGGTCACTTCCTCGGTCACCGGGTGCTCGACCTGGATGCGGGTGTTCATCTCCATGAAGTAAAACTCGCCGTCCTGGTAGAGGAACTCGATCGTGCCGGCGTTCACGTAGTCGACGGCTTTGCAGAGCTTGATCGCGGCCTCGCCCATGGCCTGCCGCATTTCCTGCGTAAGGACCGGCGATGGCGACTCTTCGATCAGCTTCTGGTGGCGGCGCTGGATCGAGCAATCGCGCTCGCCGAGGTGGACGATGCGGCCCTGAGTATCGCCGAAGACCTGGATCTCGATGTGGCGGGGATGCTCGAGGTACTTCTCGAGGTAGACGTCGGCGGAACCGAATGCGCGCTCGGCTTCGTTGCGGGCGGTGTCGAAGGCGCTCTGCAATCCGGATTCATCGCCGCAGATGCGCATGCCGCGTCCGCCGCCGCCGGCCGAGGCTTTGAGGATGACCGGATAACCGATCGTCTCGGCGACCTCGCGCGCTTCCTCGAACGTGCGCACCGGACCGTCGCTGCCGGGGAGGATCGGAACGCCGGCTTTTTTCGCCGTGTCGCGAGCAACCGCTTTGTTGCCCATCAGCCGAATCGACTCCGGCGTCGGTCCGATGAACGTCAGACGGCACTCGCCGGCGATCTCGGCGAAGTGCGCGTTCTCCGCGAGGAAGCCGTAGCCGGGATGGATGGCGTCGGCGCCGGTGATCTCGGCGGCCGCGATGATCGAGGAGACGTTGAGGTAACTCTGGCGCGATGCGGCGGGACCGATGCAGACGTCGTCGTCGGCGTACCGGACGTGGAGCGCGTCACGGTCGGCCTCGGAATGGACAGCGACGGTCTTCAGGCCCATTTCCTTGCAGGCCAGAATGACGCGCAGCGCGATCTCGCCGCGGTTGGCGATGAGGACTTTGGAGATTGTCGGCATAGATCGCGTTAGGACAGCTTCACCGCGAAGAGCTTCTCGCCGTATTCGATCGGCTGGCCGTTCTGCGGGTAGATGCGCGTGACGACGCCGTCGACGTCCGACTCGATCTCGTTCATCAGCTTCATCGCCTCGATGATGCAGAGTACCTGCCCTTTCGAGATGCGGTCGCCGACGTTGCAGAACGGCTCCGATTCGGGATTGGCGGAGCGATAGAACGTTCCGACGATCGGCGAGGTGATGATGTGCAGTCCGGCCTCGGCGGCGTCTTCCTCTGCTTTGACCGTGGCCGCTTTTTCGGCCGCCGTCGGCGGCGCGGGAGGCGGCGGCGCAGCAGCGAGCGGCGGCGCGGGCTGCGCGCCGCCGTAGGAGTGAATGACCTGCGGCTGCGGCGCCGACTTGCCGTCGATGCGCAGCTTCAGGCCGGCCTGTTCGATCTCCACAGTGCCGATGCCGCGGTCTGCAACTTTATCGATGAGTTCGAGAATCTCTTTGAAGTTCAAATTCGAATCCCTCAGACCAGCTCGTCGCGAAGTGCATATTTTGCTTTGGTCAGTTCGTGGCGCGCGCGGCCGTAATTGCCGTCCGGCTGCATCACGAGCAGGAGAAAGTACTCCGGCGTGACCGCCGAGAGCAAGGTGATGTACTTCTCGGTGAAGAGTGCGAACTGCAAAACGTCGCCCGTATTGAGGTCGGTATTCGACAAACGGACGGATTTGATGAAGCCTCCGAACTCGGCGCCGATGACGTCGAGCGGCACGGAATCGGTGTTGATCGTCTCGATGGCGATGCCGTCCAGGGCGATGAGACTGACGGCCAGCGTTCCTTCGATCCGCTGCTGAATCGATGCGAGCACGTCGTGAAAGATGCTGCTATCCACCGAACTGCTCCCGCTTCGCGACTTTCGTCAGCCACTGCCGGAGGACGACGACTTTCGCATGGTTGTGCAGTGTGGCGGGATTGCCGGGCTCGCGGATCTCTTCGTCCGAGGGCGTTGCGTCGATCGCAGCGACGGGTTCCTCGGCGGGAGATTCATCGAGCGCATCGAGTTTGGATCGCAACTCGGCGTTCTCCGGATCGCGCTCCAGCATGTGCTGATAGATCTTGCGCGCTTCGCCGACGAGTCCCTGGCGGACGTAAAGGTCGGCCATCGTGGTCGTCGACGTGAGCTCGTCATCGTCCTGCGCGACGGCTTCCGGTTCGGCGGGGGCGAAGACATCCGCATCCGGCTCAGCTTCCTCGGCCCACACCGCCGGCACTTCCGCCAGCAGCGGTGCTTCTTCGATGTGCATCCCTTCCGGATGTTCGATTTCGAGCGCCGCGGCGGTGTAGCCGGACGGCTCTTCGAACGGACTGTCGTCATGCTGCGCGGCCATCGGGATTTCGTCGCCGGTGTCGAACGGCGTCTCGACGGTGTGAAGCGTCGGCGTGGTTTCGTCGAACGGCGATTCGGGGGCGGCGGCGAAGGGAACGTCCGCGGTCTGCTCGAAAACCGGCTCGGGTTCAGGTTCGGCTTCAGGTTCGGGTTCGGGTTGCGCGGGTGGAGCGACCGGCGGAGCACTCAGCTCGCGGTCGAGCTGAGCGATCTTTGCTTCGAGGTCTTCGTCCGAGGGCATCAGCGCGTGGACGAGTTTGTACTTCTTGATCGCTTCGACTTTTTCGCCGAGGTCGAGATAGGCGTCGGCGAGCAAGCGGGCGGCGACTACATTGCCGGGATCGACCTGCAGCGCCGTCGTGAGCGCATCGACCGCCTCCGCATTTTTGTGCTGCTCGCGAAGAACGCGGCCGAGGCTTACCCACGCGGAAAGGTAGGTGGAGTGGACGCCGAGGCCGGTGCGGAGGACCTGTTCGGCTTCGGCCAGCTTGCCGTTTTTTCGGAACTCCTCGGCGAGCGGAAAAAATAGTCTGCTCTTCGGATCGGTTTTGATCCGGAATTGCAGTTCCTCGATTTTGGCAGTGATGCCGGGTTGAGCCATGTGTTGGAAGTTCGAATTCTGCTCAACAACAGGAGGCGGCGCAACCTCGGCCGCAGAAAAGACCGCCCCCGGTGAAGGGGGCGGCTCTCGATTCTAGGAGTTGAAGCTTAACTATTGGGCCGAGCCATTCAGCGTGAAGCTCTTATTTCCGGCGTTCGTGTTGATCGTAATCGTGCAGACGTCCGGCGTCGCCGTCGGAACAATCGGCGCGTTGTACTTGATGGTGAGCGGCAGCGACTCGCACTGATTCAGCGACGTCGGCGGTAGCTGCGACGACAAGACCGAGAATCGCGCGCAACCCGTTCCACCGCCGCCAACGCCCGGCGGAATACTAGTGATGGAGAGCGGCCCGTTTCCTGTGTTGACGATGGTGACCGTCTCACTTGCGGGGCTGACGGCGACCGTCGTTGGCGCTCCACCCGAACCGGGAGTGATCGTGCCCTGGAACGGAATGACCGCGCCGATGAGCGTGAAGACCGGACCGATCGGAGGCACGATAGTCAGACCCTTCACGAGCGTATCGGTACACGTGGTGGTGAGGCTGGTGTACGTCACGTCAAACGCGGTTGACTGTGCCGCGTTTCCACCTGCAGGACAGCTTTGCTGCTCAAACTTGAGAGTGGCCGGCACCTGCACGCCAAACGTGGTCGTACCGTTGCCGTTATCAGTCTGGCTGACGATCGCGGCACCAACGCCGCCGATCGTGATGCGCGGGATACCGACGGCGTTTGCAACGATGACATTTACCGTGGTTCCTGGTGCTGGATTCACGCCGGTCACAGAGACGATGACGGGCTTGGCCACACGGTAAATCCAAGGCGTAGGTGAGGTGGCGGAATCGCCGTTATCGACATTCGTCACGATCACAGGGCCCGTTGAATCGGCGCACGCAGCGATCGCGATGCCGTTGGAGATCGCGGTGATTTCGGTCGGCGTAACCTTGATGACCGAGGCCGCGATGCCGTCAAGGTAGACGGTGACCGGGTCGTTGAAGCCGGTGCCGTCGATCAGCACGCGCGTGCCGCCGGTGAAGGGACCTTGATCGGGCGTGATGGCGGTGATCTGGGCCTTGTTCACGTAACGGAACGCGGCCGTCGCCGTCACGGACTTGCCGGAGTTGACGTTGAGTACGCGCACGTCGATCGGACCGGTGACCGCGCCTGAGCCGTTCGGATTCGTGTCACGTCCGGCCGGTGTGATGACTTCGATGGTGTGGAACTGGACATTCAACACCTGCGCCTGCGCCGATCCGAAGAAGACCTGGACCGCGGCTTCGAACGCATCGCCGGTGATGGTGACTCGGGTACCGCCGTCGATCGGTCCGCTGGTCGGCGCCAGCGAGCGGACCACCGGCGTGAGAACAGGAGCCGTGATCGTGAACGCGGCGCTCTTGGTCACGCGCTGCTCGGTCGGCGTTCCCGCTTCGACGATGACGGTGATGTTGGCGACGAGCTGCTGGGCCACGCCGAGGTCAAAGGCTGGCGTGGTGACGGTGATCTGCGTCGGCGTGACGCTCGTGACGAAGGCTTCTTTCGGCGCCTGACCATTGGCCGGATCGACGAGCACGCGCACCGGCGTGCGGAAGTTCGTCCCGGTGATGGTCAGGGTCTGGTTGCCCGTGGGAAGGCCGCTGGTCGGAGAGATGGACGAGATCGTCGGCGACGTTGACGTCGGCGGCGGCGTGATGACCGGATCCTGAAAGTTGAGCGTCACGCTCTTGGTCACGTTGTTGACGGTGACGGTGACGACGACCGGACCGGCCGTCGACGACGTCACGGTCGCTTTGGCCACACCGTTGGTGGTGGTGCGAATCAACGTTGTCGGGTTGTCCGTCGTGTCGGTGAAGTTCGCATTCAGCGCCGTCGTCGCGAATTCGACCGCGGTGCCGTTCGGGACGGGCGCGTTGTTGATCGTCACCGTCGCCGTAATCGTCGACGTGGAGCCGGTGAATGGCGACGGCGTCGAGACGGTGAGGGCGATGTTCGCGCCCACTGGCGGCTGTCCGCCCGTGCTGCCCGAGCCGTTGCCGCTCGTGCCGGTGAGGGGAGGCGGGGCGGTCGGCGACTCGCCTTTGCATCCCGCGAAAAGCGCAGTTAGCGCCATGAGCGCCAGAAGAGTGAATCGCTGTGTCGTTTGCTTCATGTCTACCCCCGTCAACTCCTCGTCACACCCACACGGACCCGGCCGCGAACGGCCGGTGCGGAGACTAGAAACAGCCGCCGCAATTGAAGCAGAAGTTCACCGGAAATCTGGCTGAACCCTGCACGCGCTCGCCGGCCAGCGTCTCGCCGTACACGGTAAGAATGATGTCCATCTTCACAAATGCGAGTCCCGTCTCGGGATCGCGGCCGCCGTTCTGCGGCAGCAGCGCTGCGAACGGCGCGAGATTAAAGGCGTTGGTCTCGAAGGCCAGAAAGTCGCTGAGGCTCTGCGCCGGCGATCCGGCCGAGATCACCTGCGCCGTCGAGCGTACGAACGTCGGCGGAACGAGCTTGCCGCCGTCCGTACGGACGTACGTGACCTGGTAGCGGTCCAGCTTCACGTCATTGAAATTGTTGTTCGTCGGGTGCTGCGGATCATTCTGGTTCTGCAGCAGCCGCACGCTCAACTGAACGGTTCCCAGCGTCGTGGCACAACCGGCGGCGCCGCCCTGGAGATCGACCTGATTCAGGTTCTGTGTCCCGGAAACGACCAGTTCTACCGGAGCGCTTTCGCGCGCGATCGAATTGCACGACAGGATCGCCACGCTCGGCAGCGCAATCGCGGCAATCATTGCGATCTGTTTCATCCTCATACCACCCCTCCAACTCTCCCGGATCATTCGCTGCAATACCAATTTTGACTTGTGGCTAGGCGCTTCTTACGACGCGCGCACGATTCGCGGTGTGATGAAAATCAACAACTCGTCGTGTTCCGAGTTGTAGTCCCGTCTGCGGAACAACGTGCCAAGGATCGGGATCTGATGAACGAACGGCAGCCGGCTTTGGGCGTTGTTCTCTTTCACTTGATAGATGCCTGCGATGACCGACGTGCCGCCGTCGCGCACCATGAGACGCGTCTGTGCACGACGGGTCGACAGCGGCGTACCGGAGCCGCCTTCGATATTGAGACCGGTTGCAGGTTCGTTCTTCTGTACCTGGATGTCCATGATCACGGTGCCCGACTCGGTGATCTGAGGCGTGACCGACAGGCGCAGCGTGGCATCGACGTATGCCACGGTCGTGGTGAAGTTGACGCGCGTCTGATACGGAATCTGGAAGCCACTCTGGATCTCGGCAGGCGTGTTGTCCTGCGTCATCACGCGCGGCGCCGAGATGACACGCGCGATGCCTTCCGTCTCCGCAGCCAGTAGCGCCAGGTCGAGCGTGAACGTTCCAAGCACGTTCTGCAGTGAGAACGAAATCACAGGGTTGCCGACGCCGAAGTTGAACGGACCGCCGACCGTATCGATGCGGTTCGGGAAGACGAGGCCCGTGCCGGTGCCGAGCGACGGATCCATCGATCCGTGGAAGCCCCAGTTGAAGCCGTACTGCTGGATGAAGAGCTTCGTCGTTTCGACGATGCGCGCTTCGATGACGACCTGCCGCGTCGGCACATCAACCGAGTCGATGAGGTTGCGCATCGTCTGCAGATAGCCGGGGATCTCGCTGATGATGAGCTGATTGGTGCGCTGATCGACGATGATCCGCGCCCGCGGCGAGGCCATCTCCCGCAGCAGCGTCGCGACGTCGTTGGCGCGCGCATACGAGAGCTTGAATCCGACCGTGCTCAGCGCGACGTTCAGCCGCTCCTGCTCGGTCAGCCGCCGGTTCGATTCCGCCTCTTCCGACAGACGCGCGGCGGTGCCGACGCGCATGACGTTCCCCTCGAGCACATACGCGAGAGAGTTCTGGCGGAGGATGACCTCCAGCGCCTGATCCCACGGCACGTCGACAAAATCGACGGTGACCGAGCCGGTGACGGTCGGATCGATGGCGATGTTGAGTCCTGTGAGTTGCGCGAACGTGCGCAAGACGTCTTTGATGTCGGCGTCCTTCAGATTGAGAGAGAGAGGCTCGCCCGTGTAGGCCTTCTCGCCACCGCTGAGCGTGCGTCCGCCGGCAGCGGCGGAAAGCATGGTGCCGCTCGTGCTGCTGGCCGCCGGCTGCGCCTGCGGGGCGGGATCGGAAAAGACGTTCTCGCCGGCCGGCACGGGATCGACCGCGGGAGGATCGGCTTGTGCCGCCGCTACCTTCGTGCCGCGGCGTTTCTTCGACGCGGGCGGCGTCTGCGTCTGCGGCGCGTTGATGACCGACGTGGCCGGTTTGCGCTGCTCCGGCATCTTCCACGTGGCGTTGTCGGCGATGGTCGGAACCTGCGACGGGATGTCGATCGCGGCGGCGGTCTTCACCGGCGCCGGAGTGTGGACGACGGGCGCTGCCGCGACGTGCGGCTCATCTTTCTTCGGTGCCGGGGCCACTGGCGCGGCGATGACCGCCGGAGCCGCGCCGAACGTGACGTTCAGCGCATTGCCTGACTTCGCGACGTGATAGCTGGCCGTCTCATCGACGTCGAGCACGACGCGCGTCACGGCCTCGGGCGCGCTCTTGAATTGCGAAACGCGAATCCGTTTCACGACGGGATCAGAGACGTTGATGATGTTCTTCGCGAGCTTGTCATTGACCCCGGTGAGGTCGATGACGATCCGCGACGGCTTCTCGAGCTTGAACGCGTTGTAGGCGACGTCGCCGTCCGTGGCCAGATGGACTTCGATGGCCGATCCGGCGCCGTTGGTCTGAATCGTTTTCAACGCCGTCGCTTTATTCGACGGCAAAGACTCCGTAACGACGGGCGCTTCGGCAACGCTCGCGGCAGGCTCGCTCTTCACCGGTTCCGGATCGGCGTGAACCGGAACAGGGTCGGCGTGCGGCGGCTCGATCGCGGCGGTGACGATAGGCGCCGTCTCGACCGGTTTCGGTGCGGGCGCAACGATCTCTGATGCAGCAACGGCCGTCGTGGCCACTGCCGGAAGATTAATGACGATGCTGTTTCCCTCGGCCGACGCCTCGATCGTTCCGGCCTGATTCAGATGAACGCTGACGCGCGTCATCCGCGAGCCCATCTCGGTGACTTCATCGACCGAGACGGAGACGACCGACGGCGGGACCGCGGACGGAATCACAAGCGACGCGGCCTTCGATGCGCCCGTCAGATCGATCACAAACAGATCGGGCATCGGGCTGTAGGAGGTGTAGACCGGGCTGGCCGTGGTGCGCAGAATGATGCGCGGCGAGGGGGAGGTCTCGACGTCGACTGCCGTGAGCGACATTCCGGCGACCGCGGACGATGCGGCAGCAGAAGGTGCGGGCATTTTCGCGGCAGCGCCGCCACGCTTCCAGAACGCTCCCTGCGCGCTGGTGACGCCCGCCGCCAGCATGCCCGTGAGCAGCAGGATCAGCCTGGCTCTTGTCTTACGTCTTAGGTTCACCATCTCACAGCCCTCCACACACATGGCTTGGCACCGCACGCGACCCCTACTTCCTCGGAGCTTCGGTAGAGAGTTCCTTGACCACCTCGCGGAATCGTTCGATCCGTGTCGGGTCATTGACCTCCTGCCGGAAGACGATCGAGCTCGGAGTAATCCGAATCACTTCACCGTCGAGGACCTTGTCCCCGACTTTCACGAGATACCCTTTGTTGTCGGGACCGTTGACCATGGCCACGAGTCCCTGCTGCCGCGTTTTCACGACGCCCTGAAGCTTGATTTCGTCGATGAGGAAACCGGGAGGTCCGGGCGGCCTCTGTCCCGGCTGCAGCGTCGGCGCGGGGCCGATCAGCGACTGGAACGGATCGCGGCGGCCTTTCGGATCGTAGTGATACGAGTCCGCGGAGCTCGGCTCTTCGAGGATCTCCTGGAGACTTTGCTGCACGGTTGGCTCTTCGCTCAGCGTCGAGGTCGTCCCGGTCGTCGATGTCGACGCGGCAGGCTTGGATGCGGGATGCGGCTGCGCGAAGAGCGTGGCCATCGCCGCGACGACGATCAGAAGCGAAAGCGCGAATCGGCTCACTCTCATTGCTTGGCGCCTTTCACCGGCGGCTCCGGTTCTTTCGGCTCGACGTAGACGAACGTCTTCGCGGTGAAGTCCGCCGTGATGGTCCGCTCCGACTGCACCGGCAGCGCGGCGATCGCAATCTGCTCGACGTTGATGATGCGCTTGAACTTGCTCAGGTGATCGAAGAGCGTGGCCAGGTTGTGGTACCTGCCGTCAACGGAAATCGAGATCGGCCACTCCGCGTATGGGTCGCTTCCCTGCGCAGGCGCGAGCGGCGGGAAGGTGAGCTTGCGCAGGGTGAAGTTGCCCGCGTCTACGAGCGTCTTGATCCGCTTGATGATTTCCTCGGTATTGCGCGTCGACGGCAGGATGCTGCGCAGCTTCGTCAACTCGGCATTGAGGTGTTTCACTTCCTCGCGGAACTGCGGCAGCTTGCGCTCGGCGGAACGACCCTGCTCGATCTTCGTATCGAGGTCGCGGAGTTGCGTGTCGGCCGATTCGATCTGCTTGGTGATGTCGGCAATGGCAAAGTAGTTTGCCGCCCAGATGATGGCAGCGGCCAGCACCAGCCCTAAAAGCAGGCCGAAGTACCAAGGTTTGCCTTCTAGAGAAAGCCCCGCCATCACCCCTCCTACCGCTTCACCGCGGACGGCGTGGCCGTCCCTGTTGCCGTACCTGAAATTGCCGTCGCCGACGTACCGGTGGTCGACGTCCCCGTGGCCGCGCCCGCCGTTCCGGCCTCACCTTTTGGCGCATACGTGAAGTGGAACTTCATCGTGTAGCTGTAGACGAGCGGCGCTGCCGATACCTGCGTAACATTGCCGAGGTCCGGCTCTTCGAACAGCGGATCGTTCTTGACGTTCTCGACGAAGTTCGCGATCGCATTGGGATTCAATCCGCGGCCGTCGATCGTGACCACCCCGCCGCTGACTGTCATCTTGTCGAGCCAGACCAAGTCCGGCAGATCCTGGCTGACGCGGTCCATCAACTGCACCGGGCCGCGCTGATTCTGCTTGAGTTGATTGATCAGATTGATGCGCTTCTCGAGGCTGTCCTTCTGTTTCCGGAAGTCGTCGACATCCTTGATGATTTTTTCCAAGCGCGTGGCTTCGACCTGCTTCTGGGCCACCGATTCCTGGCGCTGGGCCAGCGTCCGCTTCTGCATGTACCACCAGCCGCCGGCGATCAGGAGGCCGATGATGATCCCGCCGATGACGAGGCCGTTGTTGGCGCTGCTGGGTCCCGTGGCCACGGGCACGCCTGTGACCGCTCCGGTTCCCCGGACCGCCCGCCCCTCCCGCACCAGATTGATCTTAATCAAGCATCCCCCAGCTTCCGGATGGCCAGCCCTACGGCGATGGCCATGCTCGGCCCGATGTCGGCGAGCTCCTCGGGGTTGAATTCTTTTTCGTCGACGGTGATCTTCTGGAAGGGATCCATGATCGCCACCGGGATACCGAACTTGTCGCGGAGGATGGCGTCGAGGTTGAGGACGCCCGAGCCGCCGCCGGCGAGGACGATCTCGTCCACGCGGTCAGCGCCCGAGGTTGCGGTGAAGAAGTCGAGCGTCTTGCGCAACTCGCCGGCGAAGTCTTCGCTGACCGAGTTGAGGATGGGGATGACCTGCTGGATGCTGTAGTCGCCAGCCTGCCGCCCCTTCTTCAGCTCCTCGGCCTGTTCGAACGAGAGGCTCAGCTCGCGCTGGATCGCGTCCGTGTACTGGTTGCCGCCGAAGGTGATGTCGCGCCAGAAGAGCGAGGTAGCGCCGGAGAGGACGTTCACGTTCGTGACCGAGGCGCCCACGTTGACGAGCGCGAGGACCTTCGTGTCGTCGATCGCATAGTTCATCTCGTACGCGTTCTGGAGCGCGAAGGCGTCGACGTCGACGAGCACCGGGACCTTGCCGGTCTGGCTGATCACCGAGGTGTAGTCGTTGATCTTCTCCTTCTTCACGGCGACGAGGATGACGTCGATGTTGTCGCCGGAGCCGGGCGTGTTCAGCGGGACGTAGTCGAGGTTTACATCGTTGATGTCGAAGGGGATGTACTGCTCGGCCTCCCACTGAATCGACTCGGCCAGCTCCTCCGGCGACATGGTCGGGAGGGTGATCTTCTTGATGATCACGGAGTGGCCGGAAAGGGAGGTCGCGTAATTGGAATTCTTGACGTTTTTGCTCGTGTTGAGCCGCGAGATCGTCTCCACGACCAGCGACGAGTCCATGATGGACCCGTCGACGATTGCTTCCGGAGAAAGGTACTCGATTCCGAGCTTTACCAGCTGGAACGCGCCGCCCTTCTTCTCCTTCAGCTCAACAAGTTTTACGGCTGAGGAGCCGATATCGAGACCAACGACATTTTTGCTCTTTGAGAAGAACACCACTCACCCCGTCCATCTCACCCATTCACTTCTCAGGTTGCGGCTCCAGAATGTGGAAAGTCGAGTGAAATTACAACCTTTAAAGGTGAGTGTCAACTCTACAGCATTTAGATTTATCAGCAGATTACGCGAACACGAGGCCGTTTCGGCACCCGTGGTTGCGCCGAACCGGTCCGGCCGGTACAATCCCGCCCCCCTGGCGTTATTTGAGGTTTGAGGAGTCAATCGATGGCAAAGATGTGTGAAGTCTGCGGCAAGGCCCCCGTGTTCGGTAACCGGGTCAGCCATGCCCACAACGTTTCCAGCAGACGCTGGCTGCCGAATCTGCAGCGCGTCCGCGTGATGGTCGGCTCGGCGGTGAAGCGGATGAACGTCTGCACCCGCTGCATCCGGACCGGCAAGATCGCCAAAGCCGCGCGCTAACGGTCGCCGGACGTGTCCTCCGTCCGGCACTTGCGCTCCCTCTTCCTGCGGAGCGCTTTCCCGTCTACTTCACCGTGAACTGAGCCCGCGCGAGAAGGGGATCGTTCGAGTAGTAGATCTTCAGGTTCTGCCCCTTGTCGTTCACGGTAATCGACTGCACGCGCCACACACCGCGCGCTGAATTCGTATGCAGCCGGATCGTGCCGACGTAGGTGTTTCCTTCCCGTTGCTGGAAGGAGAAGAACGTGCCACTGGAGCTGCTGCCCGGTCCGACCACCTGACCGCTGACGCCGCCGATGCCGCAGGTGTCGTCGGTGACCTGGGCGATGACTTCGATGACCGGCTCGTCGCGTCCCATGAAGATCTCCGCGCGGCTCAGTTGGAGGCCCTGCAAAACGGGAGGCGTGTTGTCGCAGGTCTCCCCGGTGATGTTGAGCCGGATTGCGGCCACGGCCGGATTCTCTGCTCGCACAGTGGCGAAGTTGTTGGCGTTGTCCTGCATCTGCACCTGCTCGAGCGTCCAGTCGCCGCAGTCGAGGCATTGCGGCGGGAAGACGTCGCACTGATAGACGTCGTTCGCGCCCTTCTGACAGCCGACGCCGAAACGAGCCAGCTTCGATGGACTGAGGAAGACGGCGGCAACGAGATGGATGCCCGATTTTTCGTCCGTTGCGTCGACGAAGAGCGTGTTGTGCTCGCCGGCGCGCATGGCCCGGCGATCGAGCCAGACGTTGCGCAGCGCCGGCGCCGTCGAGTCGGATGCGGACGAGCTCACTTTCAGAACGGCCGTCGGCGGCAACGTTCCCTGCGCGGAGCTGAGCGTGACCGAATTCGTGGCCATGTCGCTCATCGTGAGAAAGCTCACCTTCCACAATCCCTCTTCCGCTTTCTCCGGGATGTGGATGCGGCTCGTGTAGCGCATCGTCTCGCCTTCGCGCTGCTGCGCGAATCCCTGCACCGCCTTTCCGTTCGGGCTGGTCAGCGTGCCGGAGATTCCGCGGATGCCGGAGAGGTCGTCGGTGGCGGTGACGACGAGCGAGGTGTCGCCGCCGTCCTGCACCGTCGGCGGATCGAATGCGATCGAGAGGAGCTGCGGCGGTACGGTGTCGGAGTTCGGATCGTGCGGATCGTTCGTGGGAGGCTTCGCCTTGTTGTCAGCGCTGGAACCGGGTTGGTTGCTTCCTCCGGATCCACTTCCTCCGGCCATGCTTCCCTGCGGACGCGCGGATGGTTTCGACACCGGTGCCGGAGGCTTCGTCTGCGGTGGAGGTGGAGTCGCTTTCGGCTGCGCCGCCAGTTCGTGCGCCGCCGGAGCGGCGGATGGCGCGATTGCGGAGATGCCTGCAGCGAGCAGCTCACGGAAGCGTTGCGCGCGCGTGGTGGCTGTTGCCGCCCTCGCGGAAGAGGACGTAGTCACCGTCGCGCCGTCGGCCGGCAATGCCTCGAATGTTGGGGTTGATGTCTTCGAACCGGTCGTTGTCGACGAAGCCGTGGCCACCGTCGTCGAAGGTGTCGACTGCGTCGCCGTCTTTGCGGTGTACGAACGGACGCGCACCATCAGCGCCGTCGCAAAGGCGACGGTCAGCAACGTCAGAAAAACGGAGAGAAACGAGATCTGGACTCGCCGGCGCACGGATGACCCTTCAGTTGACAACGCCCGGAACAGCGAGAGTGAACGGCTCGATTTCCGCGCGGAACGTTTCGCCGTTCGGCAGTTTCATCGTGTACCCGCCCTGCATCGACCCCATCGACGTCCGCAGCGGACAGAAGCTGGTGTATTCGAAGGTCTGGCCGGGGCCGAGCACCGGCGATTCACCGATCACGCCCGCGCCCTGCACCCGCTCCATGTTGCCGTCGGAGTCGGTGATGATCCATTCGCGGCTGATGAGTTGCGCCGTCTCGCTTCCGTCATTCGAGATTACGACGTGATACGCGAAGAAGAAGTAACTTTCCTGCGGGTCGCTCCGCTCCTCGACGTACGCGCTCTCGACCTGGATGCGAATCCCTCGCGTGGTGGTATCGGACATTGCTGGCTCGGGTTGTGACTTTATCATTCCGCCGAACTCGCCCATGCTCATCCCCTTTCTTCTCCTCGCCGCCACGCTCCCAACCGCGCCCCCTCCGCCGGCCGAGTTGTCGACCATCGTCATCCCGATCCGCACTTCCCTCGCGCCTCTGCTGCCGCAACTCGAGGCGCAGGTGCCGAAGAGTCTCGAAATGCTCGACGCGTATGAGCTCGATCCCCAGAGACAGTTCGGGATGAAGTACCGCGTTGTCCGCGATCCGATCGCGCTCACCGTCATCGGCAGCGGCATTCACGCGATGACCACCGTTCACTATTCGCTGGAAGCCTGCCGGCGCACGCAAAAGCCGTTCAGTGGCGAGATCGTGATGTGGCCGTGCATCTCCTGCGGATTCGGCGAGCCGATGCGCGACGCCTGGATCTCGCTTTCCTCGCATCTCGATTGGGACGCGAACTGGCGTCTCCGCTCCACCACACGCGCGCAGCCGGTCGATTTCTCCTCGAAGCGCTGCCAGGTCACGTTCGCGAACATCGACATCACCGACTGGAAAATCGCGCCGATCGTCAACGACCAGCTGCGCCAGGCGGTGAAGACCATCGACGCGAATACGCCGAAGTTGACGAACATCCGTCCGATCGCGGCACAGGTCTGGTCGTCGCTGCAGGCGCCGGTGCTCATCGCTCCGCGCACGTGGCTGGTCATGGATCCCGCCGACATCGCGCTCGGCCCGATCACCGGCTCCGGCCTTTCGCTCACAAGCGTTCTGACGCTGCGTGCGCGCACGCGCGTGGTCGTCGGCGAACGTCCGCCGGTGACGCCACGGCCGCTGCCTGCCTTACGAGTCGCTCAAGCGCCGAATGAAGGGATCCGCGTTCCATTCGACGTCGAAGTGCCGTACGAAGAGGCGACGCGCCTAATGATGGAGAACTTCGCCAACCGCACCTACGAAGGCGTCGCCGTCCGTTCCATCCGCCTCGGCGCCAGCCCGGCGGCGAACGGCCGGGTGTCGATCGAGATCGACGTCAACTATCACGCCTCGTTTCTGAAGCACTACAGCGGTCTCGTTTTCCTCGAAGCGACGCCGGTTTTCGATCCCGCCACGCGCACGCTGACGCTGACGAATCTCGACTATTCGCTCGATCCCCACCGAAGGAATCCGTTCCTGCGCGTCGCTAACCGCGTCGCGCACGACCAACTGCGCGCGACATTGGCGAGCGCGGCGCATTGGTCGGTCGCGCCGCAAATTGACGCGCTGCGCGACGAAATCGCACGCGCGGTAACGCGGCCGCTCGCATCGGGTGTAATGATGCGGGGCCGCGTCAACGCCATCGAACCGGGCACCGTAGTGCTCGACCCGAACGGCATCATCCTGCACGTGCTCGCAACAGGCAGCGCGGAAGTGGAAATCAGCGCGATGCGCTGATTTCTACTCCGGAATGACGATGCTGGACCACGGCATCTTGCGGACCGCGATCACTTTTTCGTCGACCGCTTCCTGCGTTGCCGTAGCGCCGAGGACGCGCTGGATGTACTGCACCTCGGGGGAGACCAGCGGACGCTGCATCAGCCTCATCGCCGATTTCTTGATATTGCTTTCCGAGACAGTGACTTTCGGGGCGCGCTTCGGTTTCAACACGTTCGTCATGCAAGCTCCTTGTTTGGGGGTTAGACCGCTGCGGCAGCCTTCGGTGCGTCTTTCTTCGATTTCGCTTCATTGACAACGACGGCCTGGCCGTTCATGTCCTTGCCATTCAGCGCATCGATCGTGGCCTGTGCTTCTGCGTCCGTGGCGAACTCGACGAAGGCAAAACCCTTCGACGCGCCGGTGACGCGATCCTTGACCACTTCCGCCGAGGTCGCGGCGCCGTACGGCTTCACGATCTCGCCGAGCTTCGCGTCATCGATGTCGCGGGGCAGATTTCCAAAATAGACTTTCATTGGGTTAACTCCTGCTCTTTTCGGCGGCACACTTCGAGCGGCAGCGCAAAAAGATAGTTTGCTAAGAAGATTGAGGTTCAGGGGCGCTGACTCAGCTCAGGCGGCCTGAAGATGAGGAAGGTTCCTCAAAGGTGCTCACCATACAACCCTTGAGGGCGTAAGTCTATTCGCCGCGGATCTCTGCGAAGAACGCGTCGCTCGAAACAGGCCGCCCGAGGAAGCGTTCGACGAGTTCGCGGGCAGGCTCTTCGCTGCCTCGCGAAAGGATCAGCTCGCGGAAGCGCCGGCCGGTTGCTTCGTTCATCACGTCGGGGCCGAATGCGGAGATCAGATCGAGCGCGATCACCTTCGCCCACATGTAGCCGTAATAGCCGGCCGCGTAACCGCTGGCGATGTGCTCGAACGTACCAGGGAAGGACGTGCCGTCGACATAACCCATCGGCGTCGCGCCCTCCATCTCACGCCAGAGATCGAGCGACTTCCGCGGCTGCTCACCGGAAAGAGCCATGTCGAAGCTGGCGTAAAGAAGCTGCCGACCGTAGTCGACGCCGGATCCGAATTTCTTCGCCGCGCGGATACGCTGCACGAGCGAGTCGTCGATCATCGGACAGGTCGTACAGTGATCGCGCATCAGCGCCAGGCTCTCCATCCGGCTGGCCCACTCCTCGTACATCTGCGACGGCGCCTCGACGAAATCGCGCTCGACACTCGTCCCCGAATGCTGGTTGTACTCGGTCTGCGACAGCACGCCGTGCATGACGTGACCGAATTCGTGCAGCAGCGTTTCCAGCTCGCTGTGCGTCAGCCCGACGCGATCGAAGTTCGTGACCAGAACGCTGATCGGCTTCCGGCCCGCCTTGCGCGACACGCCGCGCACCGGCCAGGCGGCGGCGTGTTTGTACTTGTCGGCGCGCGGATAGAGATCGAGATAGATGCCGCCGATGCGCTCGCCGGTGGCGGCGTCGTCGACGTCGTAATACATCACGTCCTCATGCCACACCGGCACCGTGGCGGGGCTGAACGAGATGCCGTAAAGCCGTTCGGTGATGTCGAGCATCCAGTGCAGCGTCGGCACCGTCGGCAGGTACTGGCGCAGCGCTTCCTGATCGACGGCGTATCGCTGTTCGCGCAACCGCTCGCGGTAGTAGACGACGTCCCACCGCTCGATCCTTGCCTGCTCGACAGGCACTCCGGTCAGCTCCGCTTTCACCGCCGCGAGCTGCCGCAGATCGGTCAGTTCCGCTTCGGTGACGCCGTTCTTCACTTCATCGAGAAAGCGCGTGACGGTTTCCGGATTCTCGACCATGCGCCGCTTGGTGACGTAGTGCGCGAAGCTCGGCACTTCGTACAAATCAGCGATCTCTTTTCGCATCGCCACGATCTCGTCGAGGATTTCGAGGTTGCGATCGGTGCCGCGATTCATGTTCGCGACGTAGTACCGCTTCCGCGCCTCGGCATTCGACGCGTTCGACATGAACGGCACGTAGTCGGGATAGTCGAAGCCGACGACGATGTTGCCGCGGTCATCGCGGGGCACACGGTCGAGATACGACTGCGGCATGCCTGCGCACTCGTCCGGCGTGAACGTGACCACGGTCTTGTTCTCCCGGATGTTCCTGCTGAACTCCTGCGCCAGCTCCGTGATCCGTTCGGAGATGGCTTTGAAGCGATCGCGCTTTTCCGCCGGCAGCGACACGCCGCTGTCTTCGAATGCTTCGAGCAGATCCTTCTGCAACTGCTTCTGCGCGTTCGTGCGCGGCACGACGCGCCGCACGCGTTCGTAGAGCTGCTCGTTTTGAAAAAGCTCGGTCACGAAGACCGACTCCTCGATCTCGGCACGGTCGCCGGCATCACGAACGCGGCTATCGGGGTGGACGTTGTTGAGCAGCGAGATCGCTCCGTACGCGTCCTCGAGCATCATGGCGATACCGTCCCACGCGTCGAGCACCGACTCCGGCGTCACCGCCTCGAGCGGGAGCCGCTCGATGACAGCGAGCCGCCGGCGCGCTTCGGCCAGCGCCTCGGCGGCCGCGGCGCTCAGCGCGGCGGCGTCATAGATCGGGATCGTTGCGCGGGCCGCTATCGTCGCTTCAGTCATCGAAAAGAGCCGGCATTCTAGCCGAGCCGAAACCTCTCCTACGCAAATCGCGTACTAGGGTTCATGCGTCCATTTCTGGCTGTGCTTGTCGGACTGATCGCCCTACCTCTGCTCGCCCAAACGTCATTGATCGAACAAGGCCGCGCCGCCATGAATCGAAATGACGCTGATGCCGCGGCGGCGCTGCTCGAGAAAGCCGTCGCGCAAAATCCGAAAACCGCGGAAGCGCACTACCTCCTCGGCACGGCCTACGGATCGCAGGCGCAGAAGGTGAGCATCTTCGGGCAGGCCTCGCTCGCCGGAAAAACGAAGGACGAATTCGAGAAGGCCGTCGAGCTCGATCCCAACCTCCTCGACGCCCGCTACGGCCTCGTCGAGTTCTACGCGATGGCTCCCGGTTTCATGGGAGGCAGTTACGACAAGGCATTCTCGCAAGCGGCAGAGATCAAGAAGCGCGATGCGCTGATGGCGCACCGGGCGGCCGCGTTCATCTATACACATCAGAAGAAGACCGACGAGGCGCGCAACGAGTACCTGGCCGAGGTCAGGGAGTTCCCGAAATCGGCGCGCGCGCATATCGACCTCGGCGTCTCGTACATCGTCGAAAAGAATTTCAAAGCCGCGGCCGAGGAGTTCGAAAACGCCGCCAAAGGCGAGCCGACCTACATGCCCGTTTACTTCCGGCTCGGACAAGGCGCAGTCATCACCAACTCCAACTATGCGCACGGCGAAGAAGCGCTGCGCAAGTACCTCGCGTACACACCGAAGACCGACGAACCCTCCCATGCGCGCGCCCACTACTGGCTCGGGCAACTGTTCGAGAAGCAGGGAAAGAAGGCGGAGGCGAAGGCCAGCTTCGCGGCGTCGCTGAAGCTTAATCCCGCGCAGAAGGATGTGGCCGAGGCGCTGAAACGGGTTTCGTAATCAGCGGGTGACGCCGCGCGCGACGAGGATCGGATACGGATCGATCGCGTCGCCTTTCGACCACGCCTTATCCGGCGGCAGGATGGTGATCGCGAAGTGCAGATGCGGCGTGTTTGCCGGGGCGTTGCCGGTCGTCCCGACGTAGCCGATCACATCGCCCTGCCGCACGCGCATCCCTTCCGTCACGTCGTTCGCGTACGAATCAAGATGCGCGTAGTAGTAGCTGCGCTCCGTCGCCAGATCGAATTCGTAGATCGTCAAACCACCGGCGCGGCTGTCGAAGAGTTTGCGGATGGTGCCGTCGACCGCCGCGAGCACCGGCGTACCGCGCGGCGCGAGGATGTCGATGGCGTGATGCGGATGTCCGCTGTGAATGTTGTCGAAGTCATCGCGCAACGCCGCTTTGGCGACGCCGGCAACCGGGATGACCATCGCGCCGGCCGCAATCGGTGACGCGGGAACATCCGCACGCGGCTGCACCGCCACCGATCGGCCCGTGAAAAACGTGCAGACGCCGATGCCGGCGAGAAGCAGCCTGAGCATGTTGCGCATGTACAGTCGATAAAAGCGAACGGAGCCGCGATAATCCCCAAATGCCCGAGCTGCCGGACGTTACCGTATACGTCGAGGCGATCGCGAAACGCATCGTCAATCAGCCGCTGCTCAAGCTCCGCCTCGGCAATCCGTTCGTGTTGCGCACCGTCGATCCGCCGCCGTCTGACCTCGCCGGAAAACGCGTTCTCGACGTTCGCCGCCTCGGCAAGCGGATCGTGATCGCGCTCGAATCCGATTTCTTCATCGTTATCCATCTGATGATCGCCGGCCGTTTCAAATGGCTGCCGACCGGCGCGAAGATGCCCGGCAAACTGGGACTGGCCGCGTTCGATTTTCCAAACGGGACACTGCTGCTGACCGAGGCGGGATCGAAACGGAGAGCGTCGATTCATATCGTCCGAGGCGAGGAGGCCGTCCGCGCGCACGATCCGGGCGGGATCGAGCCGCTCGATATTTCGTTCGAAGAGTTTCGAGCCGCGCTCACCCGCGAACGCCACACGCTGAAGCGAACGCTCACCGATCCGCACGTCTTCAGCGGCATCGGCAACGCCTACTCCGACGAGATCCTCCACCGCGCCCGCCTCTCGCCCGTGCAATTGACGACGAATCTTTCCGAGGAGGAGATCACGCGTCTGTATGTCGCCACGCGGCAAACTCTGACCGAATGGACCGATCGCCTGCGCGAAGAGTCGTCCGAGAAGTTCCCCGAAAAAGTCACCGCCTTCCGCCCCGACTTCGCCGTCCACGGCCGCTACGGAAAACCGTGTCCCGACTGCGGCACCCCGATCCAGCACATCGTCTACTCCGAAAACGAAACGAACTACTGCGCGCGCTGCCAGACCGGCGGCAAACTCCTGGCCGACCGCGCGCTGTCAAGACTGCTGCACAGCGACTGGCCGAAGTCGATCGATGAGTTGTGAGGTGGCTCCACCCGGAAGTGCTACCAGACTTCCTTGCGACAGCAGGACCCCAGTCCGTTTATGCGTCAGCGGCGCGTCGGTTCCCTTTGTTCGTTTGCACGGGACTGAGTGGTCGACGCAACCTCGGACCAATGATGCGCGCGCGCCACGAGCTCGTTACAGACATTCGGCCAATCGTGAAGGATGGCCGGGTCGAAGTCGGCTCCATTTGGCCAAGTCAGCGTTCCGGCTTCAGGATCAAGGGCAACAGCGTTGAAGAGCGACAAATCCCGCAATGGTCCAAACAGCACACCTTTCAACACAGGCCGGAAGTCGATCCGTTGTTCGGTAGCGTCCTCGAACGCCACGTTCAGGGTGTGAGGTCCGACGATTTCAAACTGGGTGACACGATGGATGGCGTGGCTCATGGCTTTATCTCAGCGGCTCGATCTTGACGGGCGGCTGGCCGGATTGCAACAGATCCCAATCGCGTATCAGTTCCTCACGGTGAATCTCCATCCACGCTTCCACGAGCCGCCGCTGCGGCCGCGGCAAGCTGCCGCCGAGACACTCCAGCGTCTCCAATGCAAAGACGGCGGCTTCATTTTGATAATACGCATGAACGTGAGGGCGCTGATGCGGAGCGCCTGCTTCGACGAACATGCGCATCACGATCCCAAAAAATCGCGACAGCTCCGGCACTGGCTTTCTCCTCCGATCTTTAAGCGAGTCCATGACGATAGCGCAACCTCTAACCTCCCCCGCCCTTCCGGCGTCTATCCACCCAGACCGATGGACGCCGATGCCTCAGCCGTAGACTTGCCCAATCCTGTGAATCTGACGATCGCACCGCAACCGACGCCGCGTTTGAGCGAAGACGACCTTCGCCTGGCGCGGGCATGCGCGGACGGAGACTCGGAAGTGTTCGCATCGATTTATCGCAAGCATGGCGAGCGGATGAAATCGATCGCGTACAACCAGCTCGGCAACAGGTCCGATGCGGAGGACGCTGTGCAGGAGACGTTTCTCAAGGTGCATCGGGCGGCGGCCAGCTACAACGGCGAGGCTGCATTCACTACGTGGCTGTACCGCATCCTCATCAACACCTGCTACGACCTGTTGCGGAAGCGCAGCCGCCGGATCCGGGAGACGCCGATCGATGAGCTCGTCGTTGACGTTCGCCCGGCCAATGCGGTGGACGACGTCAAGCGGATTGCGTTGCGGAAGTTGCTGAACGAGCTGCCGGAACAGCGCCGCACCGTCTTCTCGCTGTTCGAGATCGAAGGCCTCAGCCACGCCGAGATCGCCGGCATCCTCGACATCACCGAAGGCAACTCGAAGTGGATTCTCTTCTCAACGAAGAAACAGCTCCAGGAGCAGTGGAAAAAATCATGACCATCACCTGTGAACAACTCGCTGATCTCCTTCTCGAAGGCGACCACTTCTCGCTCGAAGCCGCCGCACGGCATGCGCAGTCGTGCGAGGCCTGCATGCAGAAACTCGCAGACTGGAACGAGATCTCGTCCACCGCGCGCGATCTTCATACGACGTGGAACGACGACCTCCTTTGGCCGCGCATCGAGAAAGCGATCCGCAGCGAACGGCACAGCACGCGGACGCGCGTGTGGCAGATCGCTGCGGCAATTCTCCTTCTGGCCGCGATGGGCGCGATCGTCTGGATCGCGCAGCGGCGCATGCATGCCGCCGACTTCGATCGCGACATTTTGAAAGTGTCCGCCGTCGATGAAGTCGAGCGCGCCGAGAAGGCGCACATCAACGCCATCAATCACCTGGAAACACTCGCCTCCGCGAAGCTCGACCAGCCGGCGACGCCGCTCATGGTCAGCTACAAGGAAAAACTGATGATGCTCGACGACGCCATCGCCGAGTGTCAGACCGCTATCGACAAGAACCGCCAGAACGCCTACCTGCGCACGCAACTGCTGACGATGTATTCGGAAAAACAGCGGACGCTGCAGGACGTTCTGCGAGAGGAAAACAGCCATGCTTCGAATCAATAAGACACTCATCGCCGCGCTGCTGCTACTGGCCGCGCCGGCGCTCTACGCCGACCGCTTCGAGCGCACGTTCAGCAGAACGCAGACCTATCAGGGCGGCCGCATCTCCATCGATCACTCCATGGGTCCGGTCACGGTTCGCACCGGCAGCAGCAACGAGGTTCGCGTACACGCGCTGATCCGCGCCTCCGATGGCGACATCGGCAAGGACATCAACGTCACGGTGTCGGATTCCTCCTCGAATGGGATCTCGATCCGGACCCGGTACCCCGACATGCATTTCCACGGCAACATCTCGCTCTCGTATTCGGTCGACATCGACGTGACTATGCCCGCCAACGCGCCGCTGCTCGTCCACAACCGTTTCGGCAGCGTCGACGTCACCGGCATTCACGCCGCAAGCGAGATCGTCAACGCGCAGGGCAACGTCACTCTCCGCGACAGCCGCGGCACGCAGCGCGTCGAGAACTCGTTCGGGTCCGTCAGCATCGAGAACAGCGCCGGCGACACGGCCGTGCAGAACGCCAACGGCAACGTGCGCGTCGCCAACATCGACGGCACCCTCGGCATCACCAATCGCTTCGGCTCCGTCACCGCGACGGAGACGCACAACGTGACCATCCGCAACGGCAATGGCTCGGTCGACCTGCAGGAGGTGACCGGCAGCGCTTCGATCGTCGATTCCTTCGCGAACGTGACGGTCTCGAGCGTCTCGGGCGATCTGGAGCTGAACAATCAGAACGGCCGCGTCGACGTGCGCGACGTCAAAGGGCGCGCCTCGATTAGGAATTCGTTCGCTGCCACCGAGTTCGCGAACATCGGCCGCGATCTAGTGATCTCGGCGAACAACGGCCGCGTGGAAGGCTCGCACGTCGGCAGCGGCGCCACGATCACCGGCAGCTTCGACACGATCTCCGTGCGCGACATCAACGGAGCGACGCGCATCACCAACGCCAACGGCAACGTGACCGCGGTCGACATCCGCGGCAATCTGACTGTCGACACGCGCTTCGGTCTGGCGCGCGCGGAGCTGATCAAAGGCACGCTCGACGTCGACAACGCCAACGGCGGCGTGACTGCAACGGACATCTCCGGCGGCGTGCGCGTGCACACGAGCTTCGCGCCGGTGCTGCTGAAGACGATCGCCGGCCGCGTGACGGTGGAGAACGCGAACGGATCGATCTCGGTATCCGACTTGCGCGGCGCGTGTGCCGATATCAACCTGAAAACGAGCTTCGCCTCGATCAAGCTCAACGTCCCATCGAACGGCGGCTATCACGTCGACGCACGCACCAGCTTCGGCTCGATCAATACCGCGATCCCGATCCTGATGACGTCGAAGTCCGACAACACCCTCAGCGGCACGATCGGCAACGGGGCGTGTCAGATGAAGCTGGAGACGGCGAACGGTGGGATCACGTTGGAGTAGTGGAAACCCCATCCTGCGCGAAGACGCAGGATCTCCGGTGGCGCCGCGTGTTTTGTGATTCCGGCGAGATCAGTGCGGTATCACCGTAGACCCTGCGTCTCCGCGCAGGGTTCACTGCCAAAAAAAAGCGCCGCTTCGCAGCGGCGCTTTCATTTCAGAATGATGTAACGGTTAGTCCAACTTGATCGACTTCTTGGTCTTCGCGCGGCGCGACTGATCCTTCGCTTTGTACTCGTCGAGGCAGGCATCTTTGTCGACCATGGCGCATCCGAGGTAGTCGGAGATTTCCATGATCACGGCGCGGATCGCCTTGCCGGTCGGAGTCTTCTCGTAGTTCGAGAGATTGCCGCCGAAGCCGCCGCGGTAGACGCTGACGCCGACGCCGCCGCCGGTGGAGCGCGCTTCGACGGTGCGCGTGAATTCGACCTCGCCGGTAGTCGTGTCGACGACGCGCAGGTCGACGGCGATGTACGCCTCTTCCTGCTTGCCGCCGAGGCCGATGCCGTGGAAGCTGATGCCGCCGCCGGTCTCGCGGGTCTTGTTGTCGAAGGCGCTGACCGTGGCGATGACGACGTACTGCGCTCCGGTCATCTGTCCGAGCTTCGCGCCGGTCGACTTCTTGACGCGGCCGGAGCTGGCGAGATCCTGCTCGTCAAGGACGGCGCCAATTTTGTGGCGCTCCACGAGTTTGAACTTCTCGGTGCCGGCCAGTTCGTTGGCGAGCATTCCGGCCAGATCGTTGCCAACATCGGAAGACCACCATCCTGCCGAGGTGTCGTTGCGGAACTCGGCGACGGCCAGAACCGGCTTGGCGGCGAACGCCGAAGAGACGAACAGCGTGAGTGAAGCAATCGCGAACAGAGCTTTACGCATCTTTTTCTCCTGTGGGGTTGATTGGAGCGATAACTTTACCGCAATTCGGCCGCGATGCCGTGATCCGGCTCACCGATTCGATGGCTTCCAGGCGGCGTACGCGAGCGCAATCATCGTCAGCAGCGAAACGGCGACACCGGCGCGGAACGACCACGGCGCGTACCAGACGCGGACATCGTGCTCGCCCGGCGGCAGCAGAAAGCCGAGGAACGTGCCGTTGATGCGGAGCGGCGCGATGGTCTTGCCGTCCGCGCGAATGTGCCAGCCCGGCCACGACGGGATGCTGCT
>DASYJY010000008.1:0-40664 GCA_035995985.1 Thermoanaerobaculia bacterium | reverse complement strand
CATCGCCGAACGATTTCTTCGCCTCGCGCTGCGCCGATTCGATCGCGCCGCGCAACTCGTCCGCCGCGCGAACGATCTTCATCCCCTTCCCGCCGCCGCCCGCGCTGGCCTTGACCAGGACCGGAAATCCGATCCTCGCCGCCTCGGTAGTCAACGTGTTGACGTTCTGGTCTTCCCCGTCGTAGCCCGGCACGACCGGCACCCCGAGCCGCTGCATGAGATGCCGCGACTCCGCCTTCGAGCCCATCGCCGCAATCGACGACGCCTTCGGCCCGATGAAGATGATGCCCGCGTCGTCGCACGCCGCCGCCAGCTCGGCCCGTTCGGAAAGAAATCCGTAGCCGGGATGGATCGCGTCGGCCGCACATTTCCGCGCCGCATCGATCACGCGCGCGACGTCGAGATACGTCTCGCGCGCATCTCCGCTGCCGAGGGGGATGGCATCATCGAAATAGCGTCGAACGTAGCGGATGTCGTCGGCCTCGGAGTAGCCGAGCATCGACTCGATTCCGGCTTCACGGCACGCGCGCGCAATGCGCACCGCGATCTCGCCGCGGTTCGGAACGAGGAGCTTGCGGATCATGCGCGCAGCCTCAACGGCCGGAACGCTGGCGTCCTCGCCGGCTGGCCCGGCAGAGCCTGCCCTGAGCCGAGTCGAAGGGTGTCGCCGCCGAACCGCCAAACCGTCAGCATTCGCTGGTAACACAACTCCCGCGCAAGCCTCACATTCGGCGGCGGGGACGCCGCCGAGCCAGCCGGCGAGACGCCAGCGCTCCGGTGCGCAAGCGCACTCCCTACTTTGCCCACGGCGCCTTCTCCTTCTTCAGGAATGCCGCCATCCCAGACTGCCCCTCGGACGAAACTCTACGCGCAGCGATTGCTTCGATCGTGTACGGAATCGCGTCGATCAGCTCTTGCGACGCAACGTGCGCGATCAGCTTCTTGCACTCGCGCACCGCTTCCGGTCCGGACGATTTCAGCGCCGCGGTCGTTTCCGCGACTGCGGCATCGACGTCGTCGGCGATGCGATGCACGAGTCCGATGCGCAACGCGCGTTCGGCGTCGAAGCGCTCGCCGGTGAGGAAGAGCGCCCGCGCGTGGGTTTCGCCGATCTTCGCGATGACGTACGGCGAGATCACCGCCGGCAGGATTCCGAGTTTGACTTCCGACAATCCGAATTTCGCATCGCGCGATGCGATGGCGATATCGCAGACCGCGACCAGCCCCACGCCGCCGCCAATTGCGGCGCCCTGGATCCGTCCGACGACCGGCAGCGGACAGTCGTTCATCAGCGCGTACATCCGCGCCAGTTGCGACGAGTCGCGGACATTCTCCTCGCGCGTGTAGCTGACCATGCGCGACATCCAGTTGAGGTCCGCGCCCGCGCAGAAATTCGCGCCGGTACCGCGCAGCACGACCACGCGCGCGGTGCTTGTGCCGAGGCCGCCGAACAGATCGATCGCCTCGTTGATCAGCTCATCGTTGAACGCGTTATGAACGTCCGGACGATTCAGCGTGACGGTGAGGACGCCGTCCGCTTCCTCGACAAGAAGGGTTTTGTAATTCATGCGGCGGGGATTGTATGCGGGGAGGGAAGCGGGCAAAAAGTTCGGGCATTGCAGCTTGCGAAAGCACAGACAAGAGTGTCTGTGCCACATGGATCCTGCCGTACTTGGCGAATGCGACTACCGGCGATAGCCGGTGTGGCACAGACACTCTTGTCTGTGCTGGTGAGGCTCGCGATGGCTGAGAAGATCGACCTAATGCTTCGCGGACCGTTTCCTCGGCGTCGATGAGAACGTGTACCGCGGCGTCAGCGTGTACGCGCCGGTCGCGCCGACGGTGCCGTTCGCCTCGACCTTGACGAAGATCGCGATGTTGCCCGGCGGCAGGAGCGTAGGGAAGAAATTCGCTGTCAGTGTCTGTGAGCTGTTCGCCGCGATCGTCTGAACGACCGTCGTCGTGAGACTGCTCGAAAGCGTCACCTTCAACGGCGTGTCCGTCGCCGCCACAGTTACCGAGATCGGCGACGTATTCGTCGTGAACGTGTAGTAATCGACGTCGCTCGTGCTGCAGAGTTTCGCCGCGACAATCTGCGAGTTCATCACGTTGCCGAACGCCGTCGCCTGCGTATCGTTCGGCTCGTAATTGTCCGTGCAGACAGGGATGCTGGTGCCGCCGTTCGAGATCAGCACAAAGTCCTGCGACGACGAACGCGTGTCGCCGATCGCGCCCTTCACGATGAGGTGATACGTACCCGGAAGTGCGTTCGCGATCTCCACTTCCTCGGTCGTGTCGGTGCTGTTGATGCCTTTGGTCGCGAGCGTGCTCGGATTGTTCTTGTCGAGCACGTACGGCCGCACGGTCGCGCCGGAGGGATCGACCACGCGCAGATCGAGATCGTTCACGAGCGTCTTGACCGCGAGGAGATCGTCGTCGTCGGGTTGCGGATTCGGCTGCAGCAGGACTTCCGGATCGGACCATCCGAGGACCACGCGCAGTTTCTGCGACGCAGCCAGCGTCATTGGAAAATCAATCTCCTGCCCGTTGCCGACGGTTCCCTTGCGAATGCGTGAGCCGGTACCGTTATCGTCGCGGATCAGATCCGCCGAGGCCTTCGCGTCCGCCAGGCCGAAGCCGAACGTGTAATCAGGACCGGCGTTGCCGAGGTCGTCGGCGCCGGCGATCAGGAGCGTCTTCAACATCGGCGCGTCGGGCGTCTTACCAAACGTCTTGCGGAACTGCTGCGTCAGAAGTCCCGCGATGCCCGTGACGACCGGCGCCGACATCGACGTTCCCTGAATCGTCGCGTAGCTGTTGCCTGGAAAGGTCGAGAACTGGTCGGTGCCTTTCGCTACTAGCTCCGGCTTGATGCGGCCATCGGTCGTGGGCCCGCGCGAACTGAACGAGGCGATCGCAAGGCCGAGCGGCTGGATCGCGCCGACAGTCACCGAATTTTTCGTGCTGGCCAGGAGACCGACGCTCGTCGACGCCGTATGCGTCAGGTGCTTGTCCGTCTCGCAATATTTTTCACCCGCCGAGGTTTGGCCGGCGGAACAGTTGAACGGTGTAGTAGCGGGACAATCGGTGCCGCTTCCATTCTGCGAATAGCAGAACGTGTGCGAGTCGATCTCGTTCGTGTCGTAGTTGAAGTGTTTGTGCGGCGACCACGGCTGCTGAAGATTGGGATGGCCTTCCAGTGCATCATTGCCGGCCGCGTGGACGATCAACGGCTCGCCCGCCGCGTGCATCACCTGATCGTAGGGCTCCGATTCCAGGCCGCTGTAGCCGCCGAGGTATTCGCCGGCGCCGTACCAGACAGTGCCTTGCCAGCTCAGCCCGTAGTCCCATGAATTGTTGTCGGCGGCGCTGCCCAGTGTCACCAGCGCCGACTTCGCGGCCATGAGCAGATCAAAGTCGATATTCGCGTCGAATGCCTGCAGCGTCGCCGCGGGCGACATCCCTTTCGCGGCCGCTGTCTGCCCGGCGGCGACCATCGTGCCGGAGACATGCGTGGCGTGGTCGTTGACCGGACGGCTGGCGTCGAAGTGAGTGACCAAACGGCCGCCAAACTCGTGGTGCGCCACATCGGGAGTGCCCTCGGGCTCGAAGATCGACAGGACCACGCCATCACCATTGAGGTTGTACGGTGCGGCGAAAAGCGGCGTGACGTTGGAGATCTGCGCGGCAACCGCATTGAGACTCTTGATGTGAAGCGGCGGTCCATACACACCGAACACGCGCTCATCCTGCGCCAGCGTCAGCGTCGCGGAGGACGGAATCCGCACCGTCAGCCGTTGCCGCCCCGCGCTGGCGATCGCGAACGGCGTGTCGACCGTTCCGCCGACCGCTTCGATCGCAGCCTGCGCCTCTTCGAGCGTGACGTCTTTCTGAAAAAGGATGCGCAACTTTGCGAACGCCGTCCCCTTCGCGGCCTCGGCATATGCAGCCCGCGCGATCTTCTGCGACGCGTCGTACGCGCGGAGCGAACGGATGCGCGTATCGCTCGGAATCGCAGCGCCGTCGCGAATGCGCACGAGGTAGCGATGATTCGCCATCGGCTCCTGCACGTCGATCCCCTCGGCGGCCAGCTCCGCGCTCGCGGCGGCGTCGAGCGGCACGTCGCTTTGGAGAATGTAGTGCCGCATCGGCGAGGAACGGTCCGGCGGCAACGCCTGAGCGACGATCGGCAACAGCAGCAGCACGACAGCAGAAGCAAAGCGATGGCGCGTGAGCATTTAGGGATCGGTCTCCGTTACGTCAATTGAGCGGCGGAACGTCACGCGCGAAGGGTTGATTGCGATCGATCAGGGCGTAACGGCTTGTTCACAATAAAAAAATGGTGCCCGAGGTCGGACTCGAACCGACATGAGGGTTAACCTCGGCAGATTTTGAGTCTGCTGCGTCTGCCATTTCGCCACTCGGGCTTAATTCAACTCACTCCACCGCTTCGCGGCTCCGTGCAACTCTTCATCAGTCAAAACCCGATTCGTCGACTTCGCGAGCTGGAAAATCTCCTTCGCCAGCCCTTCATCCTGCGGATAACCGTGAGCGTCCAGCCAGTAGATCACGTTCGAGAGTCCGCACATCGGACCCACTTCGATGATCTGCTCGAGACCGAACATACCTGCGGGAACGCCGGAGTAAACGCGGTCGGCAAGCCACTCGCTTCCCTTCTTCTTCGCTTTGATGATGGCCGCCGCATGAACGCCCGTTCCCGTGCGGAAGGCGTCGCGGCCGAAGACCGGATACTGATCCGGCAGCGGAATGTGTACCGCCTCCGAGACAAAGCGCACGTAGTCGGGCAACTTGGTGAGGTCGTTGTCGATCCAATCCATCAGTTTCAGATTCACCATCAATAGATCGATCGGCGTGTTCCCGACGCGCTCGCCGATCCCCGCCGCCGATCCGTGGATCCGATCGGCGCCCGCTTCGATCGCAGCGATCGAGTTGATGACTCCCAGCCCGCGGTCGCTGTGCCCATGCCAGTCGATCTTCACGTCGGGATTGACGCGATCGACGACGCCACGTACGAATCGAATCAGGTTGCGCACGCCCCACGGCGTCGCGTGACCAACCGTGTCGCAGACGCAGACCCGCTTCGCCCCCGCCTCGATCGCCGCGGTGTAGAGCTTCTCCACATCCTCCGGCTTGGCGCGCGTGGTGTCTTCGGTGACATACATGACCGGCAGCCCCTCGGCCACCGCAAACCGCACCGCCTTCGCCGACTGCTCGATGATCCAGTCGAGCTCCCACTCCTCCGCAAACTGCCGGATCGGCGACGACCCGATGAACGTACACGCCTCGATCGGAATCCCCACCCGCTGCGAGATCTCCACAATCGGCCGGATGTCGTTCTCATGCGTCCGCGCCGCGCAATTCGCCGCGACGTTCAGCTTCGCATCGACGATCTCCCGCGCCAGCCGCTCCACCGACTTCTGCACATGCGGCCCCGCCCCGGGTAATCCGATGTCCGAGGTATCGACCCCGATGTCGTTCTGGAAATGAAGAATGCGAATCTTCTCGTCGATCGAAGGATCCGTCACCGACGGCGACTGCAACCCATCGCGCAACGTTTCATCGTCAAACTGAATCTTTTTCGCCGACGGCCGCCCCGCGCGCTCCGCGCCGAGGTTCCAGTCATAGATGAGATCGTGAAGAGGGTCGGTCATCGGGCGTCGATGATAACGCGACAGGGAACGGTTCACGCGGAGCTCGCGGAGAGGCGGAGAACAAATTTTTCTCCGCGTGCTCCGCCTCTCCGCTAGCTCCGCGTGACCGGTCCGGATGTTGCTCACTCCGCATAGCAGTGGTCGCTTTCGAAAAAGCTCCCCCCGAAGCGCGGCTCGTGCTGCCGGTTCCCATTCGCGAGTTGGGACTTCGGCTGGAAGAATCGCCGGTGGCCGAATACGTCCATCGCCTCTACGCCGAGTTGGACGCTGCCGGCCTTCACCACTACCGCCCGCTCTGTTACCTCTCCGACGAATGGGGCTGCCCCTCCGAGGAGCCGGTCATCGGCATCCCCTTCTACCTTGGCGATCCGCGCGTGAGGCACATCGAGGACGCCATCAACGACATCGAGAACGAGCGCGAGATCATGATGTATCTGCGCCACGAGGCCGGCCACGCCTTCAACTACGCGTACGACCTCTATCGCACCGACGAGTGGCATGAGCTCTTCGGATCCTTTCGCCGTCCCTACCGCGACGACTATCCCTTCGTTCCCTTTTCCCGCGACTACGTGCGCCACATCGCCGGCTGGTACGCGCAGAAGCATCCCGATGAGGACTTCGCCGAAACCTTCGCGGTCTGGCTCGATCCTGACTCGCACTGGCGCCGCCGCTACGCAACGTGGGGAGCGATGCGCAAGATGCTCTACATCGACCGCATCGCAGCCGAGGTTAGCGACGTGCCGCCTCCGCATCCCAGCGGAGAGATCGACGTCACCGTGGACGAGATGGAGCAGACCGTCGAGCAGTTCTACCGCGACGTTCACGCCGACGAGTCGGAGATGATCGCCGGCCTCGCACTCGACACCGATCTGAGCGACATCTTCGTCGACCCATCCCGCCGCCGCGAAGGACTCGACTATCGCCCCGCCGTCGAGCTGCTGGCCGAGCATCGCCGCGACATCATCGACAAGGTCAACGAATGGACCGGCGTCCGCCGCACACTGGTGCGCGCGCTGGTCACCGCCGCCGAAGAGCGCGTCCGCGAGCTCGCCCTCCTCTCGCAGCGCGACCGCAGCCGTTCCGAGATGATCGAGCTCACCGTCTACATCACCACGCTGTCGATGACCTTCCTCACCGGAAAGCGTCCGCTGCGACACAGGAAGGTTCCATGAAAATCGCAGTGCTCTTCGGGCAGTTCGAAGACTACGAAGAACAGCCCGGCGCCGATCTCGATGAAGCAAAACCGAAACGGAAACGCCGGAAGAAAAAGAAGACGGACGTTGAGGCGGTCACCGATTCCCTGCGCGAGCTGGGACACGACGCCAACCCCTTCCCGATCGACGGCCGCCCGCAGACGCTGGCCCGCCTGGCGCGCTCGGACGCCGACCTCTGTTTCAACCTGATCGAGTCGTACAACGGCGACGACACGATGGAGATGCACTTCGCCGCCTACCTCGACCTGATCGGCAAGCGCTACACGGGCGCCGGGCCGCAGGGTTCGTACCTGGCCATGGACAAGAGCATCGCCAAGACCATCATCCGCGATCACGGCCTCTTCACTCCCTACTCCATGGTGATGGACAAGGGACGCGTCGGCCACGCGCAGGACATCCGCTTCCCGGTCATCGTAAAGCCGGCCACCGAGGATGCATCGAAAGGGATCGACGCGGCCGCGGTGGTGTCGTCGATCAAAGACCTTTTCGAACGGATTTCGTTCATTCACGACGAGTTCGACTCCCCAGCGCTTATCGAGGAGTACATCGAGGGCCGCGAGATCTATGCCGCCGTCCTCGGCAACGATCCCCCCGAGGCCTTGCCGCTGATCGAGCTGGACCTGTCGAAGCTCCCGAAGGGAACGCCGAAGATCGCCAGCTACGACGTGAAATTCGACGAGAGCACCGAGGCCTACAAGAAGACGAGGTCCGCCCCCGCTCGCGATCTCGACGAGGAGGTTGTTGCCGGGATCCATCTCGCCGCCATCACCGCCTTCCGCGCCCTCCACCTCCGCGACTACGCCCGCATCGACCTCCGCCTCGGCGCCAACGGCCGCATCTACCTCATCGAAGCCAACCCCAACCCTTGGCTCGACCCCATCGCGGAGTTCGCGATGGCCGCAAAAGAGTCGGGCCGCTCCTACACGCAGATGATCGACGCAATCGTGAAGGGGGCGGTGGGGCGGCGGCGGTAGGGGACTCGGTCCAGCATCAACAACGCGACGTCGAGCGGTTTCTCCTTCATCGCGTTGACGCCTGCGCTACGACAGCGCACTCGCGAGGATGTCAAGCCCTTGCTTCGCCGTCCCGAGGTCGAGGGTGAGCGGGGGAAACATCGTCAGCGCGGCGCCGGAAGTGGTCAGTAGAAGGCCGTTTTTCCTGCAACGCTCAGCAATCGTTGACGCGGTGTCTTCGTCGCCGGTTTCGCCTGCGATGGCCATCCCCCGAATGCGAATCTCTTCGAAATTCATTGCGCCCAGCCGATCTGCCATGTACGCGCTGATCTCATCGGCATGGCGCAGGACTTTGGACGCGTGCCGCTTCAGCCAGCGAATCGTTGCGATGGCCGCGTCGACCGACGACGGATGCCACCCGTACGTCGACCAGAAACCGACTTTGTCTTCGACCGACTTCGCAACCTTCTGCGTCACGATCGTCGCGCCGATCGGAGCGTAACCGCCGGTGATTGCCTTCCCCATGCAGAGAATGTCCGGCCGGAGATCGAAGTGCTCGGACGCGAAGAGCTTCCCCGTGCGGCCGAATCCACACGCCACCTCGTCAGCGATGAAGAGCGTGCCGTAGCGGCGGCACAGCTGCTGGGCGCGCTTCATGAAACCGTCCTCCGGAATCAGCACCGCGAGGTTGCAACTGATCGGCTCCATGATGAATGCAGCGACATCGCGTTTGCGGAGAAGATACTCCAGGCGCTCTGCGGCACGCCGGCCGAGCGGCGGCGCGATGGTGAGGCAGCTCGAGAGCCGGTTCGGATACGGCTCGCGCCCCTCTGATGACGCCACGCTGACCGCTCCGATGGTGTTGCCGTGATAGCTGCCTTCCACGGAGACGAACTTGCGGCGGCCGGTCGACGCCATGGCGATCTGCAAGGCGATCTCGACCGCCTCCGAGCCGCCGGTGGCGCGATAGCTCTTCTCCAGCCTCCCGGGCGTGATCTCGGCAAGCAATCGGGCCAGCTCCACCCACGGGCGGTACACGTACTCCGGGCAGACGTAGTCGGGCCGCCTGCGCCGCGGTCGTTGGGTGATCTCGCGGTTGTCCCAGCCGAAGTTGCCGACGCACCATCCCGACAGAAAGTCGATGTAGCGTCTGCCGCGCGCGTCATAGACGTAGCACCCTTCGGTCCGCGCGACCTCGATCTCCTCCGGCTCGCTTTCACGTCCGAGGAATCGGCGATCAAGCTGCCGGAGATTCATGCTCCTTCCGGCGTGCACATTCGGCGCCTGCGGTCGCGTTCCCGCGAGGCGGGCTCAGACAATCCAGCCGCGCGCGCGGGCGAAGGTCCCCCAAACACTAAAAATAGAAAAGCAATAGGTCCAGGACCTACAGGGTTAGGCTCCAGACCTATTGCTATAGCTGTTTTACCTTTTCGAATAGGTCCCAGACCAATTGCCTTAGGCTCCAGACCTATACCAATAGGCGTTTTGCCTTTTCGAAGAGGCTCAGGACCTATTCGAAAACGAAAAACGCCTCCTTCCACACAAAACCTCGCTCCGCTACACTCGTTCCGACGTGACACCGTCCGAGTTCCTCGAAAAGTGGAGTGGTTCCGCGGCTGCCGAACGGCCGAATGCGCAGTCATTCGCCATCGACCTCTGCGCCGTCCTCAACGTCGATCCCCCACACGCCGCCACCTCGGCCGACCGCAGCGTGCGGCCATCCGTAGGCGGCCGAACTCGCCGCGCCGAGGTCGTCGATCCGACGGACGAACAGATCCTCGAACGCCTCGTGGCGCTGAACGCCGAGCGCGCCGAGGAGGAACGGCGCGGCATCATCCGCTGGCTCCGTCCCGAGTTTCAGAATCCGGCCGGCGCAAAGAGCGAACAGCAGACCACCATGGCCGGCATCGAGATCGAAGAAAAGGAAGCGGAAGCCAAACCAAAAGCCGCCATCCCCTGGCCTAAAGACCTCCCCTCCCAGATCGCCGCCGTCCGCGACCTCATCTCCAGCGACCCCACCGAAACCTGGACCCTCGACCGCACCGCCAAATCCTTCAAAGGCGCCAAACGGACGCAAGTCCAATCCGTCCTCGACTCGCTCGCAGCCCTCGGTCTGATCGTGACCTTCGGCGACGGACGCGCGCAGGAATGGCGGGCGAGCGCTTAATTACAGGTCGGAGGGTTTAAGACCAGTGCGCTTCGCGACGGTAGCGAGGCTACAGACAAAAGGAAGTCTGGTCTGTGGTCCGGCTATCCTACCGGACGTCAAGCGTCTGTTCGTCTACAACGATACGGCGGATACTCCGTTTATCGTCGAATGGCACTACGATATCGGACGATTCGATCGATTCTCCGAAGTCGATGTCCGGCTGCTTGGATGTATTGATCAGATCAACATAAGTACCGTAGTCGAGACTATAAATGTTGTAGCGGACGCCCGGGTTGTCTTTGTCGGCATAACCACGGGCAATGTGATGAAGCACTCGTGCATCGATGAGACGCTGTATAAGTGGATGCTTCTCCAAGTCTCGTTGCATGAGAAACGATCTTGCGCGCCGTTCTCCGATAACATGATCGACGATTCGCCGCAAGACCTTCGTCATTTCATCATCAAGACCTCTCGCCTTATCTTGCTCGAACCACTCCCGTGCGCCTTCGATAACTGCCTTTTGATCAATCGTGTCGCGGTCCCGTCGGCGTGCTTGAAAAAAGGCTTTTGTGAATATATTTATCAAATCGCGTATCACACCTTCCGAAGCTCGGGCCAATTCCTGCATCGTGGGACGTTGCGTGAAGACCCGTGAAGCGACTTGCGAGCCAGTTGTAATGCCGTAGCGGTCTCTCATGTAATTCGGCTCGAGTTCTACATTCAAGTGACGAAGCAAAATGTCACCATACGCGTCCGTTATCTTGGCAGGATTGCGATCGTAAACGTAATAGTCGTCCAGATCTGGCGCGGTCGCGATGTCCGCACCGAGCTCAAGACCGACAAAACCGTGGCTCGTCTTGGCCGAGAAATGAGTGCGATATTCGAGCGCCGCAATCTTAATCGTCACGTCCTGAATGGGAAGTAAAGTTCTCTTCACAAATTCTGCCAAAAATGGTTGAATGTCTGCCGGTAAAGATGACCACTCGTCAATTAATACATAGAGTTGCGCTCCGGCCAATTTGAGGACACCAGCCAAGGCATCGCTGAGTGACGGGAAAATTACTTTATCCTCGGCTATGGTGAACTTTTCCTCGGTAGTCAACGACTCGGATTTCGTGTTACTTGTATTAGCGTGGACGTCGACGTTCACTCCTTTGCTGATGCCGGCGCTAGCCGTAAAACCTCCAGCGCGGGAAGAGTTCTCTGCAGAGGTACGAGTTTCGGCAACCGGCAGCCGTGTCGATTCGGTGATTGATGGGAGGATGGAATCCAAGGCATCCATCGCTCGCAGGGCGTTATCCCCACCTCTTTCCACGATATGTTCAAGAAGATCATTGTAGATGGGGCCAAAGATGTCGCGCAACAACGCTATAACGCGACGCTGCATATCGAAGCCCGCATCCGAGAACTGCGCCGAGCTGCCTAGAGTGCGCGCATCGATGTAGACCACTACGTTGTTGTTGCTTTCTCCCTGCAGACGGGCGGCAAGAACTCGGAAGACGTGCGTCTTCCCCGTACCTCGCCTTCCGTAGATGATCTGGTTATTCCTGCTAGCGAGTTGGGCGAGGATACCTAGGTCGACAAATGTGTCGACGATCTTCTGATCGTCTACCTGCCTTTCGGAACGTTGAAGGATCTTTGAGACAGCGAGCACGATCTTTTCGTCACGAATCACTTCTTCCTCCGGCCTCGCGAAAGCGCTTTGGGTCCGAACGCATGTTAAGGCACGGCAACGACATATCGCGGCCTGCCTGCAGAGCCTATCGCGTCATGTGTGATGTTTCCGCACCTTCATCTTCTTAACCGCCTCCCGCGTGAATGCGGTGAGCAGGTCGGCGGACGCGACATCCAAAGCTTGCGATAGCCGGACGATGATCGTTAGGCTCGGCACCTTCAGCCCCAGCTCCAAATCGCTGATGTAGTTGCCGGAGAGATCGGCGGCTTCGGCGAGCGCTTCCTGAGTCAGGTCGCGCGACTGGCGGAGCTCGCGGAGGCGGCGGCCGAAAAGTTGCGCTTCCTGCACCGTTGCATTCCACACTGCCGTTGGAATAAAGTCCTCCAACTGGCGTTGGGAGACTCATTCTCGTGAGTCGAATCTTAGAAAGCAACGCAAAGGAGTCTGACGATGACCGCCTCCCCCACTCAGATCCGCGAGCTTTTCCTCCATCCGCGTCCGACCTACTCGCCTGCCGAAGCGGCGGAGGCGGTGGGGATGTCGTTCGAGGAGTTGTGGGGATCGGCGGCGCTTGGGGAGTTGGAAGCGGACGAGAACGGGGACGTGCCGTGGGACGAGCTGGTGTCGTACGCGATGGATTTCTGGGAGCAGGCAGACGTCGAAGCGGCGCTGGGAGCGGAGCTGGCGAACGTCCTACCGGAGCTGCTGCAACTGGACGATCTGGAGGTGCGCATCCCGCGGATGGAGATCGTGGCGCTGGAGCGGATCGCCGTCCGCGACGGACGCTCGGTCGATGCCGTGCTGGCGCGCGAGCTCCGCGATCTCGTCTCGTCGGAGTCATCGTGGCTGAGTGCGCAGATTCCGGGGTTTGCTGCTGCCCTTTCGTGGCCGGAGTAAAGGCGTTTCACCACAAAGGCACAAAGGACACAGAGATCCCTTTGTGCTCTTTGTACTACTAACCCATAGATTCTTCTCCTGACGCGAAGATTTTCATGCGGCGAGGGCATGGGTCGCCCTGGCGGTGCATCGAAGCGGTGAGGGACGAGAATCTGCGCCTCACGAATCTTTGACGCGTTGCGTTGTCAGCTGATAACCAGGATCGCGACCTCGGCGACGTCTCTCCCAACCCCATTCACCTGGTTCGCCAATCCCATTTAAATGGTTCGCAGCCTCATTCAAAGGGTTCGCAAGCCGATTTAAGGGTGGTAAACGCATCGACCTTGGTTTCCCACCACACGGGAAAAGCGTTCCCTCCCCCATCGAAAGGGTCGGTCAATCACAAAGAAGAGGTCTCGTCAGTCTGGCAGTCGGGTGAGCTCGTCAACGAAGGGGGCCGTATATCGAAGACCGCCAACCAGCCCGGACTGACCCCTTTGGTTGCGGCTACGCCGCGCTGTGTCTTTGTGGTGAAAGGGGTTCGTCACGCGCCGGCGGAACGGATCTTTAGTTCCGCTGCAATGCCCGCGAGCCGCTTGTCGCGCGTCCAGAGTTGCGCGCCGTCCGTCAGCGTCACCGACGCCAGCAAGTGCGCGTCGATGTAGCCAATCCCTTTCCCCATCAGCCGATGGCGCTCGATGAAATGAAGCGTTTCCTCGTTGGTTGCAACGACACTCGATGGCAGCGTTGCAAGCAGACCCAGGACTTCGCTCCTCTGCTTCATTTCTCCGCACGCTAATTCACCGATGATGAACGGGTGAACCAGCACCTCCTCGGCTTCCAACGCCTCGCGTAGCAATGCAATCGAAGTCCGTAGATGATCGATCCAGACCGAGGTATCGACGAGGATCAAGACGGTCGCCGTCTCCGCGGAGCTTTGGCGGCGGGATCACTTCCTCCGAGTTTCGCCAGACGCCGCGCGCTTTCGCGGGCGATCAGCGCACGAAGTCCGTCATGGATCAAGGCAGTCCGTTCCTGCGTCCCGGTGATCCGCTGTGCTTCTTCGATCAACTGTTCGTCGAGATTGACTGTCGTACGCATACCAGCACCTCAGGTGATGCTCAATCGTACATCACATGATGCATATTCCGATCACCTGGGATCGCAAAACTTCACTCGTAACGCGTCCACATCCGGATCACCTTCACGGCGCGTTCGCGGCGGAGGACCTGGTAGACGAGGCGATGGTGGATATTGATCCGGCGCGAGAACGCTCCGGCGAGATCGCCGAGGAGTTTTTCGAAGGGAGGAGGAGAGTGGAAGGGATCGGCGCGGAGGATTTCGAGGAGGGCTTCCGCCTTGGGCTTGAGTCCGGATCGGCTCAGCTTCTTTGCATCTTTCGCGGCCTGCGGCGTGAAGACGATCCGCCAGGCGCTCACCAGTCGAGCGACTCCAGACATTCCTTTACCGGCGTGGACAATCCCTTACGGATGGAGGCGCGCATTCGGGGGATCGACAGCAAGTAGAGCGTTTCCTGAATGGCCCGCCAGTCGTCCATGGAGACGAGGACGGCATCGGCGCGCTTGCCGGTGATCTGCACCGGCTCACTGGTAACGGTGGTTTCGTCGATGAGCTTGTAGAGATTCGTCCGAGCTTCACTGGCGGTGATCGTCTTCATGCGGCGCGATCGTACGGGATCGCGTACGTACGCGTCAAACGGCCATCAGGGGTATATCTTGCTGGAGCCGGAATTGCTTGCACCGGCAAATCAGGAGGAAGACCCCATGCGAATCGTCGCCCTCGCCGTGTTGCTGTGCGCACTTGCGCTTCCGATCTTCGCTCAGGAAATGGAACAGATCCTTTTACCCGTCGCTCCGTCGCTGGTCATGTGCGCGTACAACTCGCGCTACGAGACGCACCTCGTCGTCTACAACCAGAACGCGCGGACGGTGAAGACCGAGTGCGCCGGCGATGGGTGTGGTGAGGTCGCCGCCACGGCCGGGCGCGAGATGGCGGGCAATGCCGCCTCGGAGCCGCTGCCGACGTTCCTTTACATGCCGAAGGCGGACGCGGACGGCCTGCGGATGTCGCTCATCGTCGAAAGCGGCGACCGCGACAAACTGGAAGACCGCACCTTCGCCGAGTTGCCGATCGTGCGCGCCTCCCAATTCGTCGACAAGAAGATCAGTTTCGTCGGCGTGCGCATGGATCCCGGATTCCGCCAGACCATCCGTATCTTCGGGCTGGACGGCACCACCTACGGGACGGTCCAGGTGCGGGCTTACGATCTGACCACCGAGCAACTGGTGTACGACGAAACGATGTGGTTGTGGCCGATGAGCGACGAGCGCAATGAGCAAGGGCTGGCGCTGCGGCCGTCGTTCAGCATGGAGTGCGACCTCTCGGCGGATATCC
The DNA here is from genome assembly GCA_035995985.1 of Thermoanaerobaculia bacterium. Classification (GTDB taxonomy): domain Bacteria; phylum Acidobacteriota; class Thermoanaerobaculia; order Gp7-AA8; family Gp7-AA8; genus JADGNZ01. The sequence goes on along the minus strand of DASYJY010000008.1, from coordinate 25,710 downwards.
CCGCCAACGGCCATCACGTTCGGATCGAGATCGAGCCGCTGAGCGAAGGGCTGAAGTTCTGGGCGTTCGTCTCGGTGACGAACAACAAGACACAGCACTTCTACACGATCGTGCCGCGGTAGGACGCGACCGACATCATCGTCCGGCTCGGGATCGAGTGCGCGGCGCCGGAGTGTCCGGCGCCGCAGCGCGCGCCACATCGCGCGGCGAGCCGCCCCACTGCCGGCTCCACGCTCGGCGCAGCTGCACGTCGGAGCCGAATCCGGCGACGGCGGCGGCGCGCGTCACGGTCGCGCCGTACTCGAGCGACTGCCGGGCGCGCTCCAGCCGGATCAGTCGCAGGTAGTGCAGCGGCGAGATGCCTACGTTGTCGATGAAAAGCCGCAACAGGTGACGCTCGGCGGCGTTGCCAACGTGAGCCAGCGACGTCATGTCCCAGTCGCGCTGCGGCTCGGAGACGATCGCGTCCTGCACGCGATGCACGGTCGGATGAAGATGGCGGCGGTGCATGTGGAACGGCGACAGCTCGGTGTCGCGCGGCGAGCGGCGCAGGTACACGACCATGTCCTCCGCCACGCTCGCCGCCAGCGACTCCCCGCACTCCTCGGCGATCAAATGCAGCGCGACGTCGATCCCCGCTGTGATGCCCGCGCTGGATGCGAGCGGACCGTCGACGACGAAGACGCGATTGTCGATGACCTCTGCCTGCGGCGCGAGATCGCGAAGCATGTGCAACAGCTCGTGGTGCGTGGTGCAGCGGCGCGTGCCGAGGAGACCGGCGCGCGCGGCGAGGAGCGTGCCGAGCAGATGGTGACGAGGCGGTGCGGCGTGTCCGCTTCGAGCAGCGCGCCATGCAGCCGGTCGCGCAACCAACGGGCGGTGACTGCGATCTCCGGCGTCGGATGCGTCACGTTAGCGGTCGGCTGACCGACCACTACGACCCAGGTCGGCGTCGTGAATTGCTCCGGCAACGGAATGAGGTCGCCGAGCGTCAATCCGACCGAGGTGGGGAGGTTTTCCACCGGCCCCGAGAAGGCAAGACGAAAGCGTGGCGGCAATCCGCGAGCTTCGCGATGTTGATTGGCGAGACGAAAGGCCTCCGCCGGTCCGGCGACGTCGAGCAGCAACGAGTGCGGCACGATGACGAAGAGGACGTCGATGAGCTGGGCGCGGGTGTTCATGGGAGAAGTAGATTAGTGGATTCGTGGATTCGTCAAGAAGTTGGGTATCGCGATAACCGAGAGAATTCAGAGCCGGTGAAGCCTGCGTAAGAACCGTAGCCCCCGCTTTCAAGCGGGGGAAATCTGCGCGTGATTGAAGTTGGAGCGCGCTTCAGCGCGCGAAAGAAAGCTTTCTTTCGCCCGTTAAAACGGGCTGCACGAATCTGCGCGCATCGGATTTCCCACGCGTGAACGCGTGGGCTACGGTTCTTATGGCGGCTACGCCGCCGGAGACGTTGAAACTACCCGGAATTACGATCGTTGCGCGACTCACCGCGCGTATGCGGCGTAGCGCGCGTCGCTCGAGACTACGCGCAGGCCTCGCGCGGCGAGCTGCGCGCGGTGCGCGGCGTCGTTTGTGCGGACGATGAAGATGCGCGGGGTGGCAGCGCCGGCGAGGGCAGTATCGAGCCAGGGCATCGGCTTGATCGACGTCCCGCCGGCGAAGTTGGCGTAGTGGCGGATCAGGTAGTTGCTCGTGAACTCCTCGGCGTCGCGCGTCACGACGACCATTGGATGCTGGAGGTAGAAGGTCATCGAGCCGGTGAAGGCTTCGATGCCGACGATTTGCGTTTGCGGCGTCACCATCGGACGGATCTGCTCCATCAACGCGGCCTCGGAGCGGCGCGCGCCGATGGCGCGCATCATCGGATTCGCGGCGAGCGGGATGGCGATAATGGGAATCGTCAGCGCGATGAGGACGACGTCGCGATTGCGGACGAACGCCAGCGCGCCGCCGAGGATGAAGGTGATACCGATCGACATCGCGGAGAGGCGCGCGGCGTCGCCGTATTCGGCGCGCAGATGCAGGAACGGCGGCGCGATGACGAGCGCGAGGCCGAAGACCAGCAGCACGACGGCCGCGACGCGCGAACCGATCCGCGCGTTGTGCCAGATGCGCGCGACGAGCAACGCCACAGGCGCCATCAGCGGCAGGATGTACTGCGGTCTCTTCGACTGTGAGATCGAGAAGAAGAGGAACGGGATCGCGATCCAGAGCAGAAGGTAAATCGTCGATCGGTCGCGGCGATCGATCGCGCGCGGACTGCCGAGGAGCACGATCGACCATGGCAACGCGCCTGCGAGCAGATACGGGATGAAGTACCACGGCGGGCCGGTGCGCTTGAGCGCTTTTGTGGCCAGCCGCTGCGCGGTTTCGGTGACGACGACGTAGTGCAGAAAATCGGGGATGACGCGCGATACCGCCCACACCCACGGCGCGACGGCAACGACGAACAACGCCAGTCCGGCCCAGGACCAGAGCGCGCGAAAGCGCTTTCGCCAGATCGCATACGGAATGCCGACGAGCAGCGGCAATGCAATCGCGACCGGTCCTTTCGTAATCACGCCGAAGCCGATTGAAAGCCATGCGAGCGCCGACCATTTTTGCGCGCCCTCTTCGCAGGCGAGGTAGAAAAACGCGGTGGCCATCGTGATGAAGAGCGCCAGCGCGGCGTCGAAAATCACGGTCCGCGAAAATGCGACGGCGAACGGCGTTGCCAGAAAAACAATCGCGGCGATGACGGCTTCATCGCTTCCCCACACGCGCTTTGCGAACCACCACAGGAACGCCGCGCCGGCGAGCGTGAAGAGGAACGCCGGCAGCCGCGCGGCGACCTCCGTCGCGCCGAGGACCTCCATCGCCGCGGCCTCGGCAGCGAAATAGACGATCGGCTTGTCGAGGTACGGCAGGCCGTCGAGGCGCGGCATCACGTAGTCGTTCGTCGCCGCCATCTCGCGCCCGACCTCGGCGTTGCGCCCTTCGTCCGGGTCGAGCAACGGAAATCCGCCGAGGTGAATGGAGAGGGCGATGACAACGACGAGAAGCCACCAGCGGAGCAAAACGGAAGGGGCGGGCAAGGCGCGCGAAGGATAGCAGTAGAGGATCGCGCCTCCCAGGAACGCCTCAGTCAAAAACAGTTGCCTTTCGCGGTGTTTCTTGACGCGCCGCAAGCCGTCGATATGACGTAAGTCGCGCTACTCCAGCGGTTTACGCATTCCGGCACGCTGGCCGTTCGATCGCACTACCGGTCCCCGAAAGGAGGTGGTGCTAACGGAGAGAGCGAAATCCAACTGATGCAGAGGATCAACGGTCCTCGTGTGGGAAACAGCCAGAAACACCGAAACGCGTCATCAATCAACTGTGTGCATGACCCTCAACCAAAAGGAGAAAAAGACCATGCGGAAGTCCCACCTCATCGTCCTGTCGGTAATTCTCATCGCTACCATTTCCAGCGCTGCCATGGCGGCGGATTCGCAGCCAGTTGGCGCAGCGCAAGTCACCGGAATCGTCAATCTGAACACCGCGGACGCCGCGCAGCTGGCCATGCTTCCCCGCGTCGGCGTCAAGGCCGCGCAGCGCATCCTCGACTACCGCAAGGAGCACGGCGCCTTCAAGAAGACCTCGGACCTGATGCAGGTCAAAGGCTTCGGCGAGAAGTCGTTCGAGCGCCTGGCCGCGTACGTGACCGTCGACGGCAAGACCACGCTGACGTCGAAGGTACACACGAAGAGCGCGCGGAAGTCGTCCTCGAAAAAGCCCTCCCCCGCGGCGTAACGCGCCGTCCCTCCCCCAGGCCGCCTCGCGCAAGCGGGGCGGCCGTCTTTGGGAGGCAGTGGATTCGTCGATTCGTCAACGCGCCCTGACGAATCAACCAATCCACTCCCCACTCCCCACACCTCGAAAGGAGAACCTGTGCCCGAACTACGTCCCGCTTCGCCTCACTACCAGCTGCTGCGCCTCGTAGGTCTGCACGAGCGACAGCGGATTCGATCGCAGCAGTTCCTCCGAAAAGGCCTCGGACAGGACGCTACCGTCCATGTCGCGGCCGACCGGAAGTCCGGCGATGTAGAGCACGGTCGGCACGACGTCGACGGCTTGCGCGGATCGCGGCTTGTCGCTGTGCACGACGCCCTTTCCGTAGACGATCACGAAACCATCGTCGGAGCTCGGATCGGGGGGATCGACGAAGTCGCGCAGCAGCGCGTACGGCGTCGTCGGAAGCTCCGGCGGCACGGGGCCGGACGGCGAAACGACCACGATGATGTGATCGGGATAGTCGCGCGCCAGCGACGCCAGCATGCGGTCGAGCTGCTCCGCATACGCGCGCAGCACGAGCCCTTTCACATTCGAGCGCGGCGGCAGGTCGTCGCTGAAGATGTGGATGGCGCGCTGGGCCTGCTCGAATCCGCCCAGCGTGCAGACGGTGAGCGGGAACGACGGCGCGGACGTGCGCAGAATGGCCATCGACGTCAGATCGGCAGCGAGGCCGTTCACGATGCGCTGCCGCGCGGTGCCGGTACCGTTGAAACGCTGCGTCTCCGAATCAGGCGGCGTCATTTCGAGCTTGGCGATTTCGGCGGCGAACTGCGGCGGAATGGCTTGCGTGGCGGTGCGCGGAACATTGTCGAAGTAGCGATCGGTGACGAGCCGCGACGCGCCGACCGGCTCCGACCACGGCCAGCCGATCACCGCCGCGTGCAGGCCGACGCGTTCGAAGAGCGTCCAAAGCGGGAGCGAGAGTCCGGCCGGAAGCGGCGTCGAAATCCGCGTCACCGGCGGGATCAATCCCCACGCTTTGAATCCGACGCCGCCCGGCACGATCAGAAAGCGTTCGCCGGGACGGTTGAGCGGAGTGGCGTATCCAAGCCGTCCGGTGACGCCGTGGCGGAACGGAAGTTTACCCGTGGCGACGGACGCCCAGATCGACTTCGGACTCATCGTCGGGAACGGTTCCAGCCGCGTGAGATAGCCGCGAGTCCGCGCCTGATCGAAGAACGGCAACGACCCTTCGCCGGCCAACGTCAGGATCCAGTCGTACGGCAGATTGCGGATCGCGACGACGATCACCGGCCGCTTGCCTGCCACCGTGCCGATGTCCGCGACGACCACCGCATGCGTCTCGGTCCGATACCGATCGCGGCGCTGGTAGAGAAAGACCGACGACACCGCGATCAGCACGACGCCGATCACGAAAAGAATGCGCGACGTCCGGCGGTCGGCGTTGCGCTCCGCGAACCAGATCAGCAGCAGGATGAAGGCCGTGGCGGTGATCAGGTTGGTCGCTTTCGACAGCACGCGGATCGCGCCGACCGGCAGATAGATCCGGAACACCTCCAGGTGCATCCAGTAAATCGCCGCTGCGAGGAATGCCGCGAGGACGACGAAGCCGAAGCCGTGTGGCCGGAAGCCGCCGTGCGTTTCCGGTTTCCCGAAGAGGCGTACGCGGAGCGCGCGCAGCAGCCACAACACCGATCCGAAAAGCAGGCCGCAGATCAGACCGTAGACGATGGTTACGGTTGCCAGGCGGCCGGGCGTGATGTCGATCTGCGGGTTGAGAAAGTAGAGCAGGTTGGCGATGTAGAGGCCGAAGATCGCGCCCGCGAGCACGCGCTTGAGGTACGCCCAGCGTATCGGCATGTCGGCGCGCGCAGTGTATCCCGTGAGGTGGGAGTCGTAGGACCGCGGGGGTCGGGAGTCGGAGTTCCAGGGCCGTTCCCACTCCCGACTGCCTTCTGCCGTCTCTATCTACTTCCAGCAGGTGCGTTGACGGGATCCGTAGGACCGCGGGTGTCGGGAGTCGGAGATCCACCGCCGTTCCGACTCCCGACCCCCGACTCCCGCAAGGCAGGTGAGTTGTGATCACCGCCGCGCACCTGCGCGAGGCCGACGTCTTCACTCTCCTCCGCGACCTCGGATACGACATCGCGCCAATCACGATCGCCGCTGCCGACTGGCGCCGCGCCGGAATCGAGATCGCGTGGAACGGCCAGGTCACGCTGCAGCTGGCGTCGCGCACGCCGCAACTCGATCTCTACGTGATCAGCGCGAGCGAACTGCCCGAGCCCGATGCCATCACGGCGTTTCTGCGATCGCTGGCGTCGTACAACGCGCTGGTCAAGCCGGTCGCGATCGGCGTGACGTCGCGGCGGCTCACGATTCACGATCTCTCCGCGCGCCGCGAAGCGAGGCGGCTCGACGTCGATCTCGATCATCCGACCACGCACGCGCTCGATCGATTGAACCTGCTCGCCAACGGCGGCGATCCGGCGCGCATCTTCGATCGCGCCCTCGACCGCGAATCGCTCACGCGCCAGTTCTTCGAGCGCTTCCGCCGCGCGGTCGGCGACCTCGCGAAAGCAATCCGCACCGCAACGTTCGAGCCGCAGGATGCAGCGGACGGGCAGGCGCTGCTGCTGTTGTCACGGCTCCTCTTCCTCTACTTCATTCAGCAGAAAGGATGGCTGAATGGCGAGCGGCGATTCCTCGTCGATCGCATCGGGCACGATGTTTACGCGAACCTTCTGAAGCCGCTCTTCTTCGGCTGCCTGAACACACCAACGCATGAACGCGATGCCGTCGCGCGGCAACTCGGCAGGATTCCGTACCTCAACGGCGGTCTCTTCGAGCCGTCCGCATTCGAAGAGCGCAATCCCGATTTCGAGCTGCCCGACGAACTCTTGCAGCGCGTCATCGAAGACGTGTTCGAACGCTTCGCCTTCTCGATCGACGAATCCGACGCCGCCGGCGCGCACATCGATCCGGAGATGCTCGGCAAGGTCTTCGAGTCGCTCATGAACACCGACGAACGGCTTTCGACCGGCAGCTTCTACACGCCGCGCGCGATCGTCGACGTCCTGGCGGCGCGCGCCATCGTGGCGTGGCTGAGCGACGGCGATGAATCGACGCGCGACGATCTCGAACGCATTCTTCGCGGCGAGCCGGTCTGCGTGCGCAACGCGAAGCCGCTCGCGGAACGCCTCGACGCGATCACGATTCTCGATCCCGCCTGCGGCTCGGGCGCGTTCCTGCTGTCGGCTCTGCGCACCATCGAGACGCTCACGCTGGTGCTGAATCCGACGCCGCCGTCCGATCTTCGACGCCGCATCGTCGAACGCTCGCTGTACGGCGTCGATTTGAAACCGGAAGCGGTCCGACTCTGCGAATTGCGGCTGTGGCTGGCCATCGTGTCGCGGGCGGGCGGCGATGCGAACGACATCCAGCCGCTGCCGAACCTCGACCGCAACATCCTCCAAGGCAACTCGCTTCTCAGCCCTACCGACTTCCTCGGCGACAACCGCAGCGACGTGTATCGCGAATGGGTCTACGCGTTGCGCGCGCAGGCCGACCTGATCGCGCGTTACCGCAACGCGCCGCATCGCGAGCGCGCGCAGGTGTCGCGGCTCATCCGCGCGAACGACGGCCGCCTCGCCAGCGAGCTGCTAGCCAAAGCGATCGATCTCGACGAGCACGAGCAGGAAGTGCTCTGCGCGCCGCAGCACGATCTCTTCGGACGGCTGCGCGAAGTCAACATCGAACGCTGCCGCGAGCTGCGCGAGCGCATCATGGTCAACCGCCGCACGCTGGAGCGCATCGAGGATGGCGAGATCGGCTTCTTTTCCTTCGACGTCCATTTCGCGCACGTCATGGCCGCCGGCGGATTCGACGTGGTGGTCGGCAATCCGCCGTGGGTGCGCAACAGCCGCATCGATCCGCGCGCGAAGCGGATGTACGCGGAACGCTTCGCGCTCTTCCGCAACGACGGCGCTCGCGGCGCGGCCTTCCATCAGCCCGATCTGTCGATTGCGTTCGTGGAGCGATCGCTCGCGCTGACCGGGCCGAGCGGCGTGATGTCGCTGCTCGTTCCCTCGAAGCTGCTCAATGCCGGCTACGCAGCGGGACTGCGCAAGCACGCGGCGTCGTCCGCGAACGTCGTCGCGCTCGACGACTGGTCGTCCGACGCCCATCGCCACTTCGACGCCGACACCTTTCCGCTCGGCATCACGCTCGCCCATCGCAACGGCGGTCCGCCTGCAAACATCTGCATCACCTCGGCAGGCGAGTCGTTCGCGCTTGCGAACGATGCGCTGACGATCGGCGGAACGGAGTGGTCGCTGCTGCCGCCCGACGTCCACGCGATCGTCGCCCGCATCCACGCCGCACATTCGCCGCTCGCCGAAACGCTCGGCCGCGTGCCGATCATGGGCGTGAAGACCGGCGACAACGACGCCTTCTTTCTCGACGTGAAGCGCGTTCGTGCGAATGCGGTCGAGACGACCGACGGCCTTCACATCCCCCTCACCTCGGTATGCCGCTGCGTGCGCGGACGCGACGTGCGCCGCTGGAAAATCGCCGACGTGCCGTGGATGCTCTGGCCGCCCGCCGGCGGCTGGCGCAAACCGCCGAAGTGGGTGGAACGCTTCGCCGAAGCGCGCGGCGTCGACGTCGAAACGCTCCGCCTGAAGTACGTCCGCCCAGAGCACGTCGGCATCAAGGTGGTCTGGAAGGACCTCTCGCGCGGCTTCTGCGCCGCTGTCCTCGAAGACTCCATCCGCCTCGGCGAACGCAGCATCCCGCTCGTGCCGAACCAGACGCTCTATTCACTCGATGCGGCAACGATCGAAGAAGCGCACGTGTTGGCGGCGCTGCTCAACTCCACCATCGTCAACGTGTTGACCATCGCCATCGCCGAACGCGCGAAGGATTTCTACTTTCGATATTTCGGTCGAACGGTGGCGCGCCTTCCGCTGCCGAAGGTAGCGCCAGCAAGCGATGCGTGGACGCGCCTTCTGCGCGCCGCGCGCCGCGCACGGAGGAATCCGGATTGTGCGGGCGATGACATCGACCTCGCGGTGAACGCGCTCTACGGCGTCTCCCCCGCCGAGCACGCGCGACTCGCCTCGTTCCTCCGCACGCGCCTCGGCTTCAACGGCGATGCCTGATCTTGCACCGCACCAGCGCGAAGCGGTGAGCCGCGCGCTGACGCTCATCGCCCGCCACGGCGGAGCGATCCTGGCCGACGATGTCGGCCTCGGCAAGTCGTATGTCGCCGCGCGCGTCGCGGCCGAGTTGCAGTGCCGAGGAAGTTGCGTCGAGATCGTGGTGCCAGCGTCGCTGGTGTGGCAGTGGCGCGACTCGCTCTGCGATTTCAACCTCGTCGCGAAAATCATCACGCATGACTCGCTCGCCGGCGATCCATCCCTCGGCGACGACAACCGCTTCATCGTCGTCGATGAAGCGCATGCCTTTCGCAATCGCCGCACGCAGCGCTGGTGCGCGCTGGCCCGGCGTTCGATCGGATCGCGGCTGCTGCTCGTCACCGCGACGCCGATCTGCAATGGAGCTGACGATCTCCTCGCGCTCGTCTCGCTCATCGCCGCCGACGACGCGCTCCGGCTCTGCGGCGTCGCATCGATCGACGACGCCTTCGCCATCCGCGACGGACCGGCGCTCGACGTTATCGTTCGCGAGCTGGTCATCCGCCGCGAGCGCGACGTGCTGCCGCCCGAGCTGCGTTTCGGACTCCTCGAACGTCGCGTAGTCCGCCATCCGATCGCCGCAGCTCCGATCGACACACTCGAATTTCCGCTGAGCACCAGTGCACCGCTGTTGCGGCAGTTCCTGTGGCGGCGGCTGGAGTCGAGTCCCGCCGCGCTGCTCGAATCGGTACGCCGGCAGCTTCGCTTCTACGAACGTGTCATCGAAAGAGGCCGCGCACTTTCGCGCCGCGACTATCGGCAGGCGTTCGCGGCCGAGGAGGATGCGGACGCGTTTCAGCAGATCCTGTTCTGGGATTTGCTTGCGCCCGCGGACGGCTTCGATGCGACCGTCGTTCGCGAAGAGATGTCTCGCCTGACTGCCATCCGTTCGATCGTCGAACGCGTCGATGACACGAAGACGGCGCTGCTCGAATCGATTCTGGACACCGACCCGACGCTCATCTTCACCGGCGCCGCGGCCACCGCACGATCGCTGGCGCGCCGTCTCCGCTGCGGACTGGCCACCGCGCGCGACGGCACCGGCGCGATCGACGCATTTCGCCGCGGCACGATCGATCGCGTCGTGGCCACGGACCTGGCGTCCGAGGGGTTGAATCTGCAGCGCGCGGGCGTGGTCGTGCATTACGACATCCCCTGGAATCCGGTGAAGCTCGATCAGCGCAATGGACGCGCGCATCGCATCGGGCAGACGCGCGATTCCGTTCGCGCGATCTATTTCTTACCCGAGGCGCGGAGCCGCGTCGTCGAGACGATCGCGTCGAAGAATCGCACGCGGCGGCGAATCCTCGCCGCGCATCACGGCGTCATCGATGCGCCGTCGCTTGCCGACTTGCCGCAACGGCTTCCTTCCGATTCGTCCGCGCTGGCGCTCGTCCACGCGCTGCGCGCGAACGGCCTCGCGCCGCCCGCGGCACTGTTCCGGCGGCATCGGGCAGGAGTGGAGCTCCTCTTCGCCGAAATGGCGAAGGAGTATCTCGACACGCGGCGGCTGGCGGAGCTGGAGACGGTATTGGAGCGCGAGGCCGCGTTGCGGCAACGATGACGCGCTTCACGGCACGATCGTCAACTGCACCGGGATGTCCTTCGTCTGGCAGTAACCGTACGCGTGCATGGTGATCGTTGAGACTCCGGGACCGTGCGAGCTCGTGTAACGCGTGACAAACGCCCGGCCCGAAGAAGTCGCCGCTGCAGATGCCGAGGGGGATGATGGAGTCGTTCAGCGAATTGCTCCAGCTCCAATTGACGAGGCCGATGTCTCGGGTGAACGTTAGATCGACGGTCTGGCCGGCATGAATCTGCGTGCTCGCCAGCGCGCCGCGGCGCGTCCGCGCAGCGTTTTAATTATCGGCGCAGCACCTGCTACTCACGGCCACGCTCCACACGACGACAGCGAGCATGGTCACTTCTTCCGCTGCTCTTTCCGTAGCGTACCCAATCTTTTCTCTAAACCCCCACCCCTTCCACCCGCGCCGCGTAACCCTCGACCGCGTCATCCTCGTAGCCGCCGTGGTACTCGCGGGTGTCGGGGCGTTTGATTTGGCTGTGGGGGACGATGCGGTCGCGGCGGGCGCCGCGGAAGGCGTCGAGGGACTGGAAGCCGCGGGAGTCCATGAAGTCGGACATGCCGGTCATCAGGGTTTTGATTACGTTCGGGCCGATGGCGTGGTCGAGCATGGCGGCGGTGCAGACTTGGGTGGTGCCGCAGCCGAGGAGGAAGTAGTTCAACGCGTGTTCGAAGGTGGAGATGCCGCCGATGCCGGAGAACTCCTTGTCGGGGAAGGCTTTTGTCAGTTGGGCCATCTTCGCGAGCGACAGCGGGAGGATGGCGGGGCCGCCGAGGCCACCGGGGGAGACGTAGCCTTCCACGTTCATTTCGAAGTCGAGGGTGGCGGCGTCGATCGGGGGGAGCGACGGCCAGGTATTCGATGACACCACCGCGTCGGCGCCGCCGCGGAAGCAGGCTTCGGCTTCTTCGACGATGTTCGACGTCGCGGGCGTCAGCTTCACCCAGACCGGGATCGTCGAGACTTCCTTGACCGCCATCGTCACGACCGAGCAGAGCACCTTGTCTTTGCCGACGTTCGAGCCCATGTCGACGCGGTCCATGTGCGGGCAGGAGAAATTCAGCTCCAGCGCGTCGGCGCCTTCGTCCTGCATCGCTTTGGCGAGGGTCTGCCAGTTGTTCAGCTCTTTGTCGTTGCCGGAGCCGGCCATGATCGAGCCGACGATGATGTTGTTCGGGTAGGCGTTCTTGATCGCGGCCAGCTTGCCGATCCACCAGTCCAGCGGCTTGTCGGAGATCAGCTCCCAGTTCCAGGAGGCCATCACCGTCGTCCCTGGCTTCTTCGTCATCGAGAGGCGCGTGCCCTGATCCTCGGAACGGAGGAACTTCGTCTTCGGGCCTTTCACATTGACGACGGGATGTAGGCCGATGGTCTTCGTGACAATGCCGCCCCAGCCCGCTTCGAAGGCGCGGATGATGTTCGCGTCGGATTCCGTCGGCGGTGCCGAGGCCAGCAGGAAGGGGTTCGGGAAACGGATTCCCGTGAATGTCGTCGACAGATCGGCCATGGGTTCCTCCTCGTTTTGGGAAACGGTGATTGTAACAAGGATGTGTGAGAGCCAGCCGGTAGACTCCGCGCTTATGAAGACAACAGCGATCCTCTTCCTCGTCGCCGCGAGTGCGTTCGCGCAGCAGAATCCTGATCCTGCGCAGAAGGCGCGGCCGGCGGAGAAGCCGAAGCCTGCCGCCGCGAAACCGTCCGATGCGGCGCCGCCTCCGATTCAGACGCCCGCGCCGGACGCTCCCGCGCCGAAGGAGCATCCGCTGACGGCGCTTCCGTACACGCCGAGCCTCGACGTGCCGTCGATGGATCTCACCGCGAATCCGTGCGCCGATTTCTATCAGTACACGTGCGGTGGCTGGATGAAGAACAACCCCGTGCCGCCGGACCAGGCGTCGTGGAGCGTCTACGGCAAGGTCACCGAGGAGAACGAAGAGTATCTGTGGGGAATCCTGCTCGAGGACGCGAAGCCGGGCGCGAACCGCACGGTGGTGCAGCAGAAGATCGGCGACTACTTCGATGCGTGCACGGATGAAGCGCGGATCGAGCAGCTCGGCGCGACGCCGTTGCAGCCGCTGCTCGACGAGATCGCCGGCCTGAAGGCCAAGTCGGACCTCGGTGTCTTCCTCGCGAAACAACATCTGCGCTCGAGCGGGAACGGGTGGATCTTCGGCTTCGGATCGACGCAGGATTACAGCGACGCGTCGAGTGTCATCGCCGAGGCGAGTGCGGGCGGGCTGGGATTGCCGGACCGCGACTACTACACGAAGACTGACGCGAAATCGAAGACGATCCGCGATCAGTACCTCGCGCATGTTGCGTCGATGCTGGAGTTGATCGGCGAATCGAAGACGGCAGCGAAGACCGACGCCGCGACGGTGATGCGCATCGAGACGGCGCTGGCGAAGGCGTCGCTGACCCGTGTGGAACGGCGCGATCCGCACAACCTGGCGCACAAGATGACGGTAACGCAGCTAGGCAAGACCGCGCCGGCGTTTCCGTGGAAGGCCTACCTGTCCACGGGTGGCGTGAACGTGACTTCGCTCAATGTCACCGAGCCGAAGTTCTTCGCCGAGGTGCAGAAGGAACTGACGACCGTTCCGCTGTCCGACTGGAAAACGTACTTGCGCTGGCACGCCGTGCATTCGCGCGCGCCGTATCTGTCGAAGAAGTTCGTCGCCGAGGATTTCAACTTTTATCGCGCCACGCTGCGCGGGGTGAAAGCGATGCCGCCGCGCTGGAAGCGTTGCGTGCAATACGTCGACCGCGATCTCGGCGAAGCGCTTGGCCAGGAGTTCGTGGCGCGCACGTTCACGGCCGAGACGAAAGCGAAGACCGTCGAGATGACGAAGGCCATCGAAACGGCCATGGAGCAGGAGATCAATCACCTCGGCTGGATGACGCCGGCCACGAAGACGCGTGCGCTGGAGAAGCTGCATGCGGTCGCGAACAAGGTCGGCTATCCCGACAAGTGGCGCGATTACAGCGCGCTGAAAATCGAGCGCGGCGACTATTTCGGCAATGCATTGCGCGCCACGATTTTCGAATCGGAGCGCGACATCGCCAAGATCGGCAAGCCGGTCGATCGCAGCGAGTGGGGCATGACGCCTCCGACCGTCAACGCCTATTACAACCCGCAGATGAACGACATCAACTTTCCGGCCGGCGTGCTGCAGCCGCCGCTTTACGATCCGAAACTCGATGACGCGCCGAACTACGGCAACACCGGCTCGACGATCGGGCACGAGCTGACGCATGCGTTCGACGATGAAGGGCGCCAGTTCGACGCGCAGGGAAATCTGAAGGACTGGTGGACGCCGGAGGATGCGAAGGCGTTCGAGGAGCGCGTCAATTGTGTGCGCGAGCAGTACGCGGGCTACACGATCGTCGACGACATCAAAATCAATTCGAAGCTGACCTCGGGCGAAGACGTCGCCGACCTCGGCGGCACGTTGCTGGCGTATCTCGCGTGGAAAGCAGCCGATCCCAATGAAACGAAATCGATCGACGGCTTTACGCCCGATCAGCGCTTCTTCATCGGCTTCGCGCAGTGGGCTTGCGAGAACCAGCGCCCGGAAAATCTGCGCGCGAACGCGATCACGAATCCGCATTCGCCGGGCAAATACCGAATCAATGGCATTGTTTCCGATCTGCCGCAGTTCCAGAAGGCATTCAACTGCGCCGCGGACTCTCCGATGGTGCGCAGCAAGGCTTGTCAGGTATGGTGATTGAACGCTGAAACTCAGGAGACCCGAATCATGCGAAAGATCGTCGTCGCACTAGCATTGCTGTTCGCCGTTTCTTCGCAGTCGCAGCAGGGGCGGAAATCGGAAGCGATTCCGCAGCCGAATCCGGTGGCCGCGCCGCCGCCGCTGGTGGAGAAGATCGACGTCTCGGTGGTCAATGTCGACGTCACCGTCACCGATCGGCGCGGTCAGCCGGTTTCCGGACTGACACGCGATGATTTCGAGATTCTGGAGGACGGCAATCCGCAGACGATCTCGAATTTTTACGCGGTCGACAGCGCCCAACCAAAGATCGAGACGCGTGCGGCAGACGGCAATCCGGCGCCTTCCGAGGACCGCTTCCGGCGCAAAGTGCTAGTGCTGATCGACAATCAAAATACGACTCCCCATGGCCGCAATGTGGCGCTCGACCGGTTAGTGGAGTTCATTGATTCGCATTTCGATGACGGCCGCTATGACTGGTCGATTGCGACGATCGACAAGCGGATCCACATGGTGCTTCCGATGACGTCGAGCAAGAAGGTTCTGCACAATGTCGTGGCCGAGGTCCGTAGAACCGGGACGCTCAGCGCAATCAGGGCGCCGATGCAACATGGCGAGTTCGATATCGCGTCCGTAAGTGCGGCCGCTGGGGGCAACAAGGGCGGCAGGGATTTGAACGAGGTTGTCTCGACGAACCGCAATTTGACGACGGAGAACACCATCGACATCTTTAGTGACCAGCTGTCGCTCAAGGAACAGTCGATCTTCGCCAAATCGTCGACGGAATCGATCCTCGAGGCAGAACGCGCATTTGGAAATCTCGAAGGAAGAAAAATCATCCTTCTGGTCACCGGATACCTTCCGCTGGGGACACAATCCCCATTGAATCGCGGTTCGTCTCACGGCGTTCTGGACGCCGACGTTCAAGGCACGACCCAACAAAACAACGAGCTGGCCGAGATGCGCCAGCTGCTGGTGCACGAGGCGAATACGTCAAATACCAGCCTTTACATCATTTCCTCCGAGGGACTGGACATGTCCGTGCCCGAGGGTATGAATCCAATGGGGCCAGGGCCGGTGCCTGGATCGAATGCAATCGATACGTCATCCATGCTCTGGCTGGCGAAGGAGACCGGCGGCGCGTACCTGCCGGGCAATCGAATCGATCAATCATTGATCGACTTCGACCGCCGCTCCGGTGCGTTTTACTCCCTCGGATATTCGCCGGTTCATCCGGATGACGGTCATTACTACCAGCTGAAAGTGAACGTAAAGCGGCACCGCGATTACCGCCTGGATTATCGGTACGGCTATTCGAGCGTGCCTACAGACATGCAAATCATTCGCGCGCTCGGTTCGCCTCTCGGCGCGTCGATGCAGCAGTCGACAGTGCCTATCTCTCTGACCTTCGGCGAACCCATATACCGCGGCATCGTTGCGCTCATCCCGCTCAAGGCCGCGATGTCAATGGAATCGCTGCAATACATCACCGATGCGAGCGGATCGCGCACACGGCTGCATGTGTATGTGTCGATTTTCGACAGCGAAGGGCGCAACCTCACAGTGGCCAAGTCGTTCGCCGACATTGCCGTGCAGCCGAATGAATCGACCACAGGCCCGATGACGGTCACGATCCCGCCTCTGGCGTTGGCGAAAGGGTCGTACAAGATTGTTGTGGCCGTTCGCGATGAGCTGACGGATCACATCGGCGTGACGACGAAGAGACTGGAGTTGTAAGAAGGAATCACGGGAGGCCCAACCCATGCGCAGGTTAGCCCTTGTCTCACTGCTGTTTGGTTTGTCCGTGCAGTCGCAGAAGGCGCCGATTGCGGCATTGGCGGCGCCGCCGCCGCTCGTGGAAAAAATCGACGTCTCCGTCGTCAACGTCGACGTCACCGTGACTGATCGCCACGGACAGCCGGTGGCGGGACTGACGCGGAACGATTTCGAAGTCCTCGAAGACGGCAAGCCGCAGAGGATTACGAATTTCTACCTCGTCGAGAACGCGCGGGTACACGAAGCGGCGAATGCAACCGCAGAAACCAAGCCTCCCGAGCAGCGCTTCCGTCGCAAGGTGCTCGTGCTCATCGACAACCTGAACACGACCAAGCGCGCCCGCAACGAGGCGCTTGCAAAGCTGGAACAGTTCATCGACGCTCACTTCGACGACGGCCGTTATGACTGGTCGATCGCCACCGTCGACAGCAGCGTTCATCTGGTGCTGCCAATGACCTCGGACAAACGAGTGTTGCACTCGGTGGTTCAGGAAATCCAACGCCGCGGGACAGGCCGCGAGCTGCGCGCATCGGTCGGCCGCGGAGATTCCGCCGCGGCGCACATGCAAACCGACGTCAGCACTCCGGACGATGCGTCGGGCGAGCGTGTCCATAAGCACATCGCGGAATTCGTAGCCGAGAACAAGAACTTCGACGAGGAGATGCGCCTCGCGGAACAGACGATGTTCGCGGCATCATCGACGGATGCGATCGTGCAAGCAGCGCGCGCATTCGGCAGTAGCGAAGGGCGGAAGATGATCCTCCTCGTGACCGGCCACATGCCGTTCGGACACGTATCGCCGCTGAGCCGCGTCGGTGAAGGCCCGCTCCTGGGCAATCACATGGAAACCATCTCCAGGAACGACCATCAGCTCGTGGCGATGCGCGATCACATCATCCACGAAGCGAATGCGTCGAACACGAGCTTCTATATCATTAACGCGGAGGGCCTCGAGCCTCCGTCATCCGACGGCAACACCACCTTCTCGACGATGGCGAAGTCTTCGCCCGGCTCCGGCGCCGAAGATACCTCGGCGATGTACTGGCTGGCCGGCGAAACCGGCGGCGCATACCTGCCGGGCAATCGGATGGACCAGTCCTTCGAGGAGTTCGACAAACAGTCGGCCAACTTCTATTCGCTCGGGTTGGCGTCGACGCATCCCGACGACCTGCACTATCACCGGCTCACCGTCCGCGTGAAAGGCCATTCGGATTTCAAACTGCACTACCGGGACGGCTACTCGAGCTCGGAGACCGATGTCCAACTCGTGCGCGCGCTCCGCTCCCCGCTCGGGGCGGCGATGCAGGAGAAGACGATGCCGGTGTCGCTGATCGTCGGCGACCCGCAATACCGCGGCGTGACCGCGCTCGTGACGCTCCAGGCGGCGATGTCGATGGAGTCGCTGCAATACATCACGGACAACCGCGGCTCGCGAACGCGCCTGCACGTGTACGTGTCGATCTTCGACAGCGACGGCCGCAACATCACGCTCGCCAAGTCATTCGCCGACGTCGCCGTCCAACCGAATGAAAAAGCGACCGGCCCGATGACGGTGACCCTCCCGACGCTGTCATTGGGCAAAGGAACGTACAACGTGGTCGTGGCCGTGCGCGATGAATTGACGGATCACGTCGGCGTCGCGACGAAGAGGCTGGAGTTGTAAAAGGGTTTTCCAATGCATCAATAACGAACCCAAGGAGTCCCGCCCCATGCGCAAGTTAGTCCTCGTCTCACTGCTGTTTGCTTTCTCCGTCCAGTCGCAGCAGAAGGCGCGGATTGCCGCGTTGGCGGCGCCACCGCCGCTCGTAGAGAAAATCGACGTCGCCGTCGTCAATGTCGACGTCACCGTCACCGATCGGCGCGGACAACCGGTGCCGGGACTGACGCGGAACGATTTCGAAGTCTTCGAAGACGGCAAGCCGCAGACGATCACCAATTTTTATCTGGTCGAGAATGCCCGAGTACACGAAGCGGCGAATGCAGCCGCAGAAACCAAGCCTCCCGAGCAGCGGTTCCGGCGCAAGGTGCTGGTCCTGATCGACAACCGGAACACGACGAAGCACGCCCGCAACGAGGCGCTGGTGAAGCTGGAACAGTTCATAGACGCTCACTTCGACGACGGCCGTTATGACTGGTCGATCGCCACCGTCGGCAGCCACGTTCAGCTGGTGCTTCCGATGACCTCGGACAAACGAGTTCTGCACTCTGTGGTTCAGGAAATTCAGCGCGGCGGGACGACCCGCGAGCTGCGCGCCTCGATCGGCCGTGGCGATTCCGAAGCGGCGCACATGCAGTCCGACCTCGGCACGCCGAACGACACCTCGGGTGAACGTATCCATAAGCAGCGCGCGGATTTCGTAACACAGGACAAAAACTTCGATCAGGAGATGAGCCTTGCGGAACAGACGATGTTCGCCGCATCGTCGACGGCTGCAATCGTGGAGGCAGCGCGCGCATTCGGCAGCAGCGAAGGGCGAAAGATGATCCTCCTCGTCACAGGCCACATGCCGTTCGGTTCAGTCTCGCCGCTGAGCCGCGTCGGCGAAGGCCCGATGCTGGGTAATCACATTGAAAACATCTCAAGGAACAACAAACAGCTCACGAGCCTGCGGGATCACCTCATCCACGAGGCGAACGCGTCGAACACGAGCTTCTACATCATCGACGCAGAGGGCCTCGAGCCTCCGTCGATGGACGGCGCGACTTACTCATCGGTAGGAGGCGCGTTGTCGCCCGGCTCGGCCGCCCCGGACCACTCGGCGGAGTACTGGCTGGCCCGCGAAACCGGCGGCGTGTATATGCCGGGCAACCGGATGGAGCAGTCATTCGAGGAGTTTGATCGCCGCGCGGCCAATTTCTACTCGCTCGGCTTCGTGTCGCAGCATCCCGCCGATATGCGCTACCACCGGCTCATGGTCCGCTTGAAGGGGCAGTCGGGACTCAAGCTGCAATACCGCGACGGCTATTCGAGCGCGGAGACCGACGTCCAGCTCGTACGCGCGCTCCGCTCCCCGCTCGGAGCGGAAATGCAGCTGAAGACGATGCCGGTATCGCTGATCGTCGGCGATCCGCAATACCGCGGCGTGACCGCGCTCGTGACGCTCCAGGCGGCGATGTCGATGGAGTCGCTGCAGTACATCACCGACAACCGCGGCTCGCGAACGCGCCTGCACGTTTACGTGTCGATCTTCGGCAGCGACGGCCGCAACATCACGCTCGCCAAGGCCTTCGCCGACATCGCCGTCCTGCCGAACGAAACGGCGACCGGCCCGATGACGGTCACCCTTCCGCCGCTATCGCTGGGAAAGGGGACGTACAACGTGGTGGTGGCGGTGCGCGATGAATTGACGGACCACGTCGGCGTTGCGACACACAAGATTCAGGTGTAGCGGACCATCCTGCCGAGCACCAGCACGGCCTACCCATCCTCCACATTCTTGAGGTGGAACGAGAGCGACTCGAGGTTGATGCGGAGGTCGACGGATTTCACTTTTACTCCGGGGCGGGAGCGGAGTTGGGTGGGCGCGAAATTCAGGACCGCGTTGAGGCCGGCGTCGGCGAAGGCGTCGTAGACCGTTTGGGCGGCTTCGGCGTTGACGGCGACGATGCCGATGTCGACGTGGTGTTCGCGGATGATGGACGGGAGCTCGTCCCAGGGGAGAACTTCGATTCCGCTGCGGGAGCGGCGTCCGATCTTGGAGGGATCGTTGTCGACGAGCGCCGCGATTTCGAAGCCGTGGTCGTTGAAGCCGGCGTAGTCGGCCAGGGCCATCCCCAGGTTGCCGGCGCCTGCGATGAGGACGCGGCGGGTGCGGTCGAGGCCGAGCTCGCGCACGAGATGGTCGCGCAGGCGCGTGACGTTGTATCCGACTCCGCGCGTGCCGAATTCGCCGAAGCAGGCCAGGTCTTTGCGGATCTGCGCCGAGTTGAGATGGAAGCGCTCGGCCAACTCGGCCGAGGAGACGGTGCTCTGGCCGACGGACTCCATGAACGTCAGGCAGCGGAGGTAGACCGATAGCCGGCCGGTCGTCAGCTCCGAGATCGGTTCGCGGTCGGTGGTGTTCGGCCGGTCGTTCGACATAGGTCGTGGACTACGGCAGGAGAGCCCGGGCAGCGGCTCCTGCCGCGTTGAAAAGTGGCGTCGGGAAAAGGCCGATGGCGAAGATGCCGATCAGCGAGATCAGCAGGGCGCCGGTGCCGAAGAAATCGGGGTCGATGGTGTGCGAGGTGGCATCGGCTTCCTTCATGTACAGGAAGTAGACGACGCGCAGGTAGTAATAGACGGAGACGATGCTGGTCAGGATGCCGATGACGGCGATGGTCATGTGGCCGCTGTCGACGGCGGTCTTGAAAATGTAGAACTTGGCGATGAAGCCGGCCGTGGGCGGCAGTCCGGAGAGCGAGAACATGCAGATGGTCAGGGCCAGGCCGTAGAACGGACGGCGGAAGCCGAGGCCGGCGATGTCGTCGAGGGTCTGCGGATCGTTCTGATTTTTCGCGAGCATTGAGATGACGCCGAAGGCGCCGATGTTCATGAGCGCGTAGGTGATGACGTAGATGCTGATCGCGGCGACGGATTCGCCGCGCAGCGAGAGCAGCGCGATGAGCATGTAGCCGACGTGGGCGATGCCCGAGTACGCCAGCATCCGTTTGAGATCGCGCTGCGCGATGGCCACGGCGTTGCCGATGATCATGGAGAGGATCGACAGCGCAGCCACCATCTTCATCCACGAGGCCTGCTGGATCACAGGCGTCATCGACGAGAAGATGCGCACTAGGGTGATGAGCGTGGCTGCTTTCGGAGCGGTCGAGAGCCAGCCGGCGATCGGCGACGGCGCGCCCTGGTAGACGTCGGGCGCCCAGCCGTGGAACGGCGCGACCGCGAGTTTGAAGCCGAGGCCGGACATCAGGAGGATGAACGCGATGGTGAGGAGCGGATTACTGGCGTCCGCCGTCGCGAAGTAGCGCGAGAAAACGGCGAGATTCGTGGAGCCGGTCGCGCCGTAGAAAAGCGCGGTGCCGTAGAGGACGAAGCCGGTGGCGAAGGCGCCCATCAGAAAGTACTTGAGGCTCGCTTCGTTGGAGACGGCGATGCGGCGATGGAAGCCGACCAGAATGAAGATGCAGATCGAGAGCAGTTCCAGGCCGAGGACGATCACGAGGAGATCGAGGCCTTTGGCCATCATCATCATGCCGACCGTGCCCCACATCAGCAGCGCATAGAACTCGCCGCGTTCGAAGCGTTCGCGCGCCAGGTAGGCCTTGGCGAAGAGCGTGGCGAGGATGGCGGCCAACAGGAAGGTGCAGTCGAAGATGACCGTGATGGCGCTGATCTGGTAGGTGCCGCCGAAGAAGTTGCCGCCGACGACGAACAGCTCGCCCCAGCACGCGGCGACAAAAACGATCACGGCCAGCGGCGCGGTGGCGCTTCGGAGTTTCGGCGCGAAGGCGTCGAAGAGGATCAGCAGGATGCCGCCGAGGGACAGGATCAGCTCGGGGAGGATGGCGTTGATCCAGCCGTTTTCGAGCAGCGGGGTGAGATTCAACGAACACCTCCGTTGCTGGCGACCATCGCTTTTCCGGCGTCGGTCTTCTGGACGATCTGCAGGAGTTGCCTGACGCTCGGCGTCATCTTGCGGAGGAAGGTGTTCGGGCGGACGCCGATCCAGACCATGAGGATGACCAGCGGGACGAGGGCGGCGATCTCGTTCCAGGCGATCTCGGGCACGTTGCGGTTTTCCTCCTTCGTGATCGGACCGAAGAAGACGCGCTGGATGAGCCAGAGCAGGTAGATGGCGGCGAGGATGACGCCGGTCGCGGCGACGATCGTCCAGCGTGGGCTGGTCTGGAACGAGCCGGCCAGGATCAGGAACTCGCCGATGAATCCGTTCAAGCCGGGCAAGCCGACAGACGAGAGCATCGCGATGATGAAGAAGGTGGCGAAGACCGGCATCGTCTTGGCCAGTCCGCCGTAGTCAGCGAGCAATCGCGTGTGGCGGCGTTCGTAGATCACGCCGACGCAGAGGAAGAGCGCACCGGTGGAGAGGCCGTGGTTGACCATCTGCAGGATCGAGCCTTCGATCGAGGTCTGGTTCAGCGCAAAGATGCCGAGAACGCAGAAGCCGAGGTGGGAGACCGAGGAGTAGGCGACTAGCTTCTTCATGTCCGGCTGGACCCACGCCACGAGCGCGCCGTAGACGATGCCGATCACGGCCAGCGCAATGAGCAGGCCGGCGTATTTGGCGGTGGCATCAGGGAAGAACGGGAGGACGAAACGGAGGAAGCCGTAGGTGCCCATCTTCAGCATCACGCCGGCCAGGATGATCGAGCCGCCGGTGGGCGCTTCGACGTGCGCGTCGGGCAGCCAGGTGTGAAGCGGGAAGAGCGGAACCTTGATCGCGAACGCCAAAGCAAAAGCAAAAAATAGCAGCGTCTGCGCGTGCGGCGCGAGGGCAGTTCCGTACAGCTGCGTGATGGTGAAGGTGATGATGCCGGTGTCGTGCATGTGCGCGAAGGCGAGATAGATGATGCCGAGGAGCATCAGCAGCGAGCCGGCGATGGTGAAGAGGAAGAATTTGATCGCGGCGTAAATGCGGTTCGCGCCGCCCCAGACGCCGATGACGAGATACATCGGCAGCAGCGTCAGTTCGAAGAAGACGTAGAAAAGGAGCAGGTCGGTCGCGACGAAGACGCCGATCATCGCCGCTTCCATGATCAGGAAGGCGATGACGTACTCCTTCGGATGCTTCCTGATCGTGTTCCACGACGACAGGAAAACCACGGGCGTGAGGAGCGTCGTCAACAGAACCAGCCAGAGCGAGATGCCGTCGACGCCGAGTCCGTAGTGAATCCCCCACTGCGGAATCCAAGCGAGCGATTCGGTGAGCTGGAATCCGGCCACGCCTTCCTTGAAGCCGTTGAGGATTCCGAGTGATGCGACGAACGTCGCCAGCGATGCGAGCAGGCCGAAGCCTTTGATGGCGTTCGCGGCCGTCTTAGGGAAGAAGGCGATGATCACCGCCGCGGCGATGGGAAGCCAGAGGGTGATGGAGAGGATGTTGCTCATGCCAGCACCCAAATGAACACGATCACTCCCAGGAAAAACATCAGCGCGTAGTTCCTCACGTTGCCGGTCTGGAAGAAGCGGAGGAGATCGCCGATGGCGGCGACGACGTAGCCGAGGAGCGCGAGGAGGCCGTCGATCAGAGCGTCGATGCCGCGCCAGAGGAATTGTGAGAAGCCTTCGAGTGGGCGGACGATCGTGGCGCCGTACAGCTCATCGACGTACCACTTGTTCTCCATCCCGCGCGCGACGGCAGGCATCTTCTCGGCGAACTGTTCGTCGGCCGCCAGTCCGCGTTTGTAGAAGCGGGCGTAGGCAGCCCAGATGCCGAGCGCCGCGATGGCGGTGGAGACGAGCATCAAGCCGTATTCGAGGTTCGGGGAGATCTCGTACTGCACTTCCGGCGCGCCGGCGATTTCCGGGAAGATCGGATGCAGCCACGCGGCGAGGAAGTGTCGATGCGGCCAGCCGAGGATCGCGCCGCCGATTGCGGAGAGCGTGGCCAGCACGATCAGCGGAAGCGTCATCGTCCACGGCGATTCGTGGAGGTGATGCTCCTGTTCGTGCGTTCCGCGGAAACTGCCGAAGAAGGTCAGGTAGACGAGCCGAAACATATAGAACGCGGTGCAGAACGCGGCCAGCGATCCGAGGATCCAGATCACGACGTTGAACCACTGCGGGAAGTAGGGATTCGCCAGCGCCGAGGCGAGAATTTCGTCTTTCGAGAAGAAGCCGGCGAACGGCGGGATGCCGGCGATGGCGATCGTGGCGATCAGGAATGTCCAGTAGGTGATCGGGATCTTCGATTTCAGCCCGCCCATCTTGCGCATGTCCTGCTCGCCGCTCATGGCGTGGATCACCGAGCCAGAGCCGAGGAAGAGGCAGGCTTTGAAGAAGGCGTGCGTGACGAGGTGGAAGACGCCGGCCGTGAACGCGCCGACCCCGACGCCGATGAACATGAAGCCGAGCTGGGAAACGGTGGAGTAGGCCAGAACCTTCTTGATGTCCCACTGCCGGATGCCGATCGTCGCGGCGAAGAGCGCGGTAAGCGCGCCGATCAGCGCGACCACCATCATCGCGCCGGGCGCCAGTCGATAGAGCGCGTTGGACCGCACCACCATGTAGACGCCTGCGGTGACCATCGTCGCGGCGTGGATGAGTGCGGAGACAGGAGTCGGGCCGGCCATGGCGTCGGGCAGCCAGACGTAAAGTGGAATCTGCGCGCTCTTGCCGCACGCGCCGAGAAAGAGCAGAAGACAAATGGCGGTCAGCAACCAGTGCTCGACACCCCCGCCTGCGGCGATCTGCGACACCTTCGCGAAATCGACGCTGCCGAAGTACGCGAACATCAGGAACATGGCGATCAGGAAGCCGAAGTCGCCGATGCGGTTGACGACGAAGGCCTTCTTGCCTGCGGCGGGGGCGTAATCGGTTTCGTAATAGAAGCCGATCAGAAGGTAGGAACAGAGTCCCACTCCTTCCCATCCAACGAACATCAATAGATAGCTCGATCCGAGGATCAGGATGAGCATCTCGGAGAGAAAGAGATTGAGGTAGGCGAAGTAGCGCGCGTAGCCGTGGTCGTGGGCCATGTAGCCGGCCGAGTAGAGGTGGATCAGGAATCCGATCCAAGTGACGACCATCAGCATGACCACGCTGAGCGGATCGAGCTGGAAGGCGAGATCGGTGCCGATGTTGCCGGACGCGATCCAGTTGTAGACGACATCGACGTGCCGTTCGCCGCTCGGATACGCGGCGTGGTACTGGACCACGGCGATCGTGCCGGCGACGGCGGCGCCGAGCGACGCCAGCAACGCAACGGCGGTCACGAAGCCCTTGCCGAGCCGCTTGCCAAACAGGCCGTTCAGCAGAAAGCCGGCGAACGGCAGTAAGGGGATGAGCCAGAGTGTGTTCAGCATTAGCGGTGTTCGTGGCTAGCAGGGTTTATCCGCAGATGACGCAGATGAAAACAGATAAACCTACTTCACCACATCACATCTCTCCTCGCATCTGCCGATGCGAGGAGTGCCCCGCATCAGCTTTGATCTTTCACTCGGTTCTGGTAATCGTCGGAGGATGCCGGGTCGAGCTCCCAGCGGTGTTCGTCGCGGCTTCGTTCTTTTTCTCCGACTTTCAGCTCTTCGTCATCGGCGTACGAGATGCCCATCGCCGCCGCATTCTCTTCCGTATCGTTCTGTTCCGGTGTCGCCTGGCTGCCTGCTACCGTCTCATCGCCCTGCGACTCGGCCATGTCCCATCGGGCATCGATGTCGCCGCCCGAGAGCGACGGATCGACGCCGTTGTTTTCGCGCAGGCGCTCGGACAACTTCTGCGATCCGACGCTGACGTCCGGAATCGGCGGCTCGATGCGGTCATCGATCCCGTCGCGGTTCCTGTCCCTCCGCTCGTTCTCTTCCCAGTCAATGAGCTTCTCGGTTTTGTCCATTTTCCAGACTCCTTTGCTGAGTCTGGATACTTGCGACGACTGTGCCGTGTATCGGGGTGTGGGGAGTAGGGGGTGGGGTGTGGGAGAAAAGGCCCGAACATCAAAAGCGGACCGTTCGTACCGTTCTCCTACA
>DASYJY010000007.1:0-6598 GCA_035995985.1 Thermoanaerobaculia bacterium | reverse complement strand
ATATCGCGTCGACCCGACGCCTTGCATATCAGGAACGCTGGCGATATCGCGTCGACCCGTCGCCTTGCATATCAGGGGCGTCTGATATTGAGGGTCCCTGTACTGGGAAATGACTCGTATATGTGTCTATTTCGGACGTGGTAGGGATGAATCTCGCTCGCGGCTCTCTCGCCAAGGAGATCTTTGCCCGTGCCACGACCGCAGTTCCTGCCCGGATCGTGCGGAAATGGAACTTAGGACACTACCCGCTGGCGTCCCAACTTGAAAAAAGTTGAGGATTCATAGATAGTTAGCGCCTGAGTCGATTTTGAATCCAGCTCTGCGGAGCGCATTCCGGGTGTGGTTTTTGGGAGGCATGTATGCGCGTATTGTCACGGCTCGCTCTTGTTGTCCTTGCTGTTGCCGTCCTCTCCGCTTCGACGGCACTCGCCGATCAGTTCCAGGCTTCGTGCCCGTTGACGCTGGTCGCGACCAACGCCGGACCGACCGCGTTCTACCAGTCGCCGCACGGCGTTTTCCGCTTTGGCTCGCAGGTTTTCGCGCTGCGCGGACAGACGCTGACGACCTACACCGTCACCGAGCTCGGCGACATGCAGATCGCCCGCGAGGACTTCATCGGCGCGCTGGCCGCTCGTGAAACGAAGGGCGGCGTGGCCTTCAACGCCGGCTTCCTCTACGTCTCCAGCGAAGCGGGTCTCGAGATCTACGACCTGCGCAGCGTCCGCGCCGGCGGCACCGCGCCGATCCTTGTCTCGCGCACGCCCGGCCTTCGGTACCATCGGCTCGCCGTCAGCGGCACCACGCTGGCCGCGCTCTATCCAGCCACCGACCTGCCGTGCTCGGCGATCTACACAGTCGGGCCGAATAGCTGTTTCAACCAGATCGATATCTACAACGTCGCCAATCCCCTCACGCCGTTTCGCGTCAGCACGCTGTCGACGTTTCTCAGTCCTCTCGGCGGCTACAACGACATCGCCTTCAACTTCGGCATCCTCGTCGCCGCGGCGAACGGCAGCACGGTCGCGTGGAACCTCAGCAACCCGGCCTCTCCGACACTGCTGAGCGGTATAGCCGTTCCGGGCACGTTCCTGGTCAGCAACGGTTCGAACCTCCTCGGCGTCGGCAACGACACGTCCATCATCACCTACACAGTCACGCCGGCGGACGGCTCCAACTTCTTCCACCCGCTCACATACCACTCGACGGCGAACCTGCAGGTCGAGCGCGCCAATCCGATCGTTTTTCATCCGCAGGCTGTCTTCGACGAGTCCAACGGCCGTCTGATCACGATGATCGACGAGCTTGATTACCAGACCCTCCAGCCGGCGCGCACAATCGCGTTCGACGTCTTCGACTACGCCACGGCCATGCTCGAAGGCCGCGACCCGCGGCAGTATGAGCAGGTCTCGTACACGCAGGGCGACGAGGTGAAGTGGAACCCGCTCTCCGTCGGCTCGCTCGTCTACGTCGTCGGTGAAATGACCGGGACGCAGACCTACGGCGCGTGCGGACTGATGACCGGCAAGATTGAATTCGACACCATCGCCGGCACCGTCTGCGGCGGCTCGGAGATCCACGGCTGGGTCACGGGCACACTCAAGATCACGAACGTGGAACTGCTGCTCGACGGCGGCTCGCTGGGATCCGCATCGCTGTCCGGAGCACCGCGGAACGACATTCCGTCGACTACGCCGGTTTCAACGTGGCGCGTCACCGCGAACCTCGATGCGATCACCCGAGGCGAGCACGTGCTGCGAGCGATCGGAACGGATGCAGCGGGAAATCGGCGGCAGTTCTCCAGCCAGCGCATCTTCTTCCCCGGCTCCGGATCGAACTGCGTGGCGCGCCGCCGCGCCGTGTAAGTCAACGAAAGGAATCAACGATCGCCAGCGCCGCCGCACGCGGATCGCTGGCATCGGTGATCGGCCGTCCGACCACAATGTAATCCGCGCCCGCCGCAATCGCCGCGGCGGGCGTCATCGTTCTGCGCTGATCTCCCGCCTCGCTCCCCTCGGGGCGAATGCCCGGAACGACGAGCTGCACCCCGGCGCCGCAGGCCTCGCGAATGGCCGCGACTTCGTGCGGCGATGCGACGACGCCGCGAAGTCCTGATTCCTGCGCCAGCTTCGCCAGCCGCACGGCATTATCGAGCGGCGTTCCGCGGAATCCAATGCGCTGGATCTCGGCCTCATCCAAGCTGGTGAGGATGGTGACTCCGAGCACGAGCGTCGAGTCATTCACACAGGCGCGAAGCATCGCCTCGCCGCCGGCCGTATGCACCGTCACCATCGCCGCACCGAGCGACGCGGCTTCGGTCACGGCATGCTTCGCGGTGTTCGGGATGTCGTGAATCTTCAGATCGAGGAAGACCTTCGCGCCGCGGTCGATCACCTCGCGCACAATCGACCGTCCGTTCGCGACGAAGGCCTGCAAGCCGATCTTCAACACGCCCGCCGCGCCGTCGAGCGCGTCGGCGAGGCGAAGGATTTCATCGCGATCCGAACGATCGATCGCCACAATCAGGCGGTCAGTTGCTTGCATAATCGGCATGATAGCCATCGCATGAACAAATTCGACATTGCACGCGCGCTCGACGACATCTCCAGCTACCTCGAGTTGAGCGAGAACAACCGCTTTCGCGCGCTGGCCTTCGAGCGCGCCTCGCACAGCATCCGTGCGCTCGACGCCGAGCCGGCCGATCTCATCGCGAGCGGCGAACTGGTCAAGACTCCCGGCATTGGCAAAGCCACCGCGGCCATCATCGAAGAGCTGGTTCGCACCGGCGAGTCGAAGTACCTCGCGGAGCTTCGCACGCAATATCCAGCCGGCATTTTCGAGCTGCTGCGCGCGCCGAAACTCGGCCTCAAGAAGATCGGCATCCTGCACGAGAAACTCGGGATCGGAAATCTCGACGAGCTCGAAGCGGCCGCGCGCGAAGGGCGTGTCGCGCCGCTGCCGGGATTTGGTCCCAAAACGCAGGAGTACATCCTCAGCGGCATCGAGAAAGCGCGGCGCCGCGAGTCGCACTTCCTGCTGCCGATCGGCGTCGAAGTCGGGGAGCAGATTCGCGAACACCTCGCCGCGATCGAAGAGATCGAGGATGCCGAGGTTTCCGGGAGCGTGCGGCGGCGGCTGGAGATCATTCGGAACGTCAATATCGTCATCGCCACGCGCGATCAGGACGCCGTCGTCCGCGCGCTTTCAAAATTCGTCGAAAAGGTCGAGCGAATCGACGACGACACGGTGAAGGCATTTGCACGCAACGAGATCGACGTCTGGTTTCACTTTGCCAAGCCCGACGCCTTTGGCGCGACGCTGCTCGTCACCACCGGCACGCCGGGCTTCGTGGCCGCCTTTCTCGAACGCGGGGGGAAACTCGGCCGCGCGCGCAGCGAGAAGGAGTTGTTCGACAAAGCCGGATTGGCCTACGTCGATCCGGAACGCCGCGAAAATGGCGACGACCTCAAACACAAACGGCACCGGCGCCTCATCGAAGTCTCCGACCTGCGCGGCACGTTTCACGTCCACACCACCTTCTCCGACGGCCGCAATACCGTGCACGAGATGCTCACCTCGGCGCGCGACCGCGGCTTCGAGTACGTCGGCATCTCCGACCACTCGCCCGCCGCGTTTTACGCCGGCGGTTTGAGCGTCGAACAGCTCAAGCTTCAGCACAAAGAGATCGCCGCGAACGAGCGCGAAGTCACGCCGATGCGCGTCTTTCGCGGAACGGAAGCCGACATCCTTCCCGACGGCACGATCGACTACGACGAGAAGACGCTCAAGAAATTCGACTTCGTCATCGCCTCGATCCACTCGCGATTTCAGATGCCAAAGGACGAGATGACCGAGCGGATGCTGCGCGCCCTCGACAACCCGTACGTCACCTTCCTCGGCCATCTCACCGGCCGCAAGCTGCTCTCACGCGACGGCTACAGCGTCGACTTCGAGCGCATCTTCGAGAAGGCCGGCGCGCGCGGCGTGATGATCGAGATCAACGGCAATCCTAATCGCCTCGATCTCGACTGGCGCCACATCCGCCGCGCTCAAGACCTAGGCGTCGGGTTCGCCATCACGCCCGACGCGCATTCGGTTCACGAATACGCGGCGCTCGTCAGCGGCACGTGGGTTGCGCGCAAAGCGGGCCTGACGCCGAAGGAGATTTTCAACACCAAGCCGGTCGATGAAGTGGCGGAGTACCTGAAATCGCGCCACGCGGGGTGAAGATCAGGCGCTGCACCTTGCGCAAAGCACAGACAAGAGTGTCTGTGCCACACCAGATCTCCCGTCAATCAGGGTTTGTGTGAAGCGGCAGGATTGATGTGGCACAGACACTCTTGTCTGTGCTGCTGATGCTCGGGACGGTTGAACAGCTACACGAGATCCGCGGCGTTATCCACCCGTTCCTTCTCCAACTCCGCGACGCGTTCGCGAAGGTCATTCACCTCGGTATGAATCTTCGTCAGTTCTTCTTTGACCGCTTCGCGGACAAACTCCTGCAGCCTGGTCTGCATGCGCTGCGTCTGATCGGACGAGAATTGCGTGAGGCGATTGAGCGGCTCGCCAAAGAGGTCTTTCAGCAGTTGTTCGAAGTCGTTCGGCATGTACCGGACCCGAGCAATTGAAGTGCCACGGAAAGTCGTGGGAGAATCCGCGCGGTCCATGCACATTGTGAGCTTCGACGACTTCTGGCCGGACTACGTGCGCGCACATGCCCGTGAACGCACGCGTGTGCTGCACGCCATCGGCTCCGTGCTCGCCGTGGTCCTGCTCGGCCTCGCCTTCGCCGTCAACCTCTGGTTTCTGATCGCCGTCCCGCTGGTCGGCTACGCCTTCGCCTGGTACGCACACTTTTTCGTCGAGCACAACAAGCCGGCCACGTTTGAGCACCCGTTCTACTCGCTGGCCGCCGACTACCGCATGCTTTTCCTGATGATGGCCGGGAAGATGGATGCCGAGGTCGAGAAGTGTTGCGGGAACGGCGTGGCGGCGGTCAGTTCCTCGGTGTGAAGCGCACTCGGCCAACCGATTGCATCCGACGAGCGGCATGTCCCGCACCGTCTCTCTCATTCTCATGCTCCTCGCGGTGACGGCGTTCGCGCAGGATGTCGCGCTGCAACCGATTGCCACCGGACTCGATCAGCCGGTCGCGCTGACGCATGCCGGCGACACGCGCCTCTTCATCACCGAACAGACCGGCACGATCCGCATTTACGACGCCCTCGGGCTGCGCACCACACCCTTCCTCGACATTCGTTCGATCGTACTAGCCGCCGGTGAGCGCGGCCTGCTCAGCGTCGCCTTCCATCCGCAGTATCGCGACAACGGCATCTTTTTCGTCTACTACACGAACCGCAACGGCGACAACAATCTGGCGCGCTACAAGGTGACGTCCGATCCCGATCGCGCCGATCCTGCGTCCGGCACGATCCTGCTGACGATTCCGCATCCCACGTTTTCCAACCACAACGGAGGCCAGCTCCAGTTCGGACCCGACGGCTATCTCTACATCGGCACCGGCGACGGCGGCTCCGGCGGCGATCCGAACAACAACGCCCAGAACCTCAATCAACTCCTCGGCAAGATCCTGCGCATCGACGTCGACCACGGCTCGCCGTACGC
The DNA here is from genome assembly GCA_035995985.1 of Thermoanaerobaculia bacterium. GTDB lineage: Bacteria > Acidobacteriota > Thermoanaerobaculia > Gp7-AA8 > Gp7-AA8 > JADGNZ01. The sequence goes on along the minus strand of DASYJY010000007.1, from coordinate 976 downwards.
GATCCCGCCGTCGAATCCGTTCGTAGGGCGTCCCGGTGCGCGCGGCGAGATCTGGGCCTACGGCGTCCGCAATCCATGGCGCTTCAGCTTCGATCGCGTCACCGGCGATCTCTGGATCGGCGACGTCGGCCAGGACGCGTTCGAGGAGGTCGACTTCCAGCCGGCGACGAGCATCGGCGGCGAAAACTACGGCTGGCGAAAGATGGAGGGGCAGCACTGCTACAACCCGTCGTCGAACTGCGTCGACGCCGGCGTCGTCTTTCCCTTGCTCGAGTACTCGCACGCCGGCGGCGCCTGCTCGATCAGCGGAGGCTATCGCTACCGCGGCACGCAGATCCCGTCGCTCAAAGGCGCGTACGTCTACGGCGACTACTGCACCGGCACGATCACGAAGGCGGCTCAATTCGGCACGAACTGGTCGCCGAGCACCCTCTTCGCGACCACGCTCCGCATCAGCGCCTTCGGCGAAGACCTCAGCGGCGAGTTGTATGTGATGGATGTGGCGAAAGGGATCGTCTACAAGATCGCGGCGCGCGGTTTCGTGCGCCGGCGCGCGGTGCGGTGATAAGTCTCCCGAGAGAGGACCCGCGCAGCCTTGTAAGTTACGTCTCGTTTTTTGCGCGCCGCTCTGTTCATTATGGGCATCGCGCTCATACCAAACGGCACCTTACGCCAATTATACGCGGCGGATTAATCTCGATATACGCAGTGTGTCTGTCGAGATTATACGCGGCGCACTATGCCGATTATACGCGACGTCATTCGCTGCGCGCTCTGCTGATAATACGCTGCGTCGGTTTCTCATTGCAAGAAACGTCGGCAACGACAATTAGCCGAGCCTTGCAAAGGAGTTAGCGGTGCCGTATACCTTTGTCACAAACTGCGCTTTCAGTAGTTTTGCGCGCTATGGTGTGCCGGAAGAGATGATGATTGAAGCGAATTGATTCTTTTTGAGGATCAGCCGAAATGAGCGGGC
>DASYJY010000006.1:0-15211 GCA_035995985.1 Thermoanaerobaculia bacterium | reverse complement strand
CTCATCGCGATTGCCGGCGCGAGCGTTAATCATGCCCCAGTTTGTAACGAGAAGCTGCTTGCGTCCTTCCATCTGCATTGCGCGTTGCATCAGCGCCAACGCCTCCGGGAGTTTGTTCTTGCGATAGTCGATCTGCGCCTCGAGATAGTAAACATAAGGAAAACTGGGATCGAGATCGAGCGTGTGTTTCGCTTGCTCGATGGCGTCTTCGTCGCGGCCGGCGTAATAAAGACAGCGGCCGACGTCCCAGCTCGTGGGAACGGAAAGCGGATCGAGTTGCTCGGCCCGGCGCTTTTCGGCCAGCGCCTCGTCGAAACGGCCCAGTGCGGTGAGAAAGTCGCCGTACATGCGATGCGCTTCGGCGTCGTTGGCGTTCAGTGCGATGGCTCGCTTGAACTCGGCTTCACCTTTCGCGAAATCCCAGTCATACCAGGTGAGCGCGAGGGCCAGGCAGGTGTGGGCCTGAGCGAGCGAGTCGTCGAGTGCCAGCGCCCGTTCCGCGGCTTCGCGCACGCGCGGCATGGCCTCGCGAGGCGGCATGAAAAGGTTGGATAATTGGTAATAGGCCGCGGCCAGTCCGGCGTACGCCAGCGCGTATGTGGGGTCGCGCTCAATCGATTGATTGAAATAGGCAATGCCTTTGTGGGCCGAATCCTCGTCATTGTATTTCGTCGCGAAATAGCGGCCTTTGAGATAAAGCTGAAACGCTTCATTGCTTTCGGGACGGCCGCGGCTCAACAGCTTGCGCTCTTCGCCCGTTAGGTGCGGCTGCAATTGTGACGAGATCTCGTCGGATAAATCCTTCTGCAAGGCCACGACGTCGGAGAGATTGCGGTCGTACTGCTGGCCCCACACCTGCGTCCCGCGTTTGACGTCGGTCAGCGACGCGCGCACGACCACCGTATTGCCGCGTTGAATGAGGCGGCCCATGACGACGCCGCGGACGTGCAGCTCGCGTCCGATCGCGAGCGGGTCGATATTCTTTCTGTCTTTGTAGCGGAAGACCGTGCTGTGCGCGACGACCTGTAATTCCGGCAATTGCGATAAGGAATCGGTGATGCTGTCGGTCAGACCGTCGCTGAGATATTCACTATTGGGGTTTCCGGAGGCATTGACGAACGGCAGCACGGCGACGCTGTCAATACGGTCGGCAAACAGTGTGCTCTTGATGATCGTGTAGGTCGCGGCCGCGAGAAGACCTACTAGAATGAGCGCCATCAGGATGACAATGCGGGAATCGCGAAACGCACGCCGCAACGAAAAGCGGCCGCGCGTGCCGATCGGAAACGTCATCTGCGCCGTCGGTTGCTCGTCGAATCCCGGCGCTGAGAAATTGCGGTGCATTTCCAGCGAGCTGAGTTTGTTTTCGAACTCCAGCTCGCGGCGCAGCGTATGAAGATCATTGAGAAGCTGGCGCGCCGACTGGTAGCGGCTGGCCCGGTCCTTTTCCAGCAGCTTGAGAATGATGCGGTCGAGCTCCGGCGGCACGCTGGTGACGTAATGCGACGGCGGTGGCGGGATTTCATTGACGATGGCGTTGGCGATGTCGATGAAGTTGTCGCCGCGCACCGGCGGCTGACCGGTGACCATTTCGTACATCACGGCGCCGAGGGCGTAGAGATCGGAGCGGGCGTCGGGTTGTTGGGAGCGGGCCTGTTCCGGCGAAATGTAGAGAAGCGTGCCGAGAACGGTGCCGGTCGCGCTGTCCTGGAGCGCCGATTCCGGCTCGGCCAGTTTGGCCAGACCGAAGTCGAGCACCTTCACATAGCCGTCGGGCCGCAACATGATGTTTTCCGGCTTGATGTCGCGGTGGATGATGCCCGCGTCATGCGCGGCGGCGAGCGCGCTGGAGACTCCGATGGCGACGTCGAGCACTTCCCCGGCATTGAGGCGCCGCTTGGCCGTGACTTCGCGCAGCGTTTCGCCTTCGATGTATTCGGTGGCGATGTAATGCACCGAATCGGCGTGGCCGATTTCATAAATCGTGATGATGTTCGGGTGATTGAGGGCGGACGCGGCGCGCGCCTCGCGCTGGAACCGGCGAACGCGTTCCTCGTCCCGCGTGAACCGTACGGGCAGGAGTTTCAGCGCCACTTTGCGGTTGAGGGTTTCGTCCTCGGCGAGATATACCTCGCCCATGCCGCCTGCACCGATGAGGCGACCTACGCGATAACGCGAGATCGTGCGAGGCTGCATGGATCGCTTCGAGCATAGCCCAATTCGCTGCCATAGAATTTGCCGCACATGACTGCAAGAAGAAATGATGTTGAGCTCGCATCGGATGCCGCGCGCCTCGGTGCCGTTGTTCTGTTGAAGCACTGGGAGCAGCTCGGAAAAGAAGATGCTGATCTCAAATCCCGCAATGACTGGGTGTCGCGCGCCGACCGCGAAAGCGAGGCCGCGATCATTTCGCTGATCCGCGAACACTGTCCCGATGACGCAATCCTCGGCGAAGAGGGCGGGATGAGTTTCGAGGGCACGAGCGGACGGACGTGGATCATCGATCCTCTCGACGGCACGTCCAATTACCTGCAGCATTTTCCGGTCTGGTCGATTTCTATCGGACTACAAACGGGCTCTGAGATCACGGCCGGCGTCGTCTACGAGCCGCTGCGCGACATCTTTTTCACTGCCGAGCGCGGCGCGGGCGCGTTCCGCAATGGCGTGCCGATGCGCGTTTCGAATCAGGAAGGCATCGACAGCTCGTTTCTCGCCACAGGTTTTCCGTTTCGCGCGCAGCAGTTCGTCTCGGTGTACTGCGCGATTTTTCAGGAAGTGATCAGCGTGGCGAAGGGCGTGCGGCGCGCAGGCTCGGCGGCGCTCGATCTTGCCTACACCGCGGCCGGCATCTTCGACGGTTTCTTCGAGCTCCATCTCTCGCCGTGGGACATCGCGGCCGGCTCGCTGCTGGTCACTGAGGCCGGCGGCGTTTTCAGCGACTTCTCGGGCGGCGAACGCTGGCTCGAGCGGGGTAACGTCGTCGGCGCGCCTCCGGGCGTGCATCGCGATCTGCTTCGCCTTCTGGGGCGTCACGTCACCGAGGATCAGCTCGATCGCCGCGCCAGAAATCGCGCCATGCCGTCGCTATGAAGCTTCCGCGCAGTTTCTATTTCGACGACACCGTCACCGTTGCCCGCGCGCTGCTCGGCTGCGTTCTCTGGCGCCGCCTTGGCCGCGAGCTGCTGGCCGCACGTCTCGTCGAAGTCGAGGCGTACCTCGGCGCGAACGATTCCGCCAGTCACGCGCGCCGCGGTTTGCGCAGCGCGCGCAATGAGTCGATGTATCTCGCTGGCGGCCACGCCTACGTTTACTTCACCTACGGGATGCACTGGTGCATGAACGTCGTGACGCAGGAGGCCGATATCGCCGAGGCTGTGCTGCTGCGCGCCGCGGAACCGGTGCGCGGCATCGAGACGATGCGCGAGCGCCGTCCGAAGGCGAAACGCGATCGCGACTTGATGAACGGTCCCGGAAAACTCTGCTCGGCACTGGCAATCGACAAATCGCTGGATGGCGAACCGCTCGACGGCAAGACGCTTTGGCTGGCTCCGCGCGATATCGCAGTGGCCGAGGAGGACATCGCGGTCAGCCATCGCATCGGGGTCGAAAACTCGGGCGAGGCGGCGGGCTGGCCGCTGCGCTTTTATCTCCGCGGCAATGTCTGGACGAGCCGCTGAACCCGGCACGAGCCGTGCAGTTTTTCGGACCTGAAATGTCCGCAATTGCGAGTCCTGCTGAAACGCTCGTCGACCCGGCGAGCCGCAAGTTTTACGTTGATTCGATGGCGCTCATGCGCGACGGCGGCCTCCCGTTTCTCGTCGGCGGCGCGTACGCCTTCGCGCGCTACACCGGGATCGAGCGGCACACGAAAGACTTCGACGTCTTCATCCGCCGCGAAGATTTTCCGAAAGCAAAACGCGTCTTCGAGAATGCCGGCTATCAAACGGATCTCACGTTTCCTCACTGGCTGGGGAAGGCGTTCAAAGGGGACGATTTCATCGACCTCATTTTCAGCGCCGGCAACGGGATCGCGGTCGTCGACGAATTGTGGTTCGACTTTGCGGTGGATGCCGTGGTCTTCGGTGTTGATGTGAAGCTGATTCCGGCCGAGGAGATGATCTGGTCGAAGGGATTGATCATGGAGCGCGAGCGCTTCGACGGCGCCGACGTCGCGCACGTCATCCACGCCGCCGGCGACCGGCTCGACTGGCGTCGCCTCATCGATCGTTACGGGCATCTCTGGCGCGGTCTTTACGCGCACCTCGTGCTCTACGGCTTCATCTACCCGTTCAAACGTTCGCAGGTGCCGGCGTGGGTGATGGAGGAACTGGGTGCACGCATCGCTGACGAAACGAAGTCGCCGGACGCGAAAGAAAAAATCTGCTACGGCACGATCATCTCGCGGCAGCAATACCTCAACGACATCAACAAGTGGGGCTACAAGGACGCTCGCCTCGAACCGCTCGGCAATATGAGCGCCGAGGACATCGCGCACTGGACGGCGGGCATCGACGTGGACGGCGCGAAATGAAGGAGCACTTGCGCATCGCGGCGGTGGCTGACATTCACGTCAAGAAGACGGGGCAAGCCAGTCTGGAGCCACTCTTCGCCGCAGTTTCCGAACAAGCGGACGTTCTTCTGCTGTGCGGCGATCTCACGGACTACGGGCAGGTCGAGGAAGCGAAGATCCTGGCGAAGGACATCTCTGCGTTCCTGCGCATCCCCTCCATCGGCGTCCTCGGCAATCACGATTTCGAATCGGGCAAGGCCGAGGAAGTCGTGAAAATCATCGCCGGCGCCGGCGTGACCATGCTCGACGGTGGAGCGCATGAGATCGAAGGCGTCGGCTTCGCCGGCATCAAGGGTTTCGGCGGCGGATTCGGACGGCGCCAGCTCAATGCGTGGGGCGAGGAGATCATCAAGAAATTCGTTCACGAGACGATCGAAGAGGCGCTCAAGCTGGAGATGGCGCTGGCGCGGCTGCGCACGCCGCAGAAGATCGCGGTGCTGCACTACGCGCCGATCCACGCGACGGTCGACGGCGAGCCGCCGGAGATCAATCCATTCCTCGGGTCGTCGCGACTCGAAGAGCCGATCGACCGCTATCGCTGCAATGCCGTCTTCCATGGGCACGCCCATCGCGGCTCGCTCGAAGGGCGGACGAAAGGCAACGTTCCGGTCTACAACGTGGCTATGCCGCTGCTAGCTGCGAACTATGAAGACCGCCAGCCCTTCCGCGTCATCGAAGTGCCGGTGGGAGAGACGGCCGTCGCTTGAAGCCGCAATACAATTCGCGGATGCGACACGCTGCATTTCCGAACGGAGTGACCCGCGACCAGCTCATCGACTGGTATCGCGACACCCGCAGGATCACGCGCGAGCTGTTCACGATTCCGAAAGCCGAGGCGTATTACGACCGGCCGATCCCGCTGCGCAATCCGATCGTGTTTTACGAGGGCCACATTCCGGCGTTCGCGGTCAACACGCTCATCAAACTGGCATTGAAGCATGACGGAATCGATACCGAATTCGAGACGCTGTTCGCGCGCGGCATCGATCCGGAGAATGAAGACGCGGCGAAAACGCCGACTGATTTCTGGCCGTCGCGGGACGACGTTCAGTCGTACGGACGCGATGCCGATGATCTGATTTTTCGCGCGTTATGCGACGGTCCGATCGACGGTGGTTCGGTTCCGCAGACGCGCAATGCCGAGGCGGCGTTCACGGTCATCGAGCACGAGCAGATGCATCAGGAGACGCTGCTGTATCTCTTTCACGAGCTGCCGTACGACCGAAAGAATCCGATCGCGCCGCTGCGGCGAAGCGTCGCATCGCGCGGCGATGTGGTGAAGGGCATGGTGCGCATCGCCTCCGGCGAAGCGACGCTCGGCAGTTCCGGCGGCGACTTCGGATGGGACAACGAGGTTCCGGAGATGCGCATCGAGGTCGGCGAATTTTCGATCGACCGTCATGACGTCACCAACGGCGACTATCTCGAATTTATCGAATCGACCGGCGCGAATCCGCCGCGCTTCTGGACCAGGCACGACGGCGCGTGGCAACGGCGCGGCCTTTTCGAACTGCAGCCGTTGCCGCTCGATGCGCCGGTGTACGTCACGCACGACGAAGCGAACGCGTATGCGGCGTGGCGCGGCAAGAGGTTGCCGTCCGAGGGCGAATATCATCGCGCCGCGTTCGGGACGCCCTCGGGTGACGAGCATCTGTTTCCGTGGGGCTCATCGCAGCCTGACGTTTCGCGCGGCAATTTCGGATTCACGAATTGGGATCCGGTCGCGATCGGTTCCTATCCCGCCGGCGTCAGCGCGTGGGGCGTTCACGATCTGGTTGGAAATGGATGGGAGTGGACGTCGACGATCTTCGACGCGTTCCCAGGCTTCGAAGCGATGTCGTCGTATTCGCAGTACTCGGCCGACTTCTTCGACGGCAAGCACTACGTGATGAAGGGAGCGTCGCCGGCAACACCGCCTGAGCTCATCCGCCGTAGCTTCCGCAACTGGTTCAGGCCGTCGTATCCCTACGCCTACGCGACGTTCCGCTGCGCGCACGATTAGTGCACGTGCGCTTTGCATGGAACAGCAAAGCTACACACCGAAAACGTTCGACCTTTCCAACCTGACCGGCATCTCCGACAAGACGCTGGAGATGCACTTCAAGCTCTACGAGGGCTACGTCACCAACACGAATCTCCTCACCGAGAAGATCAACGAGATCCTCGCCGACGGCCAAGTCGACAAGGAGGAGATGCCCGCCTACTCGGAGCTCACGCGCCGCCTCGGGTTCGAATACAACGGCATGGTCCTGCACGAGTACTACTTCGCGAACATGAAGCGGAACGGCGGCGGCGATCCGTCCGCCGGATTTCGTGCCGCGGTGGAGCGCAGCTTCCCGAGCTTCGGCATCTGGCGGACGGACTTCGTCAGCGTCGGAAAAATGCGCGGCGTCGGCTGGGCCATTTGCTACCTCGATCCCTCCAACGGACGCGTCTCCAATCACTGGATCGAGCTTCACCAGAACGGCAACGTTGCTGGCTTCGTCCCGCTGCTGGTGATGGACGTCTGGGAGCACGCCTTTCTGCTCGACTACAAACCTGCCGACCGGCCGAAGTACATCGACGCGTTCCTCGCGAATGTTGATTGGGCGGCGGTGGAGGGGCGGTTGACGTAAGCGCGCCGCCGCGGTTCGTGCACGCTAGAACGCGTAGCCGAGCGTGATGAAGTACGCGTACGGCGACTCGTACACCGCCTTGCCTTGATCGATGTAGCGGATCTGGCGGTGGAGTTTGTAGCCGAGGTCGAAGCGCACCGGGCCAACGGGCGAGAGGTAGCGCAAGCCTGTGCCGATGCCGTACTTGAGGTCGCCGAAGCGAATGCCGGTGTCGGCGAACGTATTGCCGGCGTCGACGAAGAGTTGCGCGCCGACCGGGCCGGCGATCGGGAAGCGGTACTCGGCGTTGAAGATGAAGAGGGAACGTCCGCCGAGCGGCGCTGTCCTGTGATGTTTGCCGTCCGAATCGAGAATATCGATCAGTGTCGGACGGCAACCTTCATCGATCGACTGTTGGGTCGGACAGATGGTGCCGAGGAGATCGAGCGGATAGGCGCGGTGGGATGTATCGCCGCCGGAAGTGAAGCGCTCGGACAGCGGCACGCCGCTCGTCGGAATGAGCTGGCCCGTCGCAGGATCGATCGTCGTCCCCGCGCCGAGGTCCTGGATCAGACCGGCGCGCGCCGACACCGCGAACGTGCTTCGCTCGCTGACAGGGAGGTACCACGATGTCTGCGTGAACTCCTTCAGGAATCGCGCGTTCGCGGCGATGAGCGGGAACGCGTATTCAGCCGAGGCCGTCGTGAAGAAGCCGCGATGCGGATTGATCGGGTCATCGCGTTTGTCCCAGAAGAACGTCGGCGTGATGCTCGAGATGGCCACGTTTGTCGCGTTGCGATCGAGTCCCGGCAGCAGAACGTTCTGCGCGAGCGAGCAGAGATCGAACGGGTCATTCGCATTGACCTTACATCTGGCGACGCGGTATTCGTAGCGCAGTGACCAGCGCGTTTGAGAGCGTGCGACGCGCGTCGCTTCGATGAATCCGCCGCGCTGCACGATGTGCGTATGCGGGCGGTTGTCATCGCTCTGAAATGCCGTCACCTGGATGGGCAGATCGAATCTGCCGATGAACGGCTCGCGGTAGGTGAGGAAAACGTCCTGCCGGCTCGGCCGCGCATAGATCACCTCCAGGCCGAGGTAGCGGCCGGTGCCGAAGAGGTTGCGATGCGCGATCGATGCGGAGGCGAGCGGTGAGATGTGATTGGCGCCCGTGTTGGATGTGAGCGGCGCCGTTCCGCCAAGGGCTCCGGCGACGGTGAGGTCTTTCCCTTCGGCGATCGAGATGGTTACATCGCGCGTGGCCACACCGGTTTCGGCTTGCGCGGGTTGAATGTCGACGCGCTGGAAGATGCCGAGGCGATACAGCCGCTGCTGCGCTTCGAGGATCGACGTGTAGCTGAACGGCTGCCCTTTTTCGAGCGCGGCCGTGCGCGCCACGACGTTCGTCTGCGTGTAGGTGTTGCCGCGCACGATGACGTTGCCAAGCGCGATCTTCGGTCCCTCGGCGATCGTGTAGACGACGTTCGCCGTCTTCTTGTCGGCACTCACGTCTTCGCGCACATGCACCTGGACCTCGGCGTTGCCGCGATCGGAGTAGTACGTCTGCAGCGCGATGACGTCGTCGCGTTCGAGCGTCGGATTCAGCGCGTCGCCGGCTTTCAGTGTTGGTTTCGGCAGATCCTTCGCCGCGACCTGCTCGTTTCCTTCGATGGCGACCGACGCCACCATCGTCTCCAGTCCTTCGGTGATCGGGAAGTCGATCGCCATCGCGCCCGTGGCCGCATTCGTGTTGACGACCGGCGTGGCGACGGTGGCGGTGAGGAATCCGTGCAGGCGGTAGTACGACTCGATCGTGGTGCGATCGGCGGCGATCTGTTCGCGCGTCACGCCTTGCGGCCGGCGGAGAATCGTCGCGAGCAGACCTTTGATGCCGCCGCTCGGTGACGTGGCGACGACGCCCTTCAGCATCTTATCGGAGATCTTGTCGTTGCCAGTGAACGTAACCGCTTCGAGATGGAACTGCGGGCCGGGATTGACGTGGAACGTCGACGTCCAGACGTTGCCCTGCAGCGCCTCCTCGGTATCGACGGTGGCGTTGTAGAAGCCGCGCTGCTGCAGGTTCGTGACGATGGCGGCGGCAGCACGGTCGATCGCGTCTTCGCTGTACGGCTGGTTCCGGCGGAACGGAAGAATGCTGCCCAACGAGTGTCGCGAGACGCCGGTCACTTCCACTTTAACCAGCGGCCCGGTGGTGACCCCGTAGCGCGTCGCGACCATGTGCGTCGCGGCGTCGTACGTGTTGGCGATGTAGCGGACGGTGGCCTTGCGATACTCCTGGTGCAGGAGCCATTGCCGGATGCGCGTTTCGTCGAGTCGCGCTTCGTCGATATCGAACGGTTTGCCGGGCCCGTGCTTCATCTGCGCGATGATCTGCTGCGTCGTGAACGGTGCGGTGTTGCCTTCGATGGTGACGGTGCTGACGGTGGCTCGCGGTCCGCGCGTGACGTGGAAGATGATCGCGGCGCGGCTCTGCGCACGTACGAACGACGTCTCGGGATCGACGGTGGCGTCGAGATAGCCGGAATGACGAAGCATGTCCTGCACCGCGATGGCACCGTGGTCAACGGCGTTCAGCGAAAGGATGTCTCCGACGTGGAAGGTGAGAGCGCGGATGGCGCGGTCGCGGTCGGCACCGCTCAGATTTTCGAAGTCGATCGCCGAAATGCGGAAGTTCGTGTAGAGCGCGAAGACGACCGCGACGCCATTTCCGGCCGCCGTCGAATCGACGCGGATGTCGCGGAAGTTGCCGGTGGCGAAGAGGCTCTTCACCGAGGCCTGCACGTTGCGAAGCGACAACGGCTCGCCGACTTTTACCGCGACGAGTTGATTGAACGATGAGGTCTCGACGCCGGAGTCGGCGCGGAATCCGACGCTGGTGACGATCGCGCCGGTCGGCGGCGCAACGGTCGTCGTCGCGATCGTGATCGGCGGCGGCAATGGGACGGCTGCATTCGACGCGTTGAACGTGACCAACTCCATTGGGTTGCGGCCGCGCGTGCCCCACGCCCAGTGTCCCTCGTAGCGACGCCGGAAACGCGCCTGCACGTCGTACTCCTTCGAAAGCTCGTCGCGCGTGAATTGCAGCACCCAATCCGGCGTGACCTGCCACTCCAGCGTCACCCGACTGCGGGAGTCGCGCGTGTTGTAGATGACCAGGATTCGCACCGTGTTCGAGATCCGCTTCTCGAAGGAAACCTTCGTGCCGGGATCGCCGGTCTTGTCGAGATCGCCGGTATCGGAAGAGATTGCGAACGAGTCGATGAACGAGAGCGCGCTCGAATTGAGCAGGCGGCTCACCGACTGAAAAAGCAGCGAGCGGCCGGCATTCGTCGCGTTCAATGGCGTGTTCGTGTTCGTGTTGCGCGTCAGAGCTCCGAAGCCGAGGAGCGAGAAGAGCGTGATGTCGCTTGCGGGCGGATCGCTGGTGATCGACGGCGTCAACCGATCGATCGTGCCGGTCAGCGCCACCGTCACGTCGATCGGTCCCGATTCAACGTCGGATATCCCGCCGCTCACCCGCGCTTCGAGCGCGATGTCGAAGAACGGATCGATGCGGAACGGATTCTGGAAATTGATCGAGCCGCGCACGATGCGGTAATCGATGTCCTGGAACTTGATCTTGCCGCCTTCGTTCAGCGTGACCAGGCCGAGGATGACGGGGTTGGCGAGCGTGCCGCTGACTTCGAGATCGGCGCTGCCGGCGAAGTCGGCGATGTTGTTGCGCACGGCGAGCGTGTTGTCGCTGGTGAGATGCAGCCGCAGCGCGACGTGGTCCTGCCACGACGCGCTGACGACCGGCGTCACGCCGCGGCGCGAGAGGACGGCGTTGAGCAGCGCCGAACCGATGTCGATGTCGCGGAAGTAGAGCGAGCGATTGACGGTGACGTCGCCGGTGAGGATGGAGCGATCGAGATCGCCGCTGAGAAGCAGCGAGAAGTTTCCCTCCATCGACAGGCCTTCGAAATAGCGGATGGCGACTTCGGTGCCTTGCAGCGTGACGCGCACGCTCTTCGGCGTCATGCCGTCCATGGCCACGGAGCCGCCGAGGACAATCTGGCCGCCGCCGAGGCGCGCGTGGACGGAGTCGATGTCGATGCGATCGCCGCGGAAGATGATCGTGCCGGTGATGTTGTCGATCATCTGCGGGAAGCCGGGCGCGCGCACTGAGGCGTTCTGGAATTCGGCGCTGCCGGTGAAGCGCGGCGCGTCGAGCGTGCCGGTCAAGCCGCCAGCAATGGCGATGTGCCCGTCGGCGCGAAGGTCAGCGACGAAGAGTTGCAGCAGCGCCGCTTCAATCGTCCCATTCAGATCGATGTTGAGCCGCTTCCCGCCGGTCAGCTCCGCGTATCCGCCGACGGTGAATGTGGTCGCGGCGTTTTGGCCGAGGGCGAGTTGGAAGTCGTCGAAGATGATGCGGCCGTCGCGCAGGCTGACGTGTATCGGCCGCGCCGGCGCAAACGCATGATCGGCAAAACGAACGTTGAATTCGGGGAAGGTGGCGTCGATGCGCAGCGTCTCGATCGAGGTGAGCTTGCCGCCGAGTTGCAGGTTCGCGGTGAGGCTGCCGGACGCGGGCAGTGACGCTGTCTTCGGCGACATGGCCATCGCTTTGGCGATGTCGCTCACCTTGATCTGCACGAGGCCGGAGAGCGTACCGTCGGTCGCGACGCTGCCATTGCCGTCGATCGTGAGGACGCCGGCCGCTGACCCCTTCACGACCAGTTGACCGTTGCGGATGGCGATGTAGATCGTCGGCGGCGGCGCATCCGGCGGCAGGTTCAGTCCCTTCAATGTCGCCTGGTTGAGTGTCGCTTCGAGCACGAGCTCCGGCTGCGTCAGCGTTCCGGCGCCGGTGGAGCTGAGCGTGATGTTGCCGCCGAGGAGACCGGCCAGCGATGAGAGGAGTTTCAATTTCGATAGATCGATCGACGATGACTTGATCGTGTACGAAAACTGATTCGTGCTGAAGTCGACCTGCGCCTCGCCGGTAATCGTGCCCGCCGGCGCGACGACGGTGACGTTCGTCGCCTTCATCGCGCCTTGCGTGAAGGTGATGTCCGCTTTCGCACTCGTGACCGGCTCGCCGTAGATCGAGCCGTTGGCGATCGTGATCGCGCCGGCGCCTTCGAGCTTCGACTTCGGTCCGCTGATGTGGAGATGGCCGCTGATGTCGCCGCTCACCGGAACCGTGCCGAGGTCGAGGAAGGTGATGATGTCGGCGACCGGGAACGACTTCGTGTTGATGTCGAGATCGAACGATGTGTTGCCTTTGCCGGGCAGCCAGGCCACTGTTCCGTTGAGACGCAGATCGCCTTTCGCCTGATGCACGAGCAGATTGGCGAACGTGACTTTGCCTTCGTCGGGCGTGCCGGTGACGACGAGTTTGCCCGTGCCGATGCCTTTGACGGCGAGTTTGAGATTGACCACTTGCATCGCCCGGCCGACGTCGTAGTTGTTCGCGTCGATGGCGAGATCGAACTGCGGCGACGGTCCGCGATCGGGGAAGGTGATCGTGCCGGTCATCGCCAACCGCCCGGCGCCATCGCGGAACGTTGCCTTCTCAAACGTGAGCTGACTCTTCGCGCCGTCGTAGCGAAGGTCGATCTCGGAGTCGCCGAGGAGGATGTTGTTGTACTTCGTGCCGCTGCCGACGATGCGCGCGACGACTTCCGGCGCTTTGATTTTTCCGCGTACGTTTCCGGTGATGTCGCCGCTGCCGCCGAGGCCGAGCAGCGTGTACGTGTTCTTTCCCGCGGACCGCGCGAAGTTGAAGCCGATCTTGTCGAGCTCCGCGAAGTCGCTGCTGTGGATCTTCATCAGCAGATCGGTCCACGCGTCTTCGATGCGGAACTTGCCGGTGAAGTCGATGGTGGACGCGTCGGTGACGAGTTGCGCTTTGCGGAACGTTACCGTGCCGTTGTCGAGTGCGAAGTCGGCCGAGCCGCCGAGCGGAATCGGATACGTCGCGTGCGAGAAAGCCGTGGCGTTTTTCGCGAGTGTCGCGGTCCCTTCGCCGCCGCCGGCGAGGACGCGATCTTTTTCCCAGTGATACGCGAGATGTCCCGTCGCACCGCCGCGCAACCCGGTCTCTTTGATGCCCCAATCGTTGAAGAGTTTCTCGAGCGAGACGCCGTTGTAGCGAAGATCGACGTTCATCGGATACGGCTCGGCGTACGTCGGCAACGTGTAGTGCGCGGCGATGGTTCCGCCGCCGTACGTGGCGCGCTGCACGTCGACGATGGCGCGGTCGCCGGTGATGTTCATCGTGCCGTGCACGTTCGCGAGGTCGTACGCGTCGGCGCTGATCTTCGGCGACAACCAGCCGCCGGCCAGCGTCATCGTGCCGCCTTTGCCTTTCAACGTGCCGTCGAGATCGATGATCCCGTCGAGCACTTTGTTGACCTTGAAAATCTCACGGACGCGATTGAGTCCGATCTGCGAGGTGATGTGCAGGTCGTACGCGGCCTCGCTCAACGGCGCCACTTTCCCATTCGCGAAGACGCGCAGATCGTTGCCGCCTTCGAGCGCGACCGACTGCAGCGCGAGGTTGTCGGGCGTGAACCGGAACTGCGTGCGCAGCGCGGCGCGGATCGGCAGGTAGTCCTGAATGTTCAGCGTGAACTGCGGGCTGCTCAAAACTCCGGAGTACAAATCCTCGGTCGAAAGTACGTTGATGGTCGACGTGATGTCGTTCGCCGCCGCGGTGATGGTATGGCGGCGATCGAGCAGTTCGAACGCGCCGTGCTGTAAGTAGAGGTTGCCGAGGTCGAGATGGTAAATCTCGTAGCGCGATGGCGGTCCCGAGTTCCACTTCGGAAAGTTGTGCGTCAGCTTCGCGCCGGTCGGATAGATCTCGAAGTAGAGACGCGGCTCGACGAGGTCGATGCGCCCGACGCGGATCTTGCGGCCCCAGAAGGAGTCGATGCCGCCGGTGACGATGACCTGCTTCGCGGTAGCGAAGTACCGATGAACGGCGCCGGGCGAATTGGCGATGCGCAGACCATTGATGATGACGCGGCTCTGGCGTCCGCCCTCGATCTGCACGGAGTCGATCTCGACATTGCGGCCGAGCCGCGCCTCGAGCGTCTTCTCGATCCGCAGCCGCACCAGTCCAGCGAAACTCGACGAGCCGAGGTACCACCAGCCGCCGATGACGATCAGCGCGATGAGAAGGAAAAAGCCGATGGTGGAGCAGCCCATCCACTTGAGGCAGCCCCACATCGGGCCGCGCCTCTGCCTCTCCCGTGCGGAGCGGTGCTGGGGCTCCTCGGCTACTGGTTCGATCGTCATTACGTAGAGGCCGCCAACGTCTGCTAAGTGCGAGCCAGTCCGGCCGGTGAATCATATTCGGCCAGCCCTGGGAGCACGGGCGTCTCGCCCGCTGTTTGGCAGGATGTTGCCAAGTACGGCGGGCGGGACGCCCGCGCTCCCAGGGGCTTACGCCGTCAACACCGTGACGTCGGGATGTTTCCACAACGCGCTCGCGGGAAACTCTTCGCTGATCTCGCCTCTGCGAAGGCGTTCGATCGCGGGACGTTTCTTCTCGCCGCTGGCGAGGAGGACGATCGACTTCGACTCCAGGATCGTTCCGATTCCCATCGTGATGGCGTGTGTCGGCACGTCGCCGTCGGGAAAGAGCGGCGCGTTCGCGGCGCGCGTCGATTCCGTGAGCGCGACGACACGCGTGCGCGATTCGAACGGCGTTCCGGGCTCGTTGAATCCGATGTGGCCGTTGCTGCCGAGGCCTAGGAATGTGAGATCGAGTCCGCCGGCCGCTGCGATCTCACGTTCGTAACGCAAGCATTCGGCATCCGCGTCAGCTGCCATTCCATTCGGGATGTGCGCATTCGCGCGATAGATGTCGATGTGATCGAAGAGATGCTGCTTCATGAACGTGCAGTAGCTGCCGGGATGCGTCGACTCGATGCCGACGTATTCATCGAGATTGAACGTGACGACGTCGCGGAAGCAGTGGTAATCGCGGCTGCACGCGGCCACGACGCGTTCGTACATCGTCACCGGCGTG
>DASYJY010000005.1:0-14279 GCA_035995985.1 Thermoanaerobaculia bacterium | reverse complement strand
CCCCGCAACACACCCCCGAGGATCTCGAACGACTTCAATTCGTGTCCAAGAAAGTTACGGCGAAAGAAGGCAGCCAGCGAGCGGATCTCAAACAGCACCTCGGAAGCGATCTCGCTCGCGGCGATCTCGCCGACCGGCGTGCGCATGAGCGTCGAAGCGGAGCGGCCGCCCGAGGGGCTCATCGCAGACGTTGCAGTTGCGCAGCGACGGAAGGATTCCCGCCAGCCGCAGCGTCCACACCTCGGCGTACGTAACCACATGCAGTGGTGACGCGCCATCGAGCAGCGCCTCGGTGGTGCGATCGAGCAGCCGGTAGATCAGCTCCGCCGGATCGCCCGACTGCGCGAACGTGTCGACCGTCTCCGCCAGATACGACGCCGCCACGCTCGCCGCAAGATTCTGCTGCGCCGGAAAGAGCGAGCGGATCAGATCGACCGACTCGATGCGCACGATCTCCTCCGACTCCCGCTCGACATACCCGATGTTCACTTTCGCCAGCGGCTCCAACGACGCCCCAAACCGCGTCCGCATCGACCGCGCCCCATACGCATACCCCTTCACCTTCCCATGCTCCGGCGTCAGAAACACCACCAGCTTGTCCCGCTCCCGCGCCGGAAACGTATGCAGGATGATCGCCTCGGTGCGTTGGAGCCGCATGTGCGGGAGAGTACATTGGATGGAAGCCGCTGATACGACAGCGCGTTCGGAGGTTCGATGCGATACCGAGTAGTACTTACCGAATCAGAGGAAGGCTTCGCCGTTGCCTGTCCCGGACTGCCCGGCTGCTGGTCGCAAGGCGCGACTGAAGCCGAGGCGCTGGATAACATCCGATCGGCGATTGAGGAGTATCTCGAGGGCGTCGCCACGCTGACCGCCGGCGACGACGTGCGCGAGGTCGAAGTCGCTCTGAGCTGATGCCGAAGCTTGCGGGAGTCAATCACCTGGACGCTGTGCGCGCACTCGAACGCGCCGGATTCCGGGTTCTTCGACAAGGGAAGCACATCGTGATGAGCGATGGCGTGCGGATCGTGACCATTCCCCGCCACAATCCAGTCAATGCCTTCACGATGGGCGGCATCATCCGTGATGCGGGCCTTACGGTGGATGAGTTCAAGGAACTGCTGTGACGATTGTCACCTCCGCCTCTCCGCGTGCTCCGCGTGAACCGGTCCCTTTTCGATGCTCGCGATAAGCTCTCCAATGAATGCAACTAGTCGTCACGATTCACGAGCAGACGCCTGAAATCGCGATCGATGTGATCCGCGCGATCCATGCGGACCATGACGTGATCGAAGTTCGTGCGGATGCGTTTGCGAATCACCTCGTCGATTGGAGCACGATCCGAAAAGCGACGGCGAAGCCGGTCATTGCCACGAATCGTGGCGGTGGACATGTAGACATCGATGCGGCGCTCGGGGCGGGGATTGATTTCCTCGACATGGAGTGGCCGGAGGTCGTTGATGGCGAACGCGTCGTGCTATCGCATCACGACTACGACGGCATGCCCGATGTCAACAACCTACTGCGGCAGATGCGAGCGACGCACGTGAAGATTGCGGCGACGCCGCACAACTTCGCGGACAACGCACGGCTGCTGGCGGCGCTTGGGGAGCCAGCCACGACGATCATTGGCATGGGCGCGCGCGGGTTGTACTCGCGAATTCTGGCGCCGTTCTTTGGATCAGAGTTCCAGTTCGTCAGCGTCGACGAAGAACGCTCCGCGGCACCGGGACAACTCACGCTGGAACAGGCGCTGGCGATCTACGGTCCGAATCGCGGCTCGTTGAAGGCAGAGAAGATTTTCGCCATCGTCGGAAACCCGGCGGCGCACAGCGGGTCGCCGGCCATTCACAACGCGATCTTTCGCGAGCAAGGGATAGCGGCGGCGTATTCGATTTTCGAGACGGACGATTTCCTCGACGTCGCCGCGCCGTTCGCGCGCGGCGGGCGCTTCACGCCGGATGGACTTTCGGTGACCGCGCCGTTCAAGGAAGACGCGCTGCTGTTTGCGGAGTCGGTCGGCGCGGACATTCGCCACAACGCACGCGAAGCGGGCGCGGTGAATACGCTCGTCCGGATCCGAAATCACATCGTTGCCGACAACACCGACGTCAATGGTTTCGAAACGCTCATCGCGAAGAGCAACGCGCGAACCGCGGCCGTCATCGGCGCCGGCGGCACCGCTCGTGCGGCGATCATCGCGTTGCGGCGCGCCGGTATCGAGGCCACCGTCTTCAACCGCACCGCCGGCAAGCTCGACGCGCTGCCGCTCGATCAACTCGCGGCATACCGCGGCGATCTCGTCATCAATACGTTGCCGCGGAATGTGGGCGTGACGCTGCCCAATGCCGGTACCATCATCGAAGCGGCGTACGGCGGCGAATCGCACGCGACGTTCAATGGGCTCGATCTTCTTCGCGCGCAGGCGGTGAGGCAGAGCGAGCTGTTTCTCGAGGCCTGTCGATGAATCTGGATGACCTTCGTAACGACTACGACATCGTTCCCATCGTCCGCGAATTGAGCGCGGACGCCATCACGCCCGTGGCCGCGTTCGCCGCGCTTTCGGGCGATGGCGAAGCGTTCCTACTGGAGAGCGTGGAACGCGGCGAGAACGTCGGCCGCTACTCCTTCGTCGGGTTCGAGCCGCGGCGCAGTCTGCGCTTCGATGAAACGACTCCCGATCCGATCGCACTGCTCAACAACGAGCTGCGCCCGCTGCGCGTTTATCGTGAAGAGACGCTGCCGCCGTTTTTTGGCGGCGCGGTCGGCTTCTTCGGCTACAGCGTGGCGG
The DNA here is from genome assembly GCA_035995985.1 of Thermoanaerobaculia bacterium. Classification (GTDB taxonomy): domain Bacteria; phylum Acidobacteriota; class Thermoanaerobaculia; order Gp7-AA8; family Gp7-AA8; genus JADGNZ01. The sequence continues at coordinate 11,488 of DASYJY010000005.1, read as the reverse complement.
GTTGGACCGAGCGCATCCCCGACTCGCACCCGAACAATTGCGGCATCCCCGACGCGCGGCTGCTCTTTTTCGACAACGTCGTCGTCTTCGATCACGTCAAGCAGCGGCTCTACGTCATCGTCAATCTCTTCACGTCGGACGCGCATGCCTCGTTCGACGAAGCCAACGCGCGGCTTGATCGCGCCATCGAAAAATTGCGTGGAGCGCGCGTCGACCTGCTCGCCTTTCCGGACGATGTGCGTGACACCGAGTTCACACCAAACATCCCGCGCGATGATTTCGAAGCGGTCATCAACGCCGCGAAAGAGGAGATCGTCTCCGGCGAAATCTTCCAGATCGTCCTCTCGCAAAGCTGGAGCACCGACTTTCCCGAGCACGACGCGCTCACGCTCTATCGCGTGCTGCGCTCGATCAATCCGTCGCCGTACATGTTTCTGCTACGGACGCCGGAGTGCACGCTCGTCGGCGCGTCGCCTGAGATGCTCGTGCGCGTCGACGGCACGCACGCCGAGACGCGTCCAATCGCCGGCACGCGTAAGCGCGGCGCGACGCAGGAAGAGGACGCCGAGCTGGAACGCGCGCTCGTCGCCGACCCGAAGGAACAGGCCGAGCACCTCATGCTCGTCGACCTCGGCCGCAACGACCTTGGCCGCGTCTGCGTCAGCGGCTCCGTCTTCGTCACCGACTTTGCGCACATCGAACGCTACAGCCACGTCATGCATCTCGTCACCAACGTCGAGGCCACGCTGCGCGACGACCGCACGCCGGTCGATCTTTTTCTCTCCTGCTTCCCCGCCGGCACGCTCACCGGCGCGCCGAAGATTCGCGCGATGGAGCTGATCGACATGCACGAGACGACGCGCCGCGGACCGTACGGGGGCGCGGTGGCGTACTTTGCGTTCAGCGGCAATATGGATTCATGCATCGCCATCCGTACGATCGTGCTGTCGAAAGGGCAGGCCTCGATTCAGGCCGGGGCAGGCATCGTCTACGACTCCGATCCGGCGCGCGAATACGAGGAGACGATGAGCAAGTCGGCGGCGCTGAAGCAGGCCATCAGCGTGGCCAAAGCCGTCACAGCAACCCGGCCTCCAACGCCTTGAGGACGGCGCGGGTGCGATCGCGCACGCCGAACTTGGCCAGGATGCTCGACACCTGATTCTTGATCGTCCCCTCGGCAGTCCCAAGCGCGTGCGCGATTTCTTTGTTCGAGTAGCCGCCCGACATGAGGCGGACCACTTCGCACTCGCGCACGGTCAGTTGCTCAATCGGCATCGCGTCGTCACCCGCCGGCACCGTCGCGCGAAGCAGGCGCTGTGTGATGGCGGGCTGGAACACCGTTCCGCCCGCGGCGATGGCGCGAATTGCGTTCATCAGTTGCTGATACGAGATGTCCTTGAGCAGAAATCCGCGCGCGCCGCTGCGGATGGCGTCGAGAACGACCGCGGTGTCGTCGAAGGTCGTGAGGACGAGCGTCGGCGGCAACGCGTCGATCGCCGACAACTCTCGCAGCACATCGACGCCGCTCTTCTTCGGCATCCGCACATCGAGGAGCAGCACGTCAACGTCCGCACCGGGCACACGCTCGATCGCCTCCACGCCATCCTCGGCTTCGCCGGCGATGACGATCTCGGCATCCATCTCCAGCAGCGTACGGATCCCCTGACGGATGAGCAGCTGGTCGTCGGCGATGAAGACGCGGATCACGAATGGCTCCGCGCCGGCAGCAACGCGGTGAGCGCGAAGCCGCGGCCGGCGCCACTCTCGATGGTCAGCTCGCCGCCAGCGCGTTCGATACGCTCGCGCATGCCGCGCAATCCAAAGCCGTCGTGAACGGCAGCGCGTCCCCGGCCGTCGTCGCGTGCGTGAACCTCGAACGCATCGCCGCTGCGCCGGACGGTGATCCAGAGATTCTCCGCGCCGGAATGACGAGCCGCGTTCGTCACCACTTCCTGAACGCAGCGGAGGATGACCAATCCCCGCTCGGGATCATCGATGCGCAGCGCGTCGTCGACTTCGAGCAGCACACGCGGACGCGGCAGATCGGCTACGAGCGTTCGCAGCGCGCGGGTAAGGTCGAGGCAATCGTCGGCGTTCTTCTCGGCGACGATCGCGCGCACGTCGGCGAGCAGCGTGCGCGCCAGCGCTTGCGCTTTCTCGACGTCGCCATGCGCCGCGCCGTCGGTACGCACGAGCGCGGCCTCGAGGTTGAGTGTGAGGGCGGTGAGGTGATGGCCGAGGGCGTCGTGAAGCTCGCCGGCGATGCGAAGGCGTTCGGTGAGGCGGCCGCCGTCGGCGACGAGGTCCTGCATCGCGCGAAGTTGCGCGCTCGTCCGCAGCTCGCGATCGAGGAGCTCGAACGCGAAGAACGCCAGGATCTGAAATCCCAGATACGGCGGCGTGAGGAGAAACGCAGATCGCCCGTTCCAGTGAACGGCGACAGCGCCGGCCAGCAGGAGAGTCTGAGCGGCGATCCACCCCAGGCCGCGCCGGCGATCGAGCAGCGACGGCAGGCGCATGGCGATCATCACCAGCAGCGCGCCTTCGAATCCATCGCAGAGGAGCAGCACCATCACCACGACGCAGAGCGCTTCCATTGCCAGGAGCGACAGGCGCGGATGTTTGAGATCGGCGATGAAGAGCGCGCCGAAGAGGAGGTACGCGACCGCCCAGCGCAGCATCACGCCGGGCGTGTTCGCGCCCTGGACGACGACCGGCAAACCGACCATCAGCCAAGCCGTAAGACCGGCGATGCCGAGGATGCGGGTGTGGGGCATGGCGCGAGAATGACACAGCGGCGGCGGCGCGTGAATAGGCCGGAAGTCACATGCCGAAAGATGCGCCGAGCGGCACATGCGCCGCCGCTTCGGCGCGCGTACGTTGTGCGGCGGAGGATTTCATCATGCGACTCGTTCTACTCGCGGCACTCATCATCGGCATTACGATTCCCGCCATGGGCGAAGACGATTTTCTGAAAGCGGTCAACTCAGGCGACGTCGCCACCGTGCAGTCGATGCTGGCGCGCGATTCCGCGCTCGCCAATGCGAAGAATGCAAAAGGCACCAGCGCCGTCATCAGCGCGCTGTTCATCAACAAAGGCGAAGGCTTTCTCGATCCGGCAAAGAACGAAATCCTCCACGCGATCCTCGCGCAGAAGCCACACCTCGACATCTTCGAAACCGCGGCCCTCGGCACGGCCTCACAACTCGACGCGATGCTGACGGATGCGGACTCGGTCCATCGCCGCAACCATTTCGGCTGGACTCTGCTGCACATCGCGGCATTCGGCGGCAACGTCGCAACGACCGAGTTGCTGTTGAAGAAAGGGGCCACAATCGAGTCCCGCGCCGGATCGAAGTTCCGCAACACGCCGCTGCAGACCGCACTGCTCTCCAATCAGTACGCGACCGCAAAGATCCTGCTCGACCACGGCGCCGACGCGCTGGTCCGGCAGTCGAAGGGCTTCACGCCGATGCACGAAGGCGCGATCAGCGGACGGATCGACATCATTCAACTCCTCCTCGATCATGGCGCGGAGATCAACTCCGTCGCCGACAACGGCCAGACTCCGCTGGCCGAGGCCATGCGCGGAAAGCACGACGATGTGGTCGCGTGGATGAAGACGAAAGGGGCGGTGGTGGGGATACAGGTGATCGACGAATAGGGGAAGACGAATTGAACCACGGAGGCACAGAGGACACAGAGGGGTCTCTGTGTCTCAGTGGTTAAAACGGTACTATTCGCGAACTCATGGACCGTCGATTCAACTGGCAGCTCTGGTCCGGGTTCACGCTGAGCATCGTCGCGTTCGCGAGCTACTTCGCGTTCTTTATCCGCTTCCCGGCCACGCGCGACGTGCCGCTGCCGACACTGATCCTGTTTGCGATCGCGATCGTTCTACTGGTCGTCGGACTGCGTAGCGCGCGACGCCACCGACCGCTCGCGTGGATCGTGTCCATCTTCGGCATCGCAGTCGCGGCGTTCTTCTGCTTCGCCGTCTTCATCGGCAGCAGGCAAATTCCTGTTTCGGCGACGGCGGCCGCCGTCGGAGCGAAGGCGCCGGACTTTGTCCTGCTCGACATCAACCGCAAGCCGGTCGCGCTCGCGCAGCTTCTCGCTGCGCCGTCAAATAAAGGCGTCGTCCTCATCTTCTATCGCGGCTCTGGTGACCGTTCTGCAACTCCGAGTTACGGGGTATCGAACAGCATCTCGTCGACTTTCGCGCCGCCGGCGTCCAGCCGATTGCGATCAGCGTCGACACGCCCGAGCAGTCGCGCGATCTGTGCAACAAAGCCGGCTACACCTTCCCGCTGCTCGCTGATTCGAACGCGGCAACGATCACCCGATACGGCGTCCTCCACAAAGACGGCGTCGGACGCGGCCACGACATCGCCCGCCCTGCCGAGTTTCTCGTGGACCGCACGGGCACCGTCCGCTGGCGCAATCTCACCGGCGATATTCGAGTGCGCGCAAGGCCGGAGCAGATCCTCGAAGCTGCGCGAAAGCTGAGGTAGTGGATCGGGCCTGTGTGGCACGGACACTCTTGTCTGTGCTTTTCAAGATGCAGCGGGAAATTCTCAGACCTCCGAGCATCACCAGCACAGACAAGAGTGTCTGTGCCACATCGGCCCTGCCAAACTTGAGATCACAATTTGTGATCTCAAACTCCGCTTACACTCACGCCGTGCAAGTACTTGCGCGTGTCTATCGCGGCGATCAGCTCGAATCGTTTCATAGCGGATCGATTGCTGTCGTCGATTCTCTCGGACGTTTGCTCGCGTATGCGGGCGAACCGGGATTGCGGACTTGTCTGCGCTCCGCGGCGAAGCCGTTTCAGGCCATTCCGCTGCTCGAGTATGGCGGCGTCGATGAGTACGCGCTGTCGAGTGAAGAGATCGCGCTGACTTGCGGATCGCATGGTGGCGAGCCGCTGCACGTTGCCACCGCGGCCGCGTTGCTGCGGAAGGGCGAGTTCGATGAGTCGGACCTGCTCTGCGGCGCGCACGTTCCGTACGATGAGAAAGCCGCTGCGGAACTTCGCGCCGCGGGCGACGAGCCGTCGGCGTTGCACAACAACTGCTCCGGCAAACATGCGGGGATGCTGCTGGCCACGCAGGTGATGGATGTTCCGTCGAACGACTACATCGACGCCGAGCATCCGCTGCAGGAAACCATGCGCGCCACGCTCGGCGACTTCGCCGATCTCGATCCTGAAGAGATTCCGATCGCGATCGACGGCTGCGGCGTTCCGGCGTTCTTCCTATCGCTGCAACGGACCGCGTTCGCCTATGCGCGGCTGATGGCAAGCACGCAAACCGGAATCGCGGGCGCACTGGAGCGCTATGCGGGCAGCGCGGCGGAGATCGTCAACGCCATGACCGGGTTTTCGCAATACGTCGCCGGCGCGTGGAGCATGACCACGCCGTTGATGCAGGCATTCGGCGGCGAGCTGCTCGCGAAAGAGGGCGCCGAGGGGTTGTACGCGATGGCGATGGCACCGTCGCTGGTGGGGGCGTTGACCGGGCGGCTGCGCGTCGCTGATGATGTCGCGGTCGGAATCGCGCTGAAGATCCACGACGGCTCGATGGTGCGCGGCCGCAATCCAGTCATCCTGAAGACTCTCGAGATCCTCGGCGCCGACGTTTCCTCGGCTCCGGAGTTGCAACCGTTTCGCCGTCAGCAAGCGTTGAACGTCGCCGGAAAAATCGTCGGCGAAGTCCGCGCCGAGTTCGAGTTGGAGACGTTATGAAATCAGAAGGCAGAAAGCAGAAGGCAGAAATGACAATCGGCAGGTTCGGCGGAGCATTTCTGATTCCTGCCTTCTGCTTTTTGCTTTTCTCCTGCCGCACCGTCGGCGTGTCGAAAACCAGCGGCGGCTTCGCGGAGATCGCACCGACCGTTGCGGCCGAGATGATTCTCGACAGTCAGCAGATCGTCGTCATCGACGTCCGGCCGTCGTCGGCGTATCGCGGACCCGAGGGCCACATTCCGGGAGCGATCAGCGCGCCGTTCGAAACCATCGAGATGCGGCTCCCCGAGTTGCTGCCGTATCAGAACCAGACCGTGCTCGTTTACGGTGAGACGGGCGAGGACGGCGCGGTGGCGGCGCAACTGCTGACCGTGGCCGGCTTCCGCAACGTCGTGCACGTCAACGGTGGCATCAAGGAATGGATTGAACGCGGCTACCGCACTGTTAACGCGCAGTGATTTGAATCCGGTCCGATAGGAATTGACGATGAAACGAGCACTCCTGGCCACGACGCTGGCCCTCATCCCCTTCTCTGTTCTGGCGCAACGCGCGCCGACGCTCGCCAATGCGCTGACCAGCTTCGCGTCGCGATCGCTGGCGAAATGTCCTGAAGCAAAAATCAGCGTGACGCCACTTGGCCAGGAAGGTCCGCGCGGTTTCACGCTGTACACGTTGTCGCAGGAATCGAGCGACCCGAGCTGTCAGCGCAAGACCTACATGCTGCACTCGCCCGTCAGCGGCCAGGTCGTGATCGGCACGATCTTCTCGCTGCCGCAGGACGGGCGGCCGTTGTCGGCGCGGATCGCGGAGGTTGGAAGCGCGGCGCTGAAAGAGCCGGTGTCGGCGACGATCGCGCCCTTCCCTCTTCCCGACGGCATGCATGCAGTCTCGATCGTCAAGCAATCGAAGGCGGCCGGCGGCGGCTTCACGTACCACGGCTTCGTCGACGCTTCGAACGGCTTTCTGATCGTCGGCACGCGTGGCAATCTCAATGCCGATCCCGGCAAAACGCTCATCGAATCGATCGGCCTCACCGGCGCGACGCGTCGCGGTAATCCCAAATCGAAGATTCAGATCATCGAGCTCTCCGACTTCGAATGTCCGACCTGCGCGAAGGCTCATAAGAAGGTCGAGCCGATCATCGCCAAGAACCTCGACAAGGTCGACTACTACCGTCTCGACCTCCCGCTCTTCGAACATCACGAGTGGGCCCTCGCCGCCGCCCTCGGCGCGCGCGCGATTTCGAAGGTGGCGCCGTCGAAGTACTGGAGCTACGTGAATTTCGTCTACGAAAATCAGGAGACGATCGGCAAGCAGCCCTTCGACAAGTTCTTCCAGAATTACATCGAGGACCACGACATCAACTGGAAAGCGATCGAGAAAATCTACAGATCTCCGGTCGAGAAGAAAGCGCTGATCGATCAGGTCAGCCGCGCCTTCGACAACGGCGTCCTCTCCACACCGACGTACATCATCAACGGCCAGGTCCTCGGCTTCGGTCCGGAAGGACAGTTCACGATCGACGCGATCAAGAACGCGTTGGGAGTGAAGTAGGGCGACTCGCGCAGAGGTTGACCTACCGCGAAACCGTCGCCGGATGGCGACTCGGAGGGTAGCCGGTGGTCGCGGCGAAGCGCGAGACCACCGGTCAACGCACGCCGTAGAGAGGCCGACCCCGGAGGGTGTCGCGGATGAAATACCAGGCGGCCTGAATTCCCTCCGCGACCGCTGCCGCGGTCGGGGAAACCGGACGCGTTCCTCGTTCCGGTGGTCTCGTGCTTCGCACGCGACCACCGGCTACCCTACGCGACGCCATCCGGCGTCAAAAAACTAAAACCCGATCGACACCTTCGCCGCGTAGCTCCGAACCTCGGCTTGCGTCGCTTCGACGACGAGTTTCGGCACCATCAGCGAGAGCCGCACGCCGATGGTGTAGCGATTCAGGCTGCTCTTGTCCGTCAGCGTGAGCGCGGTCGAGTGCGTTGTGGCGGGGACGTCGCCGCGCGCGTCGATGCGCATGCGTCCGATCGCCGCGTACGGCGTGATTGGACCGAAGCCCTTGCTGAGAAAGACTTCCGCGCCGTAGGTTTTCTCGTGGAAGACGTCGATGCCGGTGAGCGTCGAGTACGACAGCCGCAGCGCGAGCTCCGGCTTCAGCAGGCCGCCGCGAAGCAGCGGTGTATCGATCGCACCGCCAAAGGTCTTGATGCCGCTGTTGGAAATCTTCGCGTACGTGCCCGAAATCGTGCCGAAGCCGAATCCCTTTGACGCGACAAGCCGCGGCACGCCGATGTAACCGTGCGACGTGAACGTGTTGCCCTGCGGAACGGCAGCGCGCCAGTACGCGGCGCCTTCGTCGATCTTCACGACCGTCGCCGCCACGCCGGCGTCGAATCCGAGCAAACCGCTTGCACGCGCGGGCTGCACGGGCGTCGCAAAGATCGCCTGACCGACGACGCGAGCGAACTGGCTGAAGTTCGCCTGGTTGACGAGCGTCGGATCGAACTTCACGTCCTGACCAAACATCGGCAATGCGGCGAAGGCGATCAGAAGAGCTGCGACATGTACTCGTTGCTCAAAAGAAAACCGGAAGGGGTGAAGGCGACGCGATTTTCCACCCGCCGCAGCCACCCGTCGCTCAAGCCTCGATCCATCCATGCGATTCCCTCCTCGCCGCACAGCCGTACGACGTCTTCATAGTCTATGCCGCCGGCCTGCCGCAGCCGCAGGAAGATGGTCTCGCGCCGCACTTCGCTCTCGCCGAGGACCTCGGCAAACTCCGGCTCGCGCTGGCCATTGATGTAGCGATGAATGTCGCGCGTGTTCGCGAAGCGGCGATCGCCGATGAACGAGTGCGCTCCAATGCCGAAGCCGAGGTATTGCTCGCGGCGCCAATAGCGAAGATTGTGGCGACATTCCTCGCCGGGACGCGCGAAGTTGCTGATCTCGTACTGCGCGAGACCTGCGTCTTCGAATCGCGCGATGGTCATCGTGTAAAGATCGGCGACGAGATCATCGTCGGGAAGCGTGACGCGCTCATCTTCCACCTGGCGCGCTAACGCTGTCCCTTCTTCGAGATCGAGCATGTAGAGCGAGACGTGACCGGCGCCGGTGTCGATCGCGATCTTCAGCGTCTCTTCGAAACTCGCCGCAGTCTGTTGCGGTAGTCCGAGGATGAGATCGAGACTCGTGCGAACTCCGGAAGCCGCGGCGATACGAACCGCCTCGAGCGCCTGCGCGCGACCATGTACGCGGCCGAGAGGACGCAGCTCGTCGTCATGAAACGACTGCACGCCGATGCTGATGCGATTGACGCCGAGGGATCGCCAGAACTCCACTGCATCCGCATCCACATCCTCGGGATTGGCCTCGATCGAAAACTCGGCACCTTCGTCGATTTCAAATCGCTCGCGTAGTTTCGCAACGACGCGCGCAAGATTCTCGCGCGACGTCCGCGATGGCGTTCCGCCTCCGAAGAAAATGCTGTCGACCGGCTCATTGGTTGAACGCGCGTCGATCTCCGCGATCAATGCCTCAGTGTACTGATCCTGCAACCGAATGTCCGTCGAAACCGCAAACGGACAATACGTGCAGTGAACACGGCAAAACGGCAGGTGGATGTAGAGGCCGAGGGGCATAAAGGGACGCAAGTCTCAGCGTCGTCGCATTAACTCTTTGTCCTCGGGCGAAAGTTCGATGTCTTCGATCTGATCCCAAGGTACTTCGACGAGCACTCCGTCGACAACGATCACCAACGGAGTGTGCGTTGCTCGAGCCACTTCACGCGCTCGTTGAGCCGCACGCAAAAGCGCTCGCGGCACTGATTGCATGTCGGCATCGGGCAACTCCGAAACCCAAGCGTCGCTTGTCCTCTTCTCCGCGGCCATCACGCGATTCTCGCAGATTGCGTCGCTATAATCGCGCGCGATGTCCGACGACACCGCACCACCGCCACCCCGCCGCGCGCGGCTGCTGTGGACGCTGCTCGGGGCCATGGTCGTGGTCGGGCTGGTGCCGCTGGTCGTTTCGCACTACTTCCTCATCCGCATCAATCGCGATTCGCTGGAGACGCTGGAGCGGAAGTACCTGACGCGGTCGGCGGGCGGTATCGCCACCGACATTCAGAACCTGCTGACCAACAACACGCAGCAGTTGATGAAGATCGCGGGCAATGTGCGGGCGCTCAAGCGCGCCCTGCCGGCGGGAAGCGATCCGTTCGTCTACGCGGCGCAGACCGGGATGATCGCCGACTACATCACGCCCGACGGCGATCTCCTCGGCATGCGCATCGTCAATCGCGATGGGAAGGGCGCTGAGGCCAAGCCGGCGCAGCTTGATGATGCGGTGGCGCAGGAGCTCGATCTCGCGCTGCAGGCCGCGCTCAAAGGTCAGGCTTACACCGGCACGTTCCAGTACGTCACTGCTGCGAACCAGCCGGCGGTCGTCATCGCGGTGCCGGTCGTCGATGAGGGGGCGAACATCGGTGCCGTCGAAGCCATCGTCAGTCTGCGGCGCATCAGCGAGCGCATTCGCGACGAAGGGAAAGGCGACGTGACCGCGTTCGTCGTGAACCGCGGCGGCAAGGTGCTCCTCCACAGCGAGGCGGCGGTCGAGGTGCAGCATCCCGACTTCTCGTACCTGAAAATCGTGCAGGAGTTTTCGAAAGCGCCGGTTCGCCTCACCATTCCGTATGACGACACACGCGGCGGCGAGCGGACCACGATGCTCGGCACCGTGGCGCCGGTTGCCGGCCGCGACTGGGGCGTGGTCGTGCAGAAGCCCGAAAAACTCGCCTACGCCTCGGTATCGAAGATGGTGCGCGCCACGATCACCTGGATCTCCATCGCGCTGGCCGTCGCGATCCTCGCGGCGATCCTCTTCGCGTCCGGCATCGCGCGGCCGGTTCGCGAGCTGGCCGAGCGCACGCGCGAGATGGCCAACGGCAACTACCACCAGCGCGTCGAGCCGAAAACGCATAACGAGATTGGCGAGCTGGCCGAGAACTTCAACGCCATGTCCGGCGCGATCGAGAGCGCCGTCGAGCAGCTTCGCAAGGCCGCGCACGAAAATCACCTGCTCTTCATCAACGCCGTGCGCATGCTGGCCGCCGCGATCGATGCGAAGGATCCGTACACGCGCGGACACTCCGAGCGCGTGGCTCGCTATTCGATCGCCATCGGGAAGAACCTCGCGCTGAGCGAGCAGGACATGCGCAATCTGCGCATCAGCGCGCTGCTGCACGACGTCGGCAAGATCGGTATCGACGACCGCATCCTGCGCAAGCCGGGCGCGCTGAGCGACGACGAGTTCGAGGTGATGAAGGGACATCCCGCCAAAGGCGCGGCCATCATGAGCGGCGTCGCGCAACTGATCGACATCATCCCGGGCATGAAGTACCACCACGAAAAGTGGAGCGGGGGCGGCTATCCCGACGGACTGACCGCGGAAGAGATTCCGATGCAGGCGCGTATCGTGGCCATCGCCGACACGTTCGACGCCATGACCACGAACCGCCCCTACCAGAAGGCGATGGAGCTGAACTACGTCGTCGACAAGATCAAGAGCTTCGCCGGGACGCGCTTCGATCCGCGGGTGGTCGAGGCGTTCGTGAGCGCCGTCACGCGCGGCGACATCCAGATCGAAGAGCAAGTGCGAGGCGCCGCCTGAAACGGCTGGCTCCCCTGCTGCTCGTCGCCTTCTCGTTCGCCCTGCCCCTTTTCGGAGCGTCGGCGGCCGCAG
>DASYJY010000004.1:0-34336 GCA_035995985.1 Thermoanaerobaculia bacterium | reverse complement strand
GTTGGCTCCGTTCTGCCATCGCCCGATCGGCCTGTACTGCCGGCGAATGAAGCCCGCCACCCGCAGATCGTAATCAACACCGAATCCGCGGTAGCCAAACTCGTTGACGTGCCGCGACACGACCGCGACGACCTCGGGGCGCCGCGCCGACAATTCATCCAGGACGCGTTGCTCGATGACCGGATGCGCAGATTCGATCGGCGTGAATGTGTAGTACGAAAGAGGAGTGTCGACGGCGGTGAGGTAATTCAACGCCAGCCCTTCCGGCATCACAACGAGTGAATGCGCGCCGCTCGTTTCGATGGCGCGCAGCAGCGGCACGAGGACGGCGGCGCGCGACGGCTCCTCGTAAAACGTGCCGCGACGCGTGCCCACCGGAGCGCTCTTTCGCTGGTATTCGTTCACCTGCTGCCACACGCCGCGCCCAACAATCACCATCGCGAAGGCGAGCCACAACGAACTGAGCCGGCGTGAATAAAGCCGCCGCTCGGGCAGATAGGCGAAGAGGACGTACACGATCAGGAGATACGTCGGAACGGTGAGCACAAAGCCGTACCAGGCCGGAGCCAGCTTCATGAAAATGCGCGCCGACGAGCAGGCGGAGAAAAAGAGAAGAATCGCCAGCGGCCGGCGCGGTGCGCGGACCGCCGGAATCAGCAAGGCGAGCTGCAATAGCGTCCACGCCTGAAAGAAATGCATGTCGCCACCGATGCCGGCCAGAATCGGCAGTGCTACGAGAGCAAGAGCGAAGACGGCGGGACGACGCTGGCGCTCGATCAACGCGAGACACGCCGCAAACGCGCAGAGCACGAGTGCGCCATACGCGCTGTCGAGCAGCAGTTCTCTCCAGCGCGGAAGCCCGAACACGCGCGCATAGAACCCGTAGAACGTCGGACCGCCGAAAAATGTCGATGGGAAAATGTTGTCGCGTAACCAGTGCCGTGCCGGCGGAGCATCCGCGAAAAATAAACTCGCCGCCGAAACGCAGACGAGCATCGCACCCGCGTATGCGAACGCGTACCGCTTGGGAAAGCGATGGACGACGATCGCCGCAATGATGGCCACGGCGACGATCACCGCGAGCTCGATCTTGCACCACGACGCCAGCAGCGAGAAAAGGACGACCGCGATTCCATTCGGGCGCGATACGGCTTCGAAGATGTAACGCAGGAGGAAGAAGATCGTCAGGACCAAAAACAGGATGCCGAACGTCGCTTCGTGCGCATACGGAAAGAGAAAGTTCGAGCCATATCCGTTCGTGCAAGTGAAATTCAGGCCGACAAAAAAGAGCAGCGCGACGAATGCCGCCAGCCGGCCCGCCACCAGCTTCGCCGCTCCATAGAGCGTGAACCCAACGACACCCGCGATCGCGGCACCGATCAACGAGTACGCCGCCAGCGACCGGCCAACGACGGCGGTCAGCAGCGCAAGAAGATAGGGAACCAGCGGCGGATAGAAGTAGACGAGATCGCGATACAGCTTCTTGCCATCGAGAATCGCGCCCGGGATGTAGAGGTCTCGTCCCGTATCGATGATCGGCTCGAGGGAACGCTGCCGGGCGATGACGAAGAGGATCGTTCCAAGCGCAATCGCGATCGCCAGCGGAACGACATCACCGCGATCGAGCCGGGACGATCCCTTTTGCGAGGCCTGCCCGTCCGCGCTGTCCATTCGGCGAGTGTCGCACAGGCCAAGTACCCGCGATACGAAGAAGGGCGCTCGCGGCCGTAGCGAAATCTGCGCGAATGCACCCCGGTTGTCCGACACCGTGATGCGCGTGTGCGAGCTCCGCAACCTTCATCTCGTCACCTACGAGAACGGCATGCGGCTCCAGCAGAAGCTCGTGGATATGCGGCAGGCCGACGCGATTCCCGATCAGCTTCTCCTCCTCGAACATCCGCCCGTCATTACCCTCGGTCGCGGCGGCGACGTCCGCAATCTCCTCGCGCCCGCGGCCACGCTCGATGCGCAACGCGTCCGTTTCTTCGAGACCACGCGCGGCGGCGACATCACCTATCACGGTCCCGGCCAGCTCGTCGGCTATCCGATCATCCACTTCGGCGAAGGGAATCGCGACGTGCGCAAGTACGTGACGAAACTCGAAGAGGTACTGATCCGCACTGTCGCCGAATTCGGCATCACTGCCGAACGCGCGGACGGCAAACGCGGCATCTGGGTCGGGAACGACAAGATCGCCGCCATCGGAGTGCGCATCGCGCGATGGGTGACCTCGCACGGCTTCGCGCTCAACGTGACGACGAACCTCGATCACTTCCGCCTCATCACACCGTGCGGATTGCACGGCACAGGCGTGACGTCGATCTCGCATCTCGCCGGACGCGGCGTCGCACTCGCCGAAGTCCGCGAGATCGTCGCCGCGAAGTTCGCCGACGTCTTTGAGCGCGAGGTCGTAGCGCGACCGGCGAGCATTCGACTCGTCAAAATCGTCGTCCACGATGGCGAGCGCGTTCTCCTCCTTCATCGCCGTCCCGAACGCGGCAACTTCTGGCAACCGATCACCGGATCGATCGAAGAGGGCGAGCTGCCACTCGACACCGCGCGCCGCGAACTGGCTGAAGAAACGGGGCACGGCGGCGAACCGGAAGCGATCGACCTCGAACAGTCCTTCATGATTGAGTCGCACTTCCTCGAAGCAAAATATCCGCCGCCGATCATCGCCTCGGAGACGGGATTCGCCGTCGAAGTCTCGCGCGGATTGCCCGTGCGCATGGATGCCGCAGAGCACGACGACTACGGCTGGTTCACATTCGCCGAGGCCTATGAAAGGATCCGCTGGAACGACGACCGCGAGGCGTTGGAGAAGGTCGAAGCGCAGCTTGCGGCGCTCACGCCTCAATGAAATGACTTCATCGATCGAAGAATCCGAACCGAAAAATCGCCGCGCCGGACATCGTCCCGCATGGTTGAAGATTCGCGTCCCGGGCGACCTCGCGCAGCTTCCCGTCTCGAAGCTGATGAACGATCTCGCGCTCAACACCGTCTGCCAGGAAGCGCGCTGCCCGAACATTTTCGAATGCTGGAGCGCCGGCACGGCCACCTTCATGATCCTTGGCGAGATCTGCACGCGCCGCTGCACCTTCTGCGCGGTCGGCAAAGGGAAGCCGCTCGCCTCCGATGCCGACGAACCGCGACGAGTGGCGGAGGCGGTGTCGAAGATGGGCGTGCGGCATGCGGTGATCACGATGGTGAACCGCGACGACATGCCGGACGGCGGCGCGGAACATCTCGCGCAGACAGTGCTCGCCGTGCGCGACCAAACCGGCGCCGCGGTCGAAGTGCTCATCTCCGATCTGGAGGGCAACCGTGACGCCCTTCGCACCGTCATCTCCTCGACGCCGGAAGTCCTCGCGCACAACGTCGAGACGGTGCCGCGGCTCTATGCGGCTGTGCGTCCAGTAGCCAAGTACAACCGCTCGCTCGACATCCTCCGCTGGGCGGGCGATGAGCGCAACGTCAATATGTTGACGAAGTCGTCCCTCATGCTCGGCCTCGGAGAGACGGAAGAAGAAGTGCTCCAGGTCGCCGCTGATCTTCGCGACGCCGGCGTCGACATCATCACCTTCGGCCAGTACCTCGCGCCGACCGGCAACCACCACCCCGTCCGCCGCTACTACACCCCCGACGAGTTCACCGCCCTCGGCACGAAAGCCCGAGCCCTCGGCTTCCACCACGTCGAGTCCGCGCCGCTCGTTCGCAGCTCCTACATGGCACACCGGGCGCTGGAGTAGTCAACGCGATTACAATCCCCGCCGATGCCGCGCGTGACGTTCGTCGACGCAGAAAAAGCCGCGGAGTTCCCTCAAGGATCAACGCTGCTAACCTGCGCCGCTGCCATGGACGTCCGCGTCAGTCACGTCTGCGGCGGCGACGGCGCGTGCGGGACTTGCAGAGTGGAAGTCGTCGACGGCTGGGATATCCTCACGCCGCCAACGCCCGACGAAACGTACAAGGAACTGGAACCGCCATACCGCCTGTCGTGCCAGTCGAAACTGTTGGGCGATGTAGTGTTGAAAGTAGCGAAAATTGAGTGAATGGAATCGAAATGACTGCAATCGAAACCGCCCCCGTCATCCTCACGAACCAGCAGCTCAACACCGTTTTCCAGTACACCGTGGAGGCGTACAAAACGTTCGAGAAGCTGGCCGAGAACCTGCCGAATCCGCTGACGGCGAATATGTTCAAACAGTTCGCAGTCGACGAGCGGGCCACGCGCGATCTCATCGAGATGAAGATCGCCGCCACCGGCACCTCGCGCAGCAAAGTGACGCTCGCGAATGACCTCGCCTTCCAGGACATCCTCGAAGGCGACCTCTCCTTCCGCGAGACCACGGAGTTCCTGATCGCGCGCGAACGGACCATGGAGCGGAATCTCGCGCAGATCGGCAAAGGCGCGTCCGCCATCGACCGCGCCTTTCTCGTCTACCTGGCCGCCTCGAAACGCGCACACATCGTCGAACTGGAGCGCGAACTGGAACTGACCAAACTCGATCGCGACTGGTTCAAACGCGAGGACGCCGAGATGCGACTGATTCGCGGCGCGGCAACGGAATGAACGTTTCGATCACACAGACCGCGGCCGAGCATCTTCGTTCGGAGCTGGACGGCCGCATCCTTCGCATCGCCTTCACCACCGGCTGCGGCGGCAGCGGCTATCGCCTCGCCTACGCCGACGGACCAATCGACGGCGACGAAGTCGCAAACGTGAACGGCATCCGCATCGCCCTCGACAACATGTCCGCCTCCCGCCTCGACGGCGCCATCATCGAATACGACGCCGACGAAGACGGCTACCTGCTCGATCACCCGGACGCCGTCAGCGCCGTTTGGTGCGGGTGACGCGAACTCATCCCTGCGAAGCAAACTCCAGCGCGTGATACGTGATGATCAAATCCGCGCCCGCCCGTTTGATCGACGTCAGGACCTCGTTCATCACGCGAGGACCATCGATCCAGCCGCGCTCCGCCGCCGCCTTCACCATCGAATACTCGCCGCTGACGTTGTACGCCGCCACCGGCAGGTCGAAGTTGTCGCGCGCCGCGCGGATGACGTCGAGATACGACAGCGCCGGCTTGACCATGATCATGTCCGCGCCTTCTTCGACGTCAAGCTCCATCTCGCGGATGGCCTCGCGGATATTGGCCGGATCCATCTGGTAGCTACGCCGGTCGCCGAACTGCGGCGCTGACTCGGCCGCCTCGCGGAAGGGTCCATAAAAGCCCGACGCGTACTTTGCCGAATACGCCATGATCCCGATCTCAGTCAGGCTCGCGTCGTCCAGCGCTTCGCGAATGGCGCCGACGCGCCCGTCCATCATGTCGGACGGCGCGACGAAGTCGGCCCCCGCCGCCGCGAACGACACCGCCTGTTTCGCCAGCAGCGGCAGCGTCTGATCGTTGTCGACGTCCTTCGTCCCGTTGTGATCGACGATGACGCCGCAGTGCCCGTGATCGGTGTACTCGCAGAGACAGACGTCCGCCATCACTGTCATCTGCGGCACGGCACGTTTGATCGCCTCGATCGACGACTGCACCGGTCCGGTCGGATCCCACGACGCCGATCCAATCGCATCCTTGTACTCGGGCAACCCGAACAGCAGCACCGCGCGGATGCCCAGATCGTACGCGCGCCGCGCCTCGTCCACCGCCTCGCGCACGCGCAGCTGCCAGACGCCCGGCATCGATCCGATCTCCACCTTCGGCCGCGTATTCGGCACAACGAAAAGCGGATAAATCAAATCTTCCGGCCGCACCACCGTCTCGCGCACGAGCGTCCGGATCGACTCCGTCCGACGCAGCCGGCGCGGACGCCGCTCCGGCGCGATCGCATCAAGCATCGGCGGTGTCATCGCTTTCGTCGTCATCGCCATCTCCGTAGAAAAACGCGCGCGCACACTCCGCCGAATCGAACCGCCGCCCGGTCGCCCGGTACGCGCAGTCCGCGCAGAAGTACTTGCCGCAAGCCACGCACCGCTCGAGCAACGCCGCCTCCTCGGCAACGCCACACCCGATGCACTGCCGCCCCTCGCCGTCGGACATTCACGCTCCACGCCGCCCGAAATTTTCCGCGCCGCGCGGCGTTGAGTATATCCTCGCCGGCACGGCCGGCAGCGTTGGTTGCCCAAGGCTCAGCCCACAGCGTCGTTCAATTTTTGGCCTTCGTAATCCCACCTCATGGCGGTGTAGCTCAGATGGTTAGAGCGGGCGTCTCATAAGCGCTAGGTCACTGGTTCGACTCCAGTCATCGCCACCAAACACCCTTAATTTGCAGCAGTTTGCTGATGGCACTTACGTTTGCTGGCGGCGAATGGCCGAAGAAGGCAGCACGACGGCGGCCTCGGATTCTGTCCCTTTCTTTACAGTGATGCGTTGCGCGACGACCGGGACGTAAGAAGGCTCCTGAGTCTTCTTCGCTGTGGCATCAACTTCCTCGACGAAGCTCGCCACCGTAGCGAACTCCGGAGTCGGTGCGACATGATCGATCACGTGCCGGCCCAGGGTGCGATAACTCTCGAACTGCGACTCGCTGAACCACTGATCCGCCGTCGACTCGTGAGGGAAATCGCGGAACTCTTTTGCGTAATTCATCACATCCTTCGGAAGGTTCTCATCGCGGTAATAGCCGGGCTTGAGGTACACGAGTTTTCCGGGCTTCGCACGCTGCCCGTCGACTGCTTCATAACGGATCGAACCGACGGCGACGTAATTCCATGGAGAATCTTCGTCGCGCGTGCGCATCGGCATGTCGTTGAACTCAATCGGCACGCCGAGGTCGATCCGGATTTTCCGGATCGCGTTCCCGAGATCTTCGAATGTGAACTTCGGATCGCAACCGCCGTCGCTGACGACGATATAGCGGCACCGCCGAAGCACCATCTCGTAGAGACCGAGATTCTCGAAGTGCCCGCCATCGGATAAGTAGACCCAGCTGTAGGTGTCGTTTGTCTCACCGAGCATCTCGCGCGTCAGCAGAGCAACCGTGCTGCTCGGATTGTCTTTGGTATACGTCTTCTTGCCGGCGGCGCCGGGATTACCGAGCCACCACCCGAGGCGGACGTTGAACATCGTGAGCAGGAAGGCCAACGGTATGGAGGAGTGGTAGCCCTGATTTGGACTCGCCGCCGCGCCTGAGATCGTGACCGCCGTGCCGAGGGAGATGCCACGTAAGCCGCCGCCGTACGCGCGGGAGTCGCGATAGCCGACGAACGCGCTGCCGGAATGCAAAGGGGAGATCGTGAACGGCTCCGCCTTCCGCTGCTGCCACGCCAGGTTCTTCCCTGATACGAGATTAAGCGCCGCATTGACGATGTGCAGCGGTTGACGCCACTCCATGCGAGCGGCATCGGTGGTCGTCGGGTCGCCGCGTTTCACCGGCGGCCTAGCGACGATCCACTCCGCATACTCACGATCGAACGCAGCGCGGTTCTCAATCACGCGCAACGCGGGATCCATCGCGCCCTCTGTTAACTCGCCCTCGATGAGAACCCGATTCAGGTCCTGAACAAGCGTATCGATCACAACCGCGCGACCGTTCTCGCCGTCGAGCCGCTTCTTGCGCTTGGTTACTTCTTTCTTCGCGACATCGAGCACCTTATCGAGTTTATCGAGTTTCGCGAGGCGCTTTGCGGCGCGGGGCAAATACGATTCCACGTTGCGCAAGGTCGTTTTCGCTCGATCGATGATTTGCTGATCACGTTCGCGCGTCGCCTGATCAAGCGCTTCAATCACGGCGTCCAGCGTCGCTCCATCGATGAGCATTTCCCGCGTCCCTGTCTGAAGCAGACGGGCGATCTTTGTCGACATTGCCTTTGCGGGAGTTTCGGCGATGCCTTTGCGTAGGTCGTCGATGAACTCATCGATGTGGCGGAAGCTCGTCGTCCAGAGCAGCTCTGGACGCAGCTTGTACATCTCTACGTTGTCGTAAGGATCGAAGCCGGTGAGGTGGTCCGGATCGCGGTCATAGCGGGACGCGCCGAGGTAGGCCCGGATTAGCCGGTTGCGATACAACGCGTGCATCGAAAAACGATTCGCGCCCACCGCGAAGGACGCGCCGAACGCCACCGCGGCGACCACGAAAATCCATAGTAATTCGGCACCGCTCGCGTTCTCGACGGTCGCCAGATGAGCGTGCGACCGAAGCAGGCCCTGCGACGCCATCGCGATCGGCTTCGTCCGGCGCGCCTCGGAGATCGTCAGCTTCTCATAGCGCACAGGAGTGGCCGGCTGACTCGTGATGACGGACTCCAGTTGGGCTTCGACAACGCGATTCGGCGCCTCCGTTTTCTCGACTTTTTGAATGATGAGGGTCGTCAAGGACGAGATCGCGGCGAGAACGAAAATGCAGAACAGTGGCACGGCGAGGGCGAGCGCTTTGTCACTCTTGCTCGCCGCCCCCTCCGATTTCGCCGCGGCCGCCGATGTCGAGCTCCGGCCGAGGAGAATTGCCACAAGGCCGCTTGCACCGCCGAGCGCTCCAACGATTGTGGGGAACTGATAAATCGCGAGCGGTCCGAAAATGGAAATCGCGGAAAACACCAGCCACGCCACGCCGCCGGAAAGCAACCAGCCTCCGGCGCGGCCCCACCATTCGCGGTCATAGTCCTCGTTGAACTTGCCCGAACCGGCTACGAAGACCGTCGCTTGCAGAAACAATACAATGAGCACGACGGGCGCGCCAAAGCAGATGAATAAGAGTCGATTGCTCGCCAGCGTTTTGCCCGCAAGCAGGAAGGGCGAAACATCGAAGTCGTCCAATGAATCGAGCGGCCTGTCAAAAACTTTCTGCGCAAAAAAATAGTAGAGCCCTACCGCTCCAGTGGCGGCGATCAGGGCCGCGAGGCTCTCGAAAATAATGCGTTGATTCTTGATCGACCGATTTCCTCCGTCCGTACCGGCGGCGATTGATTCGCGCCGTGCTGCATATGGCGCCTTGATGTAACGGCGGAAGTAGGCGGTACACGGAATGACTGTCATCGCTAGCAGTGCCACGACGATGCCGCCCTCGATCGTCAGGTAATCGATATCCGAGGGATGAAACGGGCGAGTAGTCAGCGCAACCCATTTTGCCCATGTCATCGCGATTGCGATGGAAGCGCCGGAGCCGGCACCGAAGCAGAAGATCGCGAACCGCCATGCCGGGGAGAGTGCGCGGACTGGCCACGGCAGATCCTTCGCCTCCGAGCCATGCCTTACAGGCCGCGCCCGGCCGATGTACCAGTAGAGCGCCAGGAGCGAGAGGTCCGCTACAATGACGAATGGAAGAAGCGGCAGGTCGCGTATATGACTCAGCGCCAACGCCGACCACCGCGGGACGGCCAGGATGAACGCAAGAAGTGGGACGAGGACGAGCAGGTTGATAATCAGGTTGCGGACATACAACGCGGCGAACGTCCAGGTGTCACCCGATGTGATTCCAAGACGCGGCGTGAGGTAGTTGCTGTACTCGCGCAGATGGCGGACTGGCTTTGCCTCCGGCTGAAGCTTGGCTTCAG
This sequence comes from Thermoanaerobaculia bacterium, assembly GCA_035995985.1. GTDB lineage: Bacteria > Acidobacteriota > Thermoanaerobaculia > Gp7-AA8 > Gp7-AA8 > JADGNZ01. The sequence goes on along the minus strand of DASYJY010000004.1, from coordinate 24,828 downwards.
CGAACACGCGTCCTCCCCGACCGGTTCCCGACGGTGTGTCGAGCGCCGACAGGTGTTTCTCCACGCCGGCGATGCCTTCGGGATGCCGTCGCGCCCATGAAGTCAGCCAACCTCCGATATATCCGCCGCCGGATACGGTGGAGAGGAAATCGAACCGCTTCAGCAGACCGCGTCCAGCAAGACCCTGCATGACTCCGAGTGCGAACGTCGCACTTCGTATACCGCCGCCGGAGATACAGAAGGCGGTACGCGCGGTGTCATCGCGGCGCTTGTGAAGCTCGCCGTAAAGCCGCCCGAGGCGGACGTCGCGCCAGCGCAGAATGCTTCCTTCAAAAACGTCGTCGAGCACACGCCGGTTGATCACCTTCCGTGTCGCCTCGTCGAAGGTCTCGTACTCGCCGACCAGTAGTGTCGTGTTGCAGGTCAGCCGCGGCGAGCCGGCGAAACATTTGGCCGGACAAAACGTGTCTTCCGGATCAGTACACGTATGCAGCGTTTCCAAGTGGCCGGCGATTCTTGTTTCGGAGTCGTACGAGCAACTAATACCAATGGCGGCAAGTGTCCCTCGGCAAGAGTTGAGGTCGATGATCTGGTCAGCCGTGATCTCCGGCCACGCTTTCGCGCCGCGTATCGCGTCACCGAGGACCTCTTCGAGCATGCGCCGGTTGATCCGAAGCTGCCACGCTTCGTCAGCACCGTCGTATCCCTCAAGAAGGCGTCGCGTCGCGGGTGTGAGCTTCTCTTTCGCATCCACGATCGTCAGCGGTCCGGGCTCGCGGGGATCGACAATGTTGCGCAGACCTTCGAGATACTTGACGAGGCGGTCGGGAACGAGATTGAACAGCTTCGTCAGGGCCTCAGGGTCGAGGAGATCTTCCTTAGTGATCGGATCATCCGGAGAAGGCAGCACCTCGCCGCCTGTTCGGACGTACTCCTCCTCGAGAACATCGTGCAATTCGAGAGCAATCGCCGACATGTCTGCCTCCCCGACGTTTTCTATTAAGGAGGGACAGAATGGAGTTTTTCCCTACCCGATGAAACGCTTACCCCGCGGCTTCGCCAGCCCCACCCAAATCAGCATCCCGTCCCCTCCCGGGTTGCCGCCGGCTGTGTCGTTGTCGAAGTTGGGTTTCCAGTTGTTGCAGGTCCAGACGTTGCCGGCGGCGTCGATGTTGACGCCTGTTGTTCGCATCATGGGGATGTGGCTGGGGGGGGGTGCCGGGGCCGTAGAGGGGGTCGCCGTTGTGGAGGGTGACGGGGCATCCGGCGCTCGGGAGCGTGTAGCCGGTTTGGGGGGTTAGGCCGTCGCCGAGGCGGTGGAGGGTGGCGTTGATGACTTTCACCGATTTGCCGCTTCCGGCGTCGTACAGCGTGACCTTCAGATTCGCCGGCGGCTCGTTCGCCGCGGCCGGTTTCACGATTCCATTCATTGCGACACTCCCTCTCTGACGATCTATTAGGTTGGCGGAAAGGTGGAAATGTACCGCAACACCGACATGCGATACTCCTCCTTCACAAAAAGGAGGATGCGATGTCGAGCCGGAAAGTGATTTTGGCGATGTTCGTTTCACTCGTGGCGATGAGTGCCTGGGCGGGCGCGCCGCTGAAGGGCGTGGACGTGAAGCTGGGAAAGAATCCCGGCGGGAAGCCGGCGGCGCGGACCACGGATGCCGAGGGCAAGACCGATTTCGGCGTGCTGCCGGCGGGTTCGTACTACGTCGTCATCGACGGCCCGAAAAGCGAACCTGACGCCCAGATCGAGATTCGAGGCGGTTCCGAGGGAACGGTGAAGAAGCGCTGGAACTTCGCGCAGAAGAAAGCGTTCAGCGTCGATGCAACCGCACGCGAGGCCGGCGCCGACAAGATCGCCTTCACCTCGGATGGCAAGCATCCGATCGAGGTCGCCGCGACGGCCGTCGTGAAATCGAAGTCGAACATTTCGAACAACTGAGCGGGCACGGAGCAGGCATTCACGCGAGGGATGTCGCGTGCGATTCGGCTCGGCCTCGCAATCGGGCTCTCAGCGTTACTGCTGGCGCAGAGCCGCAACGTCCCCGCGCCGTTGCCGAACAGTGGACAGCTCCTCGGCTTTCTCAATCAGACAGTCGGCTGGTACGGGCGGCTGGATGCCGAGGGGCAGCTGGCGGACCAGCCGACGGATGTGCTGTATGTGAATGATGACCGGCAGCTCGCGTCGCAGATCGTCGCGAGGTCCTTCGAGTTTGCGAAAGCGTACGCGCCGTTGCTGTCGGCGCAGGAAGTGAGCACGGCGCCGACCGCGACTTCATCCGGGCGCTTTCAGCGGCTGGCGAAGAATGCGGCTACGGCAGCCGATCGGATGCGTCGCGATCAGGCGGCGCTCGAAGCGCTCAGGCAGCAGCTTCCCGCATCAACGGGACACGATCGCGAGTTGCTTGCCGCGCGCATCGCGGAAGCGGAGAGCCGCCTCGCGCTCGCGCAGACGCGCAACGATACGCTCAGCGGCATGCTGGCGTTCATCAACAGCAGCGGCAGCGCGAACACAGGCAACGACCTCGGCGCGCAGATCGCGGCGCTCGAACAGACGGTACCGGCCGCATCGACGTCGAGTGCGGCGGCCGTCGCTGCCGCTGCGCACAAAGCGCCGCCGACCGGCATCGTCGGACTGATCACCGACCTCGTCTCGCTCAGTCAGAAGGATTACGCGCTGCAGCGTGCCATTCACGCGGCCGACGGCCTGTCGAAAGCAGGGCGCCCATTTACGACGCCCATGGTGGCGGTGCTGCGGCAACTCACGCAGCGCGGCGACGAGCTGGCGGCGATGCCGGAGTCGAACGATGTCGCGGTCATCGGTCAGCGAAAAGCGGAGCTCGACGCGCTGGCGATCCGGATGCGGCAACTTTCGGCGGCCATGCTGCCGCTGACGAAACGGCGCATCCTTCTCGACACCTACAAACAAAGCCTGACGCGCTGGCGCTCCTCGGTCATCGAGCAGTATCGCGGCGAGTTGCGGCGCGTCATCTTCCGCGCCGTCACGCTCGCTGTCATTCTGCTGCTCGTCTTCGGGTTTTCAGCGCTCTGGCGGCGCGTCACATTCCGCTACATCCACGACGTTCGCCGCCGGCATCAGTTCCTTCTTCTGCGGCGCATCGTGACGCTCGTTGTCGTGGCGGGCGTGATCGCGGCGAGCTTCGCGACCGACGTCGGATCGCTGACGACGTTCGCCGGATTTCTCACCGCCGGCATCGCCATCGCGTTGCAGGACGTGATCCTCTCCGTCGCCGGCTACTTCGTGATCATCGGCAAGTACGGAATCCGCGTCGGCGACCGCGTGCAGATCGCGCATGTCAGCGGCGAGGTGCTCGAAGTCGGACTGGTCTGGATGTACCTGATGGAGTTCGAAGCGCGCGGACGCGATCAGCTTCCCACCGGCCGCATCGTCGAGTTCCCGAACGCGGTCGTCTTCGATCACAGCGCGGGGATTTTCAAGCAGCTTCCCGGCACGCGTTACCTCTGGCACGAGGTGTCGGTCACGGTTCCGGCCTCCGCCGACTATCGCGCCGTGCAGCAGCGGATGCTCGACGCCGTGAACAGCGTCTTCGCCGACTATGGCGACGCCGTGCAACGCCAGCATCGCGAGATGGAGCGGATGCTGCGCCTGACCATGCCGCCGCCGCATCCGCAGAGCCGCCTTCGAGTGGCGGCCAACGGAGTGGAGGTCACGATCCGCTATCCCGTGGAGTTGGAGCGTGCGGCAGAAGTTGACGACCGCATCACCGCCGCCGTGACGCAAGCATCGGGTGAAGCCGTCACGGAGACGGAGTAACGCTTCTCAATTGTGGGGATTGGAAGAAAGGATGGAGCGGGCAACCGGACTCGAACCGGCGACATCAACCTTGGCAAGGTTGCACTCTACCAACTGAGTTATGCCCGCGAAACGACGGCGAAGAGTAGTCAGCGAGGGGGACGCTGTCAAGCTCGTGACGTTGCCTGCGCGCTAACGGCACGACCGCGATTCCTATTCCTTCACGGACGCTCGACGCGGATGCCGTACGCGTTCAGTTTTCGATAGAGGTTGGAGCGCTCCACGCCGAGGGCGTCGGCGGTGCGGCTGACGTTGCCGGCGAACTCACGGAGACGCGACAGGATGTACTGCTTTTCGAATTCGTCGCGCGCTTCTTTCAGCGTCAGGCGCGCGTCGATCTGCGGCGTCGCGGCGACGGCGGCGCCGAGTTGCACGTCCTCCGGCTCGATCACTTCGCCCTTCATCAGGATGGCCATGCGCTCAATGACGTTGCGGAGCTCGCGCACGTTGCCTGGCCAGTGATACGCGCGCAATTTCGACGCGGCGCCGGACGAGAGCCGCTTCTTCGGCGAGCCCGTTTCGGCGGCGAAGCGGCGTAGGAAATGTTCGGCGAGGAGCGTGACGTCGTTGCCACGGGCGCGCAGCGGCGGCACTTCGATCGGGACGACGTTCAGCCGGTAGTACAAATCGCTGCGGAAACTGCCGTTGGCGATTTCCGACTCGAGATTCTTGTTCGTCGCGGCGATCACGCGCACGTCGACGCTGATGGTTTGTTGTCCGCCGACTTTCTGGAAGGTCTGCTCCTGCAGCACGCGCAGCACTTTCGCTTGCGTCTTCAGACTCATGTCGCCGATCTCGTCGAGGAAGAGCGTGCCGCCGTCCGCCAGCTCGAACTTCCCTTTGCGGTCGTCGATCGCGCCGGTGAACGCGCCCTTGCGATGTCCGAACAGTTCCGACTCGATCAACTCCTCGGGGATGGCCGCGCAGTTGACGTCGATGAAGGGATGCTCGGCGCGTTGCGAAAGACGATGCAGCGTGCGCGCGACGATTTCCTTGCCGCTGCCGTTCTCGCCGGTGATGAGCACGCGGCTGTTCGACGGCGCGGCGGAGCGCACCTGCTCGTCGAGCTTCTTCATCGCGTCGCTCTCGCCGATCAGCAGCTCTGCCAGCGTGAAGTGTCGATGAAGATCGCGGACCTGTTCGCGCAGTTTGCGGTCAGCGAGCGCGTGGTTGACGGTGAGGAGGACGCGTTCGAGCGACAGCGGCTTCTCGAGAAAATCGTACGCGCCGAGGCGCGTGGCGCGGACGGCGGAGTCAATGTTGCCGTGGCCGGAGATCACGATCACCGGCGGCGCACCGGCGGTCTTGAGCCGCTCGAGAACGGCCATGCCGTCGATGCCGGGCAGCCAGAGATCGAGAAACACGAGGTCGTACTCCTCGCGCGCAAACTGCGCGATGGCAGCTTCGCCGGAGTCGCACAACGTCGGCTGATGGCCCTCGTCGCGCAGGATGTGCGCAAGCGTCTCGCGAATCGCGGCTTCGTCGTCAATGATGAGAATTTTGGCCATGGGATTTACGCGGGCAGCTCAATCTCAAATCTTGTTCCTCGGGGATAGTTGTCGTGGACGGAAATGCGGCCGTCGTGGTCGTTCACGATGCGGTGGACGATGGCCAGGCCGAGGCCGGTGCCGCGGCCTTTGGTGGAAAAGTATGGGAGGAAGAGTTTTTCCTTATCGGCGTCGGGAACGCCGCGGCCGGGATCGGCCACTTCGATGACGACGCGGTGCGGCGCGCGGCGGGCGGAGACACGCACGTCGCCGGATTCGGTCGCTTCGACTGCGTTCTTCAGCAGGTTGCCGACGGCGCGGCGGATCTGCTCGGGATCGACGAGGATTTCGATGTCTGGTTCGACGGTGACGCTGACCGACACGCCCGGCTTCACGTCGCGATACAACCCGGCGGCCTGCTGCAGGATCTCGGCGAGCTGCGCGTGACGAAGGTGAACGGCCGGCATCCGCGCGAAACGCGCGAACTCGTTGACCATTCGCTTGAGCTGCCCGACCTCGGAGACGATGGTTTTCGTCCCCTCATCGATCGCTTGCGGAGTATCGGCGTCGTTGTTGCGGAACTTCCGCGCGATCCGTTCCGCGGAAAGCTGGATCGGCGTGAGCGGATTCTTGATCTCGTGCGCGATGCGGCGCGCGGCCTCGTTCCAGGCGGCGAGCTTTTGTGCTTGCACGAGCGAGGTTGAATCCTCGATCGCCACGACCCAGCCCTCATCCCCACCGCCCGAGAGACGCGCAACGGAGACTTCGAGGTAGCGAAGTTCGCCACCGCGAATTAGCGTGACTTCGCGCGCGCGCGCGCCGCGTGCGGTGAGCTCGCGCAGCGTGTCGAAGAGCGGCGTGAGATCGCCCATCAGTACGTCGGCGAGGTTGGCGCCAGAGCGCGGCTGTTCGATCTGCAGCATCTGCAGCGCGGCGTGATTGACGCTGAGCAGTTCGAAGGTATCGGTGAAGGCAAGGATGCCGGCGGAAACGCTGTCGAGCACCGTCGAGAGATAACGGTTCGTCTGCGTCAGCGCCTGGCGTTGCTGGTCGAGCTGCGTCGACATGTCGTTGAACGATTCGATGAGCCGGCCCACTTCGTCGGTCGCTGCAACCGCGACGCGATGTCCGTAGCCGCCCTCGGCCAACCGTCCCGTCGCCTCGGCCAGCGCCTTGATCGGGATGGTGATGCGCCGCGAGGCGTAGATCGACGTCCACAGCGTGCCGAAGAGAATGGCCAGCGTCACGGCGAGGAAGAGCGAGGTCTGCGACGCTTTCAACGTCGGCCGCTGCGCGTTGAGCTGCTCGAAATTCTTGTGCATCACGATCGACTCGTCGATCAGTCGGCTCATCGCGGCGGGGATGAAGACGCCGGCCACCGCGACATACGACGTGTTGCCGACGCGCGTCGCAGAACGGATCCACTTCCCTGTCGCGACGACGTCGATCTTCGTGGCGCGACCGGATACCGCGACGTCATCGAAAAACTTCTTCGGCGGCTCGGACGCTTCGTGAATCGGCGCACGCGGATTGGCGACGACACGCACGAGCGTGCCGTCGCGGTAGAGGCCAACCATGTCGACGCTGTGAAACTGCTGAACGTGACTGAGAGCGGCATCGAGTTGCGCAGGATCGCTCGCGGCGATCTCGCGCGCGGCAGCGGCAGCAATCGCGGCCGATTGATCCTCCGACATCTGCGCGATCGCTTCCCCATTCGTGAGGATGCGGCTGACCGGCGTGTTGAACCAGCGATCGATCGACGTTCGCAAGAGATCCGAGGCAAAGAAAAAGAGGATCAGCACCGGGATCAGAGATGTGGCCACCCAGGTGATCGCCAGCTTCGTTCGAAAACGCGAGCCGATGATGCCGCGCTGGCGATCGAGCACCAGCTTGACGATGCCGCGAAGCAGCACGAAGAGGATGCCGAAAATCAGCAGAACGTTGATGTTCGCAAGGACGAAGAGCAGCATCTGGCTGCTGAGCGCCTCGGGCGACAGCTCTTTCGCTTTCTGAACCGCGTAGTAGATGAGGCTCGTCGCCGCCAGAATCAGCAGCGGAACCGTGACGATGACGCGCGGATCTTTGCGGTAACGAAAGAGCGTGGCGCGGAGCGTCATCTCGCCGGCTCCGGCGGCGAAGCGACACGCGTCGCCTTCCACCGCGTCGAAACGTCCCAGGGGATGAAGTACAGCAGCCAGCCGCGCATCAGATCGGCTTTGACGCGCACCTTCAGCTTGTACGGCGGCCGCTTGCCGATATCGAAGAGGTTCGGCTCATCGACCGTCGTCATCGCCTTCTGCAGCGCGGCCAGATCGCTGAAGGTCTCGGAACGAACCAGCTTGTGATCGCGGCGATAGTTGAGGAGGTACTCGCGCGTCAGTGAGTTGAAGGTGGCTATGATTTCGATGCGCGTCCTCGCGATCCCCTCATCGAACCAGCGCGGACGGTCGCGGAAGATCTCGATGACGTAGGTCATCGTTGTCGGTACGCCGCTCTGCAATCCCTTGATGGTTTCCTCGCGCGCGAACGCGTGCGCCATCGTGAAGCGAACGCTGACCTGCCGGTTCACGGCCTTCGCCGACAAAGTATCGATGGACGGGTCCGCCGCGAACGCGCCTGCGGCGAGCACAAAGAATAAGGATAAGGATGTGAAAAGGAGTCGACGCACGGTGTGGTTGTTTTACCACACGACGCCGGATCTCTCTCTGATATTTCCGCTTACGCGAAGCTCTCGACGCCTCGCGCGGCCATCGCCGGCGCGCCTTCCTCGGCTTCCGCAGCACGAAGAATCTGCTCGACGAACTTGGAGTGCAGCGCGTGACCGGCCTTGTATGCGGTGATCTCGCCGACCACGGGACGGCCGATCAGCGCCAGATCGCCAACGAGGTCGAGGATCTTGTGGCGCACGAACTCGTCGCGGAAACGGAGCGGTCCATTCATGACGCCGCTGTCGTCGAGCACGATGCAGTTCTCGACGGAGCCGCCGCGGGCCAGACCGGCCGCGCGAAGCTTCTCGACTTCGTGTTTGAAACCGAACGTACGCGCCGGCGCGATTTTCTTCAGGAAGTTGTCGTGCTGGAGGTCGAACTGGAGGGCTTGTTTCCCAATCGTCGGATGCGGGAAATCGATCTTGTACTTGATCACCAGCCGGTTCGACGGCGTGATGCGAATGCTCTTGTTGCCGTCGACGACTTCGATCGGCTGCGTAATGCGCAGGACGCGGATGTCTGAGGCAAGCTCGCGAACGCCGGCAGCATCGATGAGGTGCATGAACGGCACGGCGCTTCCGTCAATGATCGGAACTTCCGGGCCATTGATGTAGATGTCGAGATCGGTGATCCCGCACGCCATGAGCGCGGAGAGGAGATGCTCGACGGTTCCGACCGACACGTCATCGCGGCCGACCGTCGTGGCGTGATCGAGCGCCGTGGTCGAAGCTTGCAGCGCCGGAATGCGCAGGCCGAGGTCCGCGCGGACGAAGGTGATGCCACTGCCCGCGTGGGCCGGATGAAGCTCGACTTTGGTGTAGATGCCGGAGTGAAGGCCGATGCCGGAGATACTGACTTTGGTGTTGATCGTCTTGCGTTTGACGTACATTCGTAGCGTTTAAGAGCAGGGAAAGTGCCACGGACTGCGGATGACATTCAAACGGGCTTAACGCTCTTTTAATGTGCGGCTTACGCGTTTTAAATCTCGATCGCGCACCAACGATTCTGTGGTCGATATGACCCGCGATTGTGGCTATCCGACCACACACCCTGCGTCAACGCTGTTTCATGGCGACCGCCGCCTCGCGATCGAGCTCGCGCTTTTTTTCGGTCTCGCGCTTGTCGTAAAGCTTCTTTCCGCGCACGACCGCGATCTCAACCTTGATCTTGCCGCCCTTGAAGTAGAGCCGCAGCGGGACGACGGTCAGCCCCTTCTCGACGACCTGCTCGCGCAGTTTTTCGATCTCGCGCCGATGAAGCAACAGCTTCCGATTCCGCTCCGGTTCGTGGTTCTGCAGGTTGCCATGCGAGTACGGCGAGATGTGCGCGTTGAACAGAAAGGCCTCGCCATCTTTGAAGAGGACATACGAGTCTTTGATGTTCGCTTTGCCATCGCGCAGTGACTTGACCTCGGTGCCCGTCAACGCCAGACCCGCCTCGGCCTTCTGCAGGACGAAGTAGTCGTGAAACGCTTTCTTGTTCGACGCGATGAGCTTCTCGCCGGCATCCGGCTTGGTGGCCATAGGGGGCGGATTCTACGCGATGCCTAGTTTGGCCCTCGGCGAGGCGGCTTGCCGTGACCGGCCCAGATGATCTCGACGTCGTACTGCGCGATCGCTTCATCGGCCGTCATGAACGGCAAACGTTCGATCTGGCATTGAGCAACGAGTAACCGGTCGAACGGATCACGATGATGCTGCGGCAATTCACCGACACGCAATGAATGCGACAGGTAAACCGGAAGGGAAGTCATCGCCAGGGCAGCCATCTGCGAACGTACGAAATCGTCAGCCGGCTCAGGCAAGTGCAGCTTTCCGATGGAAGCCTTGATCGCGATTTCCAGCGTGCTGACAACGGACAATATGACCTTGTTGTCGCGGTTCTCAATCATCGCGGTGGCTCTCGGACCAAGGCGATCAGGCGATCTTACCGCCCAAAGCCAGCAATGCGTATCGATGAGAAACCGCATTCAACGCCAGGTCTCAGGATCGACGGGATCGTCGAAATCGTCCGCGATGATGACTTCGCCGCGGTACTGGCCCAGTACGCGTTTGTCCGAGTTCTTTTCGATGGCGACCAGCTTCGCCACAGGCTCACCATTGCGGGCGATAATGATTTCCTCGCCGGCTTCAACTTGCGCGAGCAAACGGGAGAGATGCGTCTTCGCTTCATGGATATTGACTTCGATCATGATACGCGACAGCTTAGCTTAGCTAAGTAGACTTAGTCAACTTAAGCGTCGATAACCTCGAGGCTGTCCCGTCGCGCGGAGTTCACCGCCTCGAGCGGAATCCGTCGATCAAACGTTGCCAGTCGGGCGCCATTTGCCACAGCGAGCCCCAACAGATAGATGTCGGATATCTGCCGATGGCTTACTCCAGAGAGATTGAATAGTTGCCCATCGCGCAGCGACACGGTGTCCGGCCAGAATGCGTGTTCGTCACTCGCACACAGCGTATCGAGGCGACTTCGCAGCGATGCCGCAGAATGATGGTCGCCGAAGGTTGCGGAGTTAGCGAGGATCCGTACCACACCATTCTCCGTAACCGGACACGTGGCCCATCCTCCGCCACGATGCGTTGCGAACCACTCATGCGCAGCGTCGTGGTTGATGTGATCGGGGTGGAAAAGTGCGATGAGAACGTTGACGTCCAGGAGAGCGATACTCACGGTTCGTCACGTAGACGGTTGACGAGTTCCATCGTCAGCGGCGGACTGCCCTTCGGCCGACGCGGCATCAGAGGTACGCCATTGCGAACCTCAACACTTTCCGTCGGCTCCAAGGCTTTTCTCGCGAGATCAGAAAGGACACGGCCTGCCGTTGTTCCGCGGTTCACGGCGATTTCTTTGGCTGCCTGCAGTACGTCGTCGTCGACATCCAGCGTTGTTCTCATAGCGCCGCATCATAACATCACGCATCAGATGCGCTAATCCCCCATCAATACAATCTTGCCGCCAGAAACGGCACCGCCGTCTCGACGCGCAGGATGCGTTCGCCGATCGAGACGGACGTGAAACCGATGCGCTCCAGCGACGCGATCTCGGCGTCGATGAAGCCGCCCTCGGGGCCGATGACGAGCGTGACCGGCTCGCGGACATCGCGCGGACATTCCTCGCTCGCGTTCGGATGCGCGACGAAAGCCCGCGTCCCAAACGCGATCGCCGGTAGCTCATCTTCGACGAACGGACGAAAGAGGCGGCGGAGCTCGATCGATGGGAGGACCGTGTCGCGCGACTGTTCGAGTCCGAGGATCGATTGCGTGCGCAGGTTTTCGGGTGAGAGGCGCGGCGAGCTCCAGTAGCTTTTTTCGACGCGCCAGGCGTTGATCAGGACGATGCGTTTGATGCCGAGGGATGTGGCGCTGGCGATGACGCGGTTGAGGACTTTCGGGCGAGGGAGCGCGAGGATCAGCGTGAGCGGAAGCGGCGGAGGAGGATCGCGGTCGAGCGCGATGTCCATCTCCAGCGCGTCATTGCCGAGGTGCGTGATCGTTCCGCATCCGATGCGGCCGTTCGCGATCCCAACAGTGAGCGACTCCCCTGCCGCGGCGCGATGAACGTCGCGGACGTGTTGCAGGCGGCGGCCGGTCAGGCGCACGCGCGCGTCGGCGATGACGTCGTCGTCGAAGAGAAGAATGAGGTTCATGGGCGTTGCAACGATAATCCCCTCCGCATGAGCGTGCAGCCGGATCGGAGGTGGGAGGCGTTTGCGGAGCGCGAACCGTTCTTCGCAGTGTTCACCGATCCGAAGTTTTTGAGCGCGAATCGGACGGCGAATCATGAGCGCGAGTTTTTCGATAGCGGCGAGCTGCTCGTCGACTCCATTTTTCACACGATTCGGAAGCGATTGGCGCCGGACTTCACGCCTGAGTCGGTGCTCGAGTACGGCTGCGGTCCGGGACGGCTGGCCATTCCGTTCGCTCGGCAGACCGGGTCGGTGACGGCGGTCGATCTCTCGCCGGCCATGCTTGCCGTGGCGCGGCGCGAGGCGGCGAAGCAGAACGTTGGCAACATTCACTTCAAAACGGCAGCGGAGTTTGCGGCGACCTCGCGCAAGTTCGATCTCGTCAATTCGTATCTGCTCTTCCAGCGCCTTCCACCAACTCGCGGCCTCGCTCTTTTTCGTGAGCTCCTCGGCCGCATCGGCTCCGGCGGGATCGGCGTGTTCCACTTTTTGTTTCGAGGGACGGCGTCGCCGCTGGTGAGGATCACGCGCGCGATTCGCGAACGGGCCAGCATCGTCAACGGGATCACCAACATCGCGCGGCGCAAACCGTTCGGCCAGCCGTTCATCCCCAGCCACGCGTACGAACTCGACGAGGTTTTTCGCATTCTCGTGGAGGCCGGATTCGAGAATAGCCACGTCACCTTTGAAGATCACGAGGAGACGACCAGCGCGATCGTTTTCGTTCAGGCGCCGCCGTCGTTCGCGCCTGCCGATCGCGACGTCGAGACGACATCGATCGAACCGGTATCCGACGCGATGATCGATGTTCGCGGGATGATCGCGCGAACTTCAATCGACGATCTCAATCGGACAGCCGAGGAGTATTTTTCGTCGCTGACGGAATGGGAGCATCACCTTGCCAAGCCGTTTGCGAAGCCGGACGAGGCTCCGCCGATCCTGATCGGCGTCGCTACGTTGTTGCAGGGTTTGCGGCTCGTGCCCGGCATGACGGTGCTCGAATTCGGCGCCGGTACCGGCTGGCTTTCGCGATTCCTGACGCAGCTCGGCTGCCGCGTGATTCTTCTCGATGTTTCAGCGACGGCGCTGAAGATCGCGCGCAATCTCTATGAACGACAGCCGCCCATCGGCGAAAAGCCCGCGCCACAGTTTCTGCAATTTGACGGACGGCGCATCGATCTCGAAGACGCCAGCGTCGAACGTATCCTCTGCTTCGACGCCTTCCATCACGCGCCGAATCCCGACGCTGTCCTTCGCGAATTCGGCCGCGTGTTGAAGCCGGGCGGCATCGCCGCGTTCGCGGAGCCGGGACCGCGCCATTCGCGCACGGCGCTTTCGCAGTTCGAGATGCGCACGTACGGTGTGATCGAAAACGACCTCGATATCCACGCGCTCTGGCGAACCGCGCAAAGTTGCGGCTTCCGCGATCTGACGCTCGCGCTTTTCCACGCGCCACCGTTTCACGTTTCGCTCGACGACTACGAAGATCTGCTCGCCGGCGGCGCTACCGCGGCGAAGTGGGCGGCCGCGACACGCGTCTTTCTGCGCGATGTGCGCAACTTCTTTCTCTTCAAGGAAGGGAGCGAACGGATCGACAGCCGCGGTCCGTCCGGTCTCGCGGCGGATGTTGCGGCGACGATCATCGACCCGGTTATCGAAGGACATCCGATCATCGTCGACGCCACCGTCACGAATCGCGGAGCTGCGACCTGGCTGCCGTCGAATCTCCCATTCGGCGGCGTCGCGCTCGGCGCGCATCTGCACGACGTCAGCGGAAAACTGATCACGTTCGATCTTCATTGGGAACGCCTGACCGAGCCGCCGCGCGAGATTGCGCCGGGCCAAACCGTCCGCGTCCGCATGTCGCTGCCGCCGCAACCGCGGGGCCGCTATACGCTCGAAATCGACTGCGTCGCGGCGGGCGTAGCGTGGTTCGCGCAACTCGGATCGCGGCCCGCACAGCTCGCGCTGGAGGTCGCGCACGCCGATGTATGATGCGCCCGCATGAACATCGAAACCCGCAAAAAAGGCGACGTCGTTATCGTCGATTTCGAAGGCCGCCTGGCGGTTGGAGTCGGCGACGATCTCCTCCCCCGCCTCATCGAACAGCTCCTCGGCGAAGGCAATCGCAAGATCCTCCTCAACCTCTCCGACATGGACTACATCGACAGCAACGGCCTCGGCGAGCTCGTTCAGAGCCTCAAAGTCTCCGGCCGCGCCGGGGCGTCGCTCCGCCTGCTCAAACCACAAGATCGCGTCGCCAAGACGCTCAAGCTCACGAACCTGCTGCCGATGTTCAGCGTCTACGACACCGAGGACGACGCGCTCAAAGCCTTCGCAAACTAGCGAGTATTTACAGACGGCATTCTGTATGGTATATTCTCCCGGACAAAAGGAGAGCCATGCACCGCTTCGTTACCTCTGTCCGCGCTGCCTGTATCACTTACCGATCACCAGCGGCACGCTCCGCGGCAGCATCACGCTCTGCGACTGCGTCCCGTTAATCACCTGCGCGTACCAGTCATCCGCTTTCTTCGCGCCGGCGTGGTCCTGCAGATACCGGGCGAGCTTGTAGACGTCCTCCTGCGCCATTCGAATGCAGCCGTGTGACGCGGCGGATCCGAGCGAATCCTCGGCGTCGGTGCCGTGAATGTAGTAGTCGGGCTCCTGGAAAAAGATCTTCACGATCTTCATCGGATTCTTCGGATCACCCGGGCCAGCCGGCTGCTTTCCTTTCGCCCACTTCTCGTCGGGAGGGTGCCAGGCCGGATTCCAGACGATGTGCTTGACCGTGAACTGCCCCATCGGCGTCGGCTTGGCCTTCGTTCCGACGGCGACCGAGTAGCGCCGCATCTCCGTCTCGCCGATGCGCACGACGAGAATCTTCTTCTGCGTCGACACCGCCATCGTCAGCGGCCCAGTGACGACGTCAGCGGCGTACGACGGAACGCTAATGCCGAGGAGAAGGATAAACAGAATCGATCGCGTCTTCATAGGTTGCTGGCCACCTTGGCTCCCGCGCCGCCTTCGGCGACCGCCGGGCGTGCGGCGTCTGTTGACGAAGCGTGCAGTTTGCGGAAGAGCGCCCAGTAGACGCTGACCGATCGTTCGAATATCCACAATGGCGCGCAGAGGCACGCGCGCAACGGGAAGAACGACGCCGCTCCGCCTCGGCCGCGCACGGCCAGGACGATTGACGCGAATGCGATCGCGCCGGCGTAGCCACTGGCGAGTTTGATTCCGCCGAAGGTAGCCAAGAGGATCGCAATCGGAAGCAGCGCGAAGAAGAAGGCCGTCTTCACGGGCATGACGAAGTCGCCGTCAGCCTGGCGCGGGCGATCGCGCAGCCAGTGATCGAGCGGGGGTGGGAGGCGGCGGACGAAAACGTCGCAGGCGGAGAAGACTTCGGCGCCCTGCGAGGCGAGACGGCGTACGGCATCTTCGCCGTTCGACCAGGCGATGATGTCGACGCCGCGCAGGCCGCGCACGGACGACTTGCGGATGCCGAACGTGGCGCCGTGATCGGGCAGCGGCTCGACGCCGCGATGGACGAGCATCCGTCCCGCTTCGATTCCGCTCCACCACGGCAGCGGTTCGAAGTAGTCCTGCGGCTCGACGACTTCGTGGAGATCGAGGAGATCGCAGACGCTTTCGATCGCATCGGCGTGATAACGAACGTTCTCGTCGGCCACGATGATCTTGTCGCAGCCGCTGACGTCGACGGCGGTGCGGACGGTGTCGATACCGCCGGTGAAGTTGCGATGCCGCGGGCGTGCTCCGATGTGGCGCGACACCCACCGAAGGATCGCGCGGTTGCGCTCGAAAATCGGAGCTGGCGATCCGTCGACGACGATAACTTCGCAGCCGGCGACGGAAATTGTGGAGAGGTAGGAGGCGAGGTCTCGGAGATCGTCTGCGGCCTCCCGGTCGCGCTCGATGACGACCAGATAGGTGCACCGGCGATCCTGCGGATTGCGGTGTCTCATGCGCGATTGCAAAAGCGAGGTGTGTGCCATGAAGGGGGAGTCGGGGGTCGGCTGTCGGGTGTCGGAGTAGAGGTGTCGCGATTGGGATCCCGACCCCCGACACTCGACACCCGACTCCCTTTCCATGGCACACCCCTTGCCCTTCGCACGCCGCATGGTCCGGGAGAAACGCAGTGAATCGCCGGTGAAGGTTTGGCCGGGAACGCCCTACCCGCTCGGTGCGACGTACGACGGCACGGGGACGAATTTTTCGGTCTTCTCAGAGGTCGCCACGCGCGTCGAGCTTTGCTTTTTCGACGATGACGGCAAACAGACGTGCGTCGATCTCCCGGAGATGACGGGCTTCATCTGGCACGGCTACATCCCGAATATCGGTCCCGGTCAGCGCTACGGTTTTCGCGTGCATGGACCGTGGGACCCGGGCGCCGGCGATCGCTGCAATGCGTCGAAACTGCTGCTCGATCCGTATGGCAAAGCGGTCGATGGGCAGGTGCAGTGGAACGAGGCCGTCTTCGGACATTTCTTCGACAATCCCGACGCGAAAAACGATGCTGACTCCGCCCCGTTCATGCCGAAGTCTGTGGTCACGAATCCATACTTCGACTGGTCGAGCGATCGCTATCCGCGGACGCCGTGGCACGAGACGATCATTTACGAAGTTCATGTCAAAGGCTTCACGCAGCGGCATCCCGAGGTGCCGGAGAATCAGCGCGGGACTTACGCGGGGCTCGCGCATCCGGCGGCGATCAAGCATCTGAAGACGCTCGGCATCAGCGCGGTCGAGCTCCTGCCTGTTCATCAGTTCATTCACGACTCGCTGCTGCTTCAGCGCGGGCTGCGCAACTACTGGGGCTACAACTCCATCAGCTATCTCGCCGCGCACAACGAGTATTCGTCGGGCGGGCAGACCGGGCAGCAGGTGCAGGAGTTCAAGCAGATGGTGAAGACGATGCACGCCGAGGGGATCGAAGTGATCCTCGACGTCGTCTACAACCACACGGCCGAGGGCAATCACCTCGGGCCGATGCTTTCGATGAAGGGCATCGACAACGCGGCGTACTACCGGCTGATGCCCGACGACCCGCGCTACTACATGGACTACACCGGCACGGGCAACAGCCTGAACATGCGGCACCCGCACGTGTTGCAACTGATCATGGACTCGCTGCGCTACTGGCACCTGGAGATGCACGTCGACGGATTTCGTTTCGATCTGGCGTCGACACTTGCGCGCGAGTTGCACGACGTCGATCGGCTCAGCGCCTTCTTCGACATCATTCAGCAGGACCCGGTGCTGTCACAGGTGAAGCTGATCGCGGAACCGTGGGACGTCGGCGAAGGCGGATACCAGGTCGGCAACTTTCCACCGCTGTGGTCGGAGTGGAATGGGAAGTATCGCGATTCGGTCCGCGATTACTGGCGCGGCACGGACCAAATCCTCGGCGAGTTCGCGAATCGATTGACGGGTAGTTCGGATCTCTACGAGTGGACGGGCCGCCGTCCATACGCATCGATCAATTTCATCACCGCGCACGACGGCTTCACGCTGCGCGATCTCGTTTCATACAACGAGAAGCACAACGAGGCGAATGGTGAGAACGGCAGTGACGGTGCGAACGACAATCGCTCGTGGAATGGCGGCACCGAGGGGCCGAGCGATGATGAAGCGATCAACGCGCTGCGGGCGCGGCAGCAGCGGAACTTCCTGACGACGCTGGTGCTGTCGGTCGGCGTTCCGATGATCGGCGGCGGCGATGAAATTGGCCGCACGCAGCACGGAAACAACAACGCGTACTGCCAGGACAACGAGATTTCATGGTTCGACTGGGAGCACGTCGATGATGGACTGTTCGCATTCGTGACGCGCATCATCGAGTTCCGCCGCTCACATCCTGTGTTTCAACGCCGGCGCTGGTTTTATGGCCGTCCATTGCGCGGCGCCGACGTCAGCGACATCGGCTGGTTCAAACCGGACGGCGAAGAGATGACGGACGAGGATTGGCAGAGCGATTTCGCGCGCAGTATCGGCGTTTTTCTCAGCGGTCAGGGAATCCCAACGCCGGACGCGCGCGGCGAGGAGATCGTCGACGACAGTTTCTACCTGCTCTTCAACGCGCACTTTGAGCCGATGCCGTTCCGGCTTCCGACGTGCCCGTGGGGCGAGCGCTGGGAGACGGTGATCGACACGAACAAGCCCATCCCCGACCTGCGTTCGCATCAGGAGCTGCATGCGGGCGAAGAGGTGATCGTCGAGGCGTACGCGATGATGGTGCTGCGGCGAATTGAGTAACGAAAGGCGCTTCACCACAGAGACACAGAGGTTGTCCTCTGTGCCTCTGTGGTGATTTTTACTGCGCCGGAACTCCCAACGCCGAATTGAACGACGCCTGCTCGGCGGCTTTGAAGGCGATGCACGTATCGATCGCTTCGAGGGCGCGTTTGAGCGAGCGCTCGCCGGCGCCGGCGGGGTGCGTGGCGAAGAAGGCCTGGACATCCGCCTTCATCGCGGGATCGCAGAACGTCGAGGTCGAGCCGGTGATCGCGCCGATCGCGGTTGGGATCTTTTGATTGAGCATTTCCCAATGCGACTTGGCCGCGTTCCAGCCGATCTGTTTCGCGGCTGGATTGAAGAACAGCGTCGCGGCCATGCCGGGCAGGTCCTGCGTGCGGACTTGATCGCTGTAGACGTAATCGACTGCGCGCGCGATCAGTTTCGGATCGCGGAAGAGCGGAATGAGATTGCGATAGCGCGCGGCGATCTCCGGATTC
The DNA here is from genome assembly GCA_035995985.1 of Thermoanaerobaculia bacterium. Classification (GTDB taxonomy): domain Bacteria; phylum Acidobacteriota; class Thermoanaerobaculia; order Gp7-AA8; family Gp7-AA8; genus JADGNZ01. The sequence goes on along the minus strand of DASYJY010000004.1, from coordinate 6,349 downwards.
GGCGCGGTCTTCAGATGATCGAGGACCTGATTGAAGAGCGCTTCATCACCGTTGAACGCGGCGATTGGGAGAGCGCGGTCGGCGATGACGGCATCGACTGACGATGGATCGTTCATGTACTGCTGCGCGACTCGCTTGGCGCCGGCGATGACTTCGGGGTCCTCGCCTTCGACGCCGAGGACGCCCAGGGCGGTCGCCCGCATGATGCGCTGCTCAGCCGTTTCGCCGGCGGGCGCGTCCCACGTAAGCGGCGCATAGCCACGCATGGCTTCGCGGACGTAGGCGTGCCAGGCGGCGCGGTTCTTGTCGTCGACGAGCCGGTTGTCGAGGAAGCCGATGTTGCCGGCGATCGCGCCGACGAGCGGCCGCTCGGACGGACGCGGCATCGCTTTGAGCAGCGCGAGATAGTCGCCGACGTCTTCGCGCATGCTGCGCAGGAGGAGAGATTCATTGCCGTGCAACGAAATGAGCTCGGCCGGCGGCATCTCGCCGAGGTGGGCGCGGAGTTTCGCGCGCATATCCGACGAGTAGTCGGTGACGAAGTAGCCGGCGCCGTTGCGGCTGAGGAAGAGCGGGCGGTCGCACGCCATCGTCGTGAACGAATCGGTGGCCTTCGAAATCATCCGGCATGGCGATCCGGCAGCGGCGCCGACTTCGTGCGCGCAGATCGGAATCGTCCACGCCTGCGCGACGGGCGGCACGCTCTTCGGCAGCATCCGCTCCTGCGTGATCGCCACGGTGCGCGTGCCGTCCGCGGCGCACGATTCGCTGACGTGCAGCAGCGGCGCGCCGGTCTGATCGACGAACGTTTTCATGACCGCGTCGAATGGCTGCTTCGTGGTGGTGGTCATCGTCCCCCACCAGTCCTCGGCGGCCGCATTGCCGTACGAGAATTTCTTCAGATACGCGCGGATGCCGTCGCGGAACGTCTCCTCGCCGACCCAGTTCTCCTGCATGCGCAGCACGGCCGCGGTCTTGCCGTACGCGATGCCGTCGAAGAGCGCGTTGATCTCGTTGCGCGTCTCTGCCTTCTGCCGGATCGGACGTGTCGAGCGCGTGCTGTCGACGCCGAGGGAACCGTTCGTGTTGCCGGCTTCATCGAGATCGACGCGCCATTCCGGATGCCATGCCTTCAGCGGCTTGGCGGTCATGAACGTGGCGAATCCTTCGTTGAGCCAGATGTCATCCCACCACTTCATCGTGACGAGATCGCCGAACCACTGATGCGCGATCTCATGCGCGATCACTCCGGCCACGCCGCGCTTCGCTTCCACCGAGGCGTGCACGTCGTCGAGAAGCAATGCCGTGTCGCGATACGTGATCGCCCCGGCGTTTTCCATCGCACCCGCTTCGAAGTCCGGGATGGCGATCATGTCGAGCTTCCCGAACGGATACTTGATCCCATAGTACTTGTCGTAAAACGAGATCGACGCCTCGGCTGCCGACACCGCGAACTTGCCGAGGTCCTGCATGCCCGGCACGGAGCAGACGCGGATGGGGATGTCGTCGACGCCGCCGCTGACGCACTGGAAGTCGCCGACCAGCATGGCCACGAGGTAGGTGGACATCTTCGGCGTGGTGCGGAACCGGATTGCGTGCTTGCCCGCCGCAGCCGGCGTGTCGGAGGCGATGGCGCCGTTCGAGATGGCGGTGTCGCCGTTATCGACGACGAGCGTGATGTCGAACGTGGCCTTCATGGCCGGCTCGTCGAACGATGGAAACGCGCGGCGCGCGTCGGTCGGCTCGAATTGCGTAACGGCGTATTTCCGCTTCGCCGTTTTGCTCAGGTAGAGGCCGCGCAGTTGCGACTGGAGAATGCCGTCGAAGGCGATGCGCAGCGACGCTTTGCCGGGCGGGATGGTCTGCCCGAACTTGAGCGAGGCCATCTCGTTGGTCACGTCGTACGTGATGGTGGGATTCATCATCTTGCTGCCGCTGGCGAGGACGACGTCGTGCATGACGATGTCGGCGCTGTGCAGCGTGATCGTGTCGACCGGCTCTTTGAGCGTGATGTCGATCGTCTCCGACCCGCTGAATTTCTCCGTCGGCAGATCGGGCGTGATCGTGATCGCGTAGTGATCGGGCGTCACGCTCTGCGGCAAACGCGCAGCGGCAAGCGGAACTGCGGCGAGAAGAAGAGCAGAGAAGAGCAGGCGTCGCATGGGACGCACAGGATAGCGTTAGTCGGAGGCGCGGAAGAGGACGACGAGGACGCCGATGCCGACCAGAATGAGCACAACGGCGAGGATCAGATTCATGTTGCCGTTTTGTTTCGAAGGCGGCACAGCAGTCCCGGTCGCGGCGGTGTCGGGAGCGGCGGTGACGCTGGTGTCGGTCGGCGACGAAGTGGTGGTGGAGACGGTGGTGTCGGTGGTGCTCGTGGTGACGGGCGGCGGCGCGGTGGTGGTCGTCGCGGTTGTTTGAGTTGCCGGCGCTGCGGTTGTCGTCGTCGGCGGCGTTGGCTGCGGCGTCGCGACGATCGGCGGTCCGGGAGGTATCGGCGATGTCTCTGCGACTTTCACCGGCGGCGGTGCGGCCGGTTTCGGCTTCGGAAACGGAGTCGCTTTGATCGCCACTTCCTTCGTCTTCGGCGGCGTTGCCTTGGCGATCTTCGCCGCGGGCTTCGGCTCGGTTTTCTTCGGAGTGGGTGTCTTCGATGCGGTTTTTTTCGGAGCAGAAACTTTCGTCGCGATCGTCTTCGGTGCGGGCGGCTTCGCCGCGATCTGCACCGGCTTCTTGACGACGGGCGGCGCGGCAACAACGCGTCGCAGCAATGGCTCCGGCTGTGAGCCGCGCGCGACGTGCGCCGGAGTCGACACGCCGAGGCGGGTGAGGCGTCGGGCGGATTCCCGCGAAAGGAAACGGCGCGTTTCGGGCGTCGGATAGAGCGTCTTGCCGCCGACACTGACGGTCTGGTCGGCGATCGTGCGGCCGTATTCGGGATAGCGCTTCAGCGCGTTCAGCAGCGAGCCGCCCTGTACCGTCGCGTCGAAAAACGAGCCGGTCGGCGACGTCATGGCGTAGTCCCACACGCGGCCGATGTCTGCGAAAACCTGCAGAGCATCGTTGGCGGCGTTGCGTTCGCCTCCGGGCGGATGGGACGCCACAGCGCGCCGCGCCTCGGCGAACGCCGACTTGAACACGGCGTAGTCGTCGCCCTCCGCGGCCACTTGCAGACGGCGCAGGCTGGCGCGCAAATCATTCGACGGCGGGACCGCCGCGGTGACAGGCTCCAGCGCCGGCGCCTCGGCTTCGGCCTCGAGTGCGGGCACGGTGGCGGGATCGGTTGCGCATTCCGCGGGCACGGGACTCTGCGGACGCGCCAGCACCTTGACCGTCGGATTCAACTCGCGCGTCTGCGCGGATGCGGGGAAAGCGGCCGCCGCCACGACCGACGCGAGGGCGAATACACGCTTCACAGTCATATTTGTAGCCATGATTCTAGCCGGTAGTGCCCGCTGTCGGCAGGTACTTCTTCAGCATTGCGATTACTTCGGCGGCGGCGAGCGGCTTGGCGATGCAATCGTCGGCCTTGAATCGCGTCGTGGCATCGTGCCGGAATTCGGGATCGGACGCGCGTCCGCTCATGACGATGACCTTGCTCGATGCCGCGGCGGGGTTGTTCTTCAATCGCCGCGGGATATCGCGGCTGTCGTGCCGCGAAAGGAGCGCGTCGAAGAGAATCAAGTCGGGTTTTTCAGTCAGGCCTTCGTTCCCATTTGCGTATGCCGCAAAGCCGTAGCCGAGGGTTGAGGCGATCGTGCGAACGAGAAGTTGCGTGCTGGCATCGTCCTCGATGAGCGCGAGCAACGGCCGTTTGTTGTCCGGTGCAGCGGTCGACTGAACGAGCGTCTTGCGCTCGAACAGCACCGCGGGCGCTCCGGCCCAGAAACGCTGGCGGTAGTCGGGCGCGTCGCAGAAGCAGCCGCCGCAGTGTTCGCACGCGAGCGTGTGATCGCCACCGGCGCACGCACACCAGGCGGCCTTCACGGCGTCGAACATGTCGCCGCAATTAACGCACGCGATTTCATAGGTCGTGCGCATGTCGGTCGCTGCGCCGATGGCCATCCGGTGCAGATCGTAGAGATTTTCCTGCGCTGGGAGATCGCGCACGCCTTCGATATGCCGTTGCAGGAGGTTGATGACGTCGGTGATCGATACCGGCTTGGCCACGCAGTCGTCGACGCCGAATCGCTGCATCAGCTCCGGCTTGAATTTCGTGTCGGCGTAGAGACCGGTCATGACCACGAACTTCGTCTCGGCGAACGCTGGATCTTCTTTCAACAGCCGGCAGAGCTCGCGGCCGTCGAGGCGCGGGAGGATGGCGTCGGCGAGGATGAGATTGGGGCGATAGGTGCGCGCGATCGCCAGGGCGTCCTGTCCGGCCGACGCGACCGATCCATAGCCGAGGTTCGCGCAGACGCGCTGCATGATGGCCTGATTGTCGGGATCGCCGTCGACGACCATCACCAGCGGACGGCGCACGTGCGACGGCGGGGGATTCGCGGCCATCGTCAGCGACTGCCGGCGCAGTTCGGCCGCTTTGCGTTGCAGAAGGTCCGGCGGCGCAGCGGACCAGAAGATTTCCTTGTACGCCGGCGCGGCCTTGCAGAAACAGGTCAGGCAATTCGTGCAGACGACGGTCCGGTCTCGCGTGAGGCAGCTGCACCAGTCGGATTCGGCGGCGTCGAACACGACGCGGCAGTTGGCGCAGATGACGTCGTATCGCCGCGGTGCGGCCTCGGTCTCCACCACCGGCTCCGGTTTCTTCCCCGCGCCTCGCGCAAGCTCGACGACTTCATCGACCGCGTATGGCCGCACCGCGATTCCGGCACGGCCAATGTTCGGAATGCTCGACGCGTTGCGCGCGGTGAGCACGACCGGGAGCTCGGCGAAGGCCGCGTACGCGTTCCGAAAATCGGGAAGCTCGGTGTCGAGAAAAATGATGTCGGGCCGGAAGCGATCGAGCTCGTCGACGGCATCAACGAGGCGTTCGACGATGACGACTTCGAGTCCGAGTTGCTTGAGCCGAGGCGCGGCGGTGTCGGCCGTGGAGCGGCGCGATTCGAGGAAGAGCACGCGCGGTTTGCGATCGTTCGAGCGAGCGGCGCGGCGAGTGGCGCTGCTCTCGGCGACGGCCGCCGCCGCCGCGGCGCGCCGGTTGGCGGTGTTCTCACCGCTGACCACCGCTCGATTCAATCGCAACTGCGCTTTCGAACGCGGTTGGAAGAAGCGGCTGAAGATGCCGCGCTGCACCGGCGCCGGCTGGCGCGAACGCGGCGCGGCGGACGGTTCAACGGCCACGCGATCCAACTCCGCACGGACGCCGGCTACGTGCTGCTCCGCTGCGTGACGAACCTTCTCGATTTCGCGATCGGAGTCGCGCGCTAAGGTTTCGCGCTGGCGCGCCAGAGCGGCGTCGATGCGCGGCTGCATCTCGCGCAGAAACTGCTGCTGCAGCTCGGCGCGAAGATGGTCGAGACTCTGCGCCACCGCTTCTTCGTCGACGTGCTTCTCGATGACGGGCGGCCGTCGTTGCAGTTCGGCGCGTTCCGCTTCCAGTCCGAGGCGGGCGGCATCGAACTCCGCCTTGAGTGCGGCGCGTTCGTTGTCGTACGCGGCCTGCAATTCGGCCTGCCGCGCCTTCAACCGTTCGGCATACTCCGCTTCGATCCTGGCTTTCTCCACTGCAAACCGTTGCGCCGCAATTCGCTCGGAATCCACACGAGGCGGTGCATCGCGTTCAGTGGCGTAAGGCTGATCGACAAGCGATTCCGCAGCCGCTTCCTCGATTGATTGACTGCCGGCGATGATCGGCTCGGGCAGCAGCAGTGCGTCCGAATTGCGCGACAGGTTGCGGCGGAGGCGGCTCGCGCGCAGTGCCGCGAGCGGAATCGAAACGAGAATGCCGGCTGCGATCAGCCAGCCGATCTCCTCGCGCGGTACGGAGTTTTCGAAGAGCACGAACAGCAGGCCGAACGAAAGCACGATCGCCGCGACCGCGCCAATCCATCCTGACTTCCACGCCGACAGCGCGACTGCCGCCACGTACACGCCGATGATCACGATCGACTGGATGCCCGGAACCAGCAGGCCTATGCCGGTGGCGACGACGACGAGGTCGACCGGGATCGCATACGAGAGGAGCTTCTTGCGCGTCGCGGCGTTCATCAGCGCGCGATCATTTCATCGCTTGCGGACTGCCCATCTTCTGAATTTTGTCGCGGTAGCGCGCCACGTCACTCGTCACCTGGATGTACGGCAGCGCGCAGGCGAGCTCCTTCTTCGCTTCGGCGTAGTTCCCCGTCTCGTACAGTGATACCGCGTTGTAGTAGCGGAGGTCCTCTTC
>DASYJY010000003.1:0-20232 GCA_035995985.1 Thermoanaerobaculia bacterium | reverse complement strand
CAAGTGCGCGGATGACGTCCCGCGAAGTTTTTTCTGCCACGCGTAGTACTGCCCTTGATACAGGAATCCCGACAGCGCCATCGACACGAACTCCTGCGCCGTGCCGCGATAGTCGGTGTAGTACGCCTCGCGGCTGCCTGTCGCCGCGACCATCGCCGAATGATGCCAGTCGTCATTCCAGAGCGCGTCGAGGCGGTACTTGTCGATCAGCTTCACTTCCTGCGGCTCGTTCTCGCCGATCAGCACGATCGCTCGTCCCTTCGCCGCCTCGCGCGCGCGGCGGGCCATGAGCGCGACGATGTGCTCCTCCGACGCGTCGTACATCGACTGCGTGGCATCGATGCGCAGTCCGTCGAGGTGGAACTCGTCGATCCAGTACGCGGCGTTCTCGGCCACGAACTCGCGCACGCCGGCGGCGTTGTCGCCGTCGAAGTTCATCGCGTCGCCCCACTCGTTTTTGTAGCGGTCGGTGAAGTACTCCGGCGTGAACTTCGTCAGGTAGCAGCCGTCGGGGCCGAGGTGGTTGTAGACGACGTCGAGGATCACGCCGAGGTTGTGTACGTGCGCGGCATCGACAAAGGCGCGGAAGTCGTCGGGGCGGCCGTAAAGCCGCGTCGGCGCGTAGAGATCGACGCCGTCGTATCCCCAGCCGAAGCGGCCGGGAAACTCATTGACCGGCATGATCTCGAGGAGGTTGATGCCGGTGTCGCGCAACCCGCCAAGATGTTCGATCGCTGCGCGCCAGGTGCCGTCGCGGGTGAACGTCCCGATGTGCATTTCGTAGATGACGAGGTTGCGCTTATCGACGCCGCGCCAATCGCCATCGCTCCATCGATACACACTCGGATCGACGACCTCGGATTCGCCATGCGGCCCATCCGGCTGAAACCGCGAAGCAGGATCGGGATAGGTTTCGTCCTTGCTGTCGACGCGAAAGCGGTAACGCGTTCCCGCTCCGACGCCATCGACAGCGCCGTGAAAATATCCGCCGTCCTCGGCCTGCATCGGGTAGTGGGCGCCGTTGATGACAACGCGCACCTCTCGATGCGCGGGCGCCCAGACGCGGAAGCTGGTTTCCCCATCGACGATCTCAGCACCAACCGGACGGCGGCGCGTTCTGGACGTATTCGCCAAGACGCTGATGACGGCTGCAAGTGCCGTGCGTGTGGCCCGCACGTTGCTCTTTTCGCGGCGGAGGACCTATGCACGACGACGACGGCAGCAGAGGCAAAGCAGTTGGATCGGCGGACCGCAAGACGCGGCAGAAGGGCGACACCGTTTACCACACCACCCGCGGCGGCATTTATCACGGCGATAACGCGGAGCGCCCGCGCGGACTCACGACGGAGCAGGCCGAGGACCAGCGGACGGGAGTGAAGATCGACGAGCGTCAGGTGCGCGAGGCCGCACATGGCGAACGGCAGGCGACGGAGTGGGGCGATCCCAACGAGCGTCAGCCGGAGCCGGGCAAAGCACATCGCCGCGACACGGACGAGCTGACGGCGCCGCCGTTCGGGAAGAAGAATCCGCGGCAGTAAACGCGGCCTATGATCGTGCGGTGAACCTGCTCCATCTCTTCGACCTCTCGCTCGTCGCGCGCAGCGACGACGTCGCGCTCGAATGGGATGGAGCCGAGTACACCTTCGGCGATCTCGAACGCCGCAGCAATCGCGTAGCGCATGCGCTGCGCGCGCGCGGTTTCGCCAAGGGCGACCGCCTCTGCGTCTATCTCGGCAATCGTATCGAGCTGATCGACATCTACCTCGCCTGCATCAAGCTCGGCGTGATCTTCGTCCCGATCAACATCCTCTACCGCGACCGCGAGATCGCGCACATCACGAGCGATGCTGAGCCGCGGCTCACCATCACGGAGGCGGACCTGCCGCAGCTCGTTTCGGACCGCGACCATCGTCCAACCGAGGATCTCGACGGCGATACACCCGCCTCGATCATCTACACCTCGGGGACGACAGGCGCGTCGAAAGGCGCCGTCCTGACGCACAACAACTTCGCGTCGAATGCAGTCAACTTGTTGACGATGTGGCAGATCAGCGATCGCGATCGCTTCCTCCTCGCGCTCCCTCTCTTCCACGTCCATGCCCTCGGCAACGGCCTGCACTGCTGGCTCGCCAGCGCCTGCCGCATGCGTTTGCTGGAGCGCTTCGACCACCGGACGGCGATCGATGACTTCCGCGATTTCCGTCCCACTCTTTTCTTCGGCGTCCCGACGATCTACGTCCGCCTCCTCGACACGCCGCCGGAAATCGCGCGCGAGATCGGCGAACGAATGCGCCTCTTCGTCTCCGGCTCCGCGCCGCTTCCCGTCCACGTCTTCGAACGCTTCCACGATCTCTTCAACCACACCATCCTCGAGCGCTACGGCATGACGGAAACGTTCATGACGCTGAGCAATCCGATAATCGGGGAGCGCCGCGCCGGAACAGTCGGCTTCCCGCTGCCCGGCATCTCGGTCTGCATCGACGACGGCGAGCTGCTCGTCCGCGGCCCGAACGTCTTCGCCGGCTACTGGCGCCGCCCCGATCCATTTGTCGACGGCTGGTTCCGAACCGGCGACCTCGCCACCCGCTCCGCCGACGGCTACTACACCCTCCTCGGCCGCAAGTCCGACCTGATCATCTCCGGCGGCTTCAACATCTACCCGCGCGAAATCGAAGAGCTCCTCCTCGAACAATCGGGCGTGACCGAGGCCGCAGTAGTCGGCGTCGCGGACGAAGTGCGTGGCGAAGTACCGATTGCATTCATCGTCGCAACGTCGTTCGACGCTGATGCGCTCGAACGCTCATGCCGCGAGAACCTCGCCTCGTACAAAGTGCCGCGGCGATTCGTGCAGGTGGATTCGATCCCGCGCACGGCATTGGGAAAAGTTCAGAAGCACTTGCTGCCGCAATAAGAAACGGGGAAGTATGCGACCGTAACGCTGGCGTCTCGCTCGATGAAATCTTTCCGACGTGTATCCTCCGAAAGCTGATGGGCCTTCTTGACCGTTTTCGAAAAAAGAAAGACAAGGCGGCGCCAGCGAAGCCAGCCAGATCTTCGGAAGATGAGCCGTCGGAGCCGATCGTGGCGTTTGACGGCTACGGGCGGCGTGTGGAGATCAGCCGCGACGAATGGCGCCGCAATGTCCTGCCCCACAATCTTCGGCAAGCTTGGAATGACGCGGACGCGCTCTACGGCCACATCGTTTCGGCGCTCAACGACGGATTTGCGTCCGAGCTCGCATCTGCCGCACGACGCCTTGAATCCATCGACAATAACCCCGAGAGAGGCTCCTGCATCCGCGCCATCGTGGAGATGCGATTGGAGCAACCAGCGGAGGCGGAGAGCGCTCTGCGAAAGTACATCGTTCAGCATGGCGAATCTGGCGTGATCGTGACGAATCTCGCCAAGGCTCTGGCAGCGCAGGGGGTTGCCGACGAGACTGTGGGGACAACGCTATGGCACGCGCTGCAACTCGATCCCAACCAAGACAATGCAGTTCGCTGGTTTGCGGCAAGAGAGCGTGAGCGCGCCGGCGACGGTGCCTATATCGCAGCGCTGAAGCGACTCGCCGACGAAGAGCACAGCTGGCGAGCAATGCTCTGGCTCGCGCGCACAGCGCTGGAGCGGCGCGACATCCAAACGGCTCTCGCTTTGTACCGCGACGTGATCGTTGCCGCGGCCGCAGAACCCGGCGTGTTGATGCAGGTGTCGGGGGATCTCGGGAAAAATGGATATGTTCAGGAGATCGCGGATCTCGTCGTGCCGATCTACGATCCGCGCGCGCACGACATCACGGCGGGATTCAACTGCTTGGAAGCGCTGCTGCAATTGGGCGATCGTGTTCGCGGCGAGTTGTTGTTGCATCAGCTGATGCTTCTCGATCTTGCGCCGTACAAGGAGGCATCGATGAAGTACGCCGCCGCCTTCACGGAGCTCGCAGCCGAGCCTCCGCGGTGCGAACAGTTTGACTCCCCCGAGCTGTTTGAGCTGATGCGGCTGGACGCTCCAATTTGGCTGTTGTCACTGGGCGAGACGGACTGGCTGCTGCCTCGGAACGATTCATCCGGACCCATCGCGATCATGGCGCTCGCGGACGCGACGCCGCGTCTCCCTCTCGAGGACGGGGAAGTGATCCATGGCGCAGAAGACACGCAGGGGAGGCTCTGCCGCGGCATCGCGCTCTATCTCGCCGATGTCGTCCGGTTTCGGGGCGCATCACCGGCAGTGGTGTTCGTGCCAGCGCTCCGCGGGCGTGGCGTTGTGCTGGAGGGCGGAGAGCAGACACCGGAACGCGCGCAGGATCTCCTCTCCGAGTCAAAAGTCGAGCGATTGATTACCGGTTCCCTGTCTCAGGTGGATGGCGAGTTTCAGATTCGTCTGACGCTGCATCGCACCGGCTCCCGCACGCCGCAGATCATTGTTGAAGTTTCACATCACACTCTTGACGAACTGATTGCCGCTGTGGAGCAAGCAGTTCTTGCGTCTCTCGCCGCGCCTCCTTCCGAGAGAATGGATGAATGGTTTCGGAAGCCGTCTACCGACATACGCGGGTACCTTGACGCGTTGGCGCAGATGCTCATGCTGGGTATTACCGCGAACGGCGTCCTTCCGCGCGCCTCGCTCTTCGGTGAGCGGCAGATCCTGCGCTGGCTGCTCGACGTCGCGCTTGCCAATCAAGACGCGCCCATTCCGAAAGTCATGTTCCTTAGCGGACTCGCTTCAAGCCGCCGAATGGGCTCAGACGCGTGGCGCGAATTTGAAGGCGACGCAGTCCGGCTTTTCCAAGGTCTGCCAAAATCCTCTCCCGTTTACCGTTTGACTCCGATGCTCTTTTCCATCTTCGGCCGCACGGCGGATTTTCAACGGCGGCGGGATGAGCTCATGCACAGCGGCGATGACGAATACGTGCGATGGCTCGGCGAGATCGAAACGATCTTCAGCAGTGCAAACAAGGAGGTCTGATACACAAGCGACATGATGAGAAAGCTCGCCGGGTGTCGGTCGCGCTTCCGTACTACGTAGTCTTTGAAGAGTTCGGCCGCAAGTCCGACATCGTCATCTCCGGCGGCTTCAACATCTACGCGCGCGAAATCGAAGAGTTGCGGCTCGACCAGCCGGGAGTTTGCAAGGCGCAGTAGTCGGTGCTGCAGATGAGTTGCGAGGCGAGGTGCCCACGCGCTCGACTCGATCGCTCGCATCGAGTTGGGTGGCGTTAGTATCCGAGCCGCTTGTGTCTCATCGCCATCGCCATTCACGCCTCGCCGCGCTACCCGATCGTGATCGCCGCGAACCGCGACGAGTTCTACGAGCGCCCCACGCGCCCGCTGCACATATGGGATGACGATCCCAACATCGCCGGCGGACACGACCTCCGCGCCGGCGGCACCTGGCTTGCCGTCACCCGCGACGGCCGCTTCGCCGCCGTAACGAACATCCGAGGCAACGACAGTCCGCCGAACGCCCGCTCCCGCGGCGCACTGGTCGGCGATTTCGTCCGCTCTAAAACGCTGCCGCTCGCGTACGCCGAAAGCATCCGACCAAACGACTACGCCGGATTCCATCTCCTCGCCGGCGACCGCGAATCGGTTGCCCACATCTCCACCGACACTCCCGCGCGCCTGCTCGACGACGGCATCTTCGCCGTCAGCAATGCACCGGCGGCGATCGACTGGCCCAAGATCATCCTCGCCCGCGAAGCAATGTCACGCGCGTTGAAAGGCGAGGACATCGCCAATGATCTCCTCCGCTTCCTGACCACCCCGCGCGGTGGCCCGATCGAGGAGGAAGTCTTCGTCTCGCTCGCCGACCGCGGCTACGGCACGCGGTCATCCACAGTCGCCGTTATGTCGCACGACGAAATCGTGATGACGGAGAGGAGCCATCCCTCGGGGGAGGTTGTCACGTTGCGAATTGATCAGACGAGTAAAATCACGACATGACGGACGCTGCCAACCACGTCTTCCAACAGGCGCTCGAACTTGAGCCGGATGAGCGCGCTCTCGTCGCTGCCGAGTTGATGACAAGTCTCGAAGAGTCCGACGACGACGTACAGCGCGCCTGGGCCGCTGAGATCGATCGACGCTCACGCCATGCAGCCAGCCACCCGGGTGAAGACTGGCGCGTCGTTCTCGACGAGATTCGCGCGGACATCCTGCAACGTTGAAACGAGTTCTCACACAAGCCGACGCGCGTCAGGAACTTCGCGAGTCGGCGGCGGTACCGCAGAAACCCTCAGCTGCCGACCGGCCCCTTACCGAGGTTTTCAAGACGCTCGACTACATCGAGAGATCTCCAGCCGCAGCTAAATGGATTCCATATGTGGCCAGCACCGCGGCGATTGCCTGTCGCGGGATTGCCGTATTGTGCGGTCTTCGAGGAACGCAGATCGCGTCGAGATACTTGCGATTGCGCACGTTTAGGAATCCTCTTGACGTCGGCGGAGTCTCTCACTTCGAGAAGGATGGAAGAGTTCCCACGGTTCGCTTCGGAAGTACAGAATCGACATAAGCAACATGATGGTAGCGACGGAGCCGCGAGCATATCGAAGTGCGACTGCGGCCGAGTGGACTGATGGAGCTAGTGCTTCTGGCACACTTCCGGCCATTACCGTAGCGATGCCCGTAGCCCGCATCCATTCATAGCGGTGAGCATTGACGGGGGCCGTTATGATGGCCTTTGTCCATTTTGAGAACAACACCATTGTGAAGAACAGAGCGACGCATGCGAGGTAGAAGCTGAGAAGAGGGATCCGTGGTGAGCGACCGCTGACAAGAGCTGCACCCGCGGAGTCGAGAAGGCGAAATGACCATGCGAATAGGACCGCTACAGATGCATTCAGAGAAAACATGCCCACGGTGTAGCTTTTTGCGGCGGCAGCATGAGCGTAGCTGAGCGCAATAAACGACACAAACATAAACAACATCGCGAAAAGGAACACGTCAGCAGAAACAGCGGGCCACCGAACGGGGGGGAAACTACTGAAGGCGACGCCAATTGCCGCCGAGTACAACACCACGAGTGTGAGGAAGAACGGATGCTCAAATGCGATTAGCGCTTTTTTCATTACGTAAACATGCTACACGAACTTTGCGCTGACTCGAGGACCAGATCCGAGTGTGGAACGACTCTACAGCTGGGATCTTCTCAACCGCAGCGCGTTCCCAATCACCGTCACGGAACTGAAGGTCATGGCGGCACTGGCGATCATGGGACTCAACAGCAATCCGAAGAAGGGGTAGAGGACGCCAGCGGCGATTGGGACGCCGAGGATGTTGTAGAGGAAGGCGAAGAAGAGGTTTTGTTTGATGTTGTGCATCATGGCTTCGGAGAGGTTGCGGGCGCGGACGATGTCGCGGAGATCGCCGCGGATTAGCGTCAGGTGGGCGCTTTCGATGGCGACATCGGTGCCGGTGCCCATGGCGATGCCGACGTCGGCGCGGGCGAGGGCGGGGGCGTCGTTCACGCCGTCGCCCGCCATCGCTACGCGTTTTCCGCTTTCCTGCAGTTTGCGCACGACCTTTTCCTTGTCCGCGGGGAGCACCTCGGATTCGACGTTGTCGATTCCGAGCTGACGGGCTACTGCTTCGGCGGTGGCGCGGGCGTCGCCGGTGAGCATGGTGATGGCGATGCCTTTTTCGCGCAGTTGTCGGAGCGCATCGGCGGTTGTCGATTTGATCGGATCGGCGATGGCGATGAATCCCGTGGGCGTGCCGTCAATGGAGACGAAGACGACGGTGGCTCCGTGCGCGCGGTGTTGGTTTGCTTTTTCTTCGAATGCGCTGACGTTTCCGATGAAGGACTCGTTGCCGACGGCGATGAGGTGACCGTCGACTTTTCCGCGAATGCCTTGGCCGGCGATGGTCTCGACATCCGTTGCGGTTCCGATGTCGGAGGCAGCGGCAACGATCGCGTTCGCGAGAGGATGTTCGCTGGCTCGTTCGACGGCGGCGACCATTCGGAGGAAATCACCTTCAACTGACACAACCTTCGGTTTGCCTTCCGTCAGCGTTCCGGTTTTGTCGATGACGAGCGTGTCGATGCGGGAGAGGAGCTCGAGCGCTTCGGCGTTTTTGACGAGGATTCCCGCTGTTGCGCCGCGGCCGCTGGCGACCATGACTGACATCGGAGTGGCCAGGCCGAGGGCGCAGGGGCAGGCGATGATGAGGACGGCCACGGCGTTCACGAGGGCGTGCGCGAAGCGCGGTTGCGGACCGATGAGCGACCAGACGATGAATGTGATGGCGGCGACGGCGATGACGATCGGGACGAACCACGCGGCCACTACGTCGGCCAGCCGTTGAATCGGGGCGCGGCTGCGTTGCGCTTCGCCGACCATGCACACGATCTGCGCGAGGAGCGTGTCGGCGCCGACGCGTTCGGCGTTGATGATGAATGCACCGCTCGTGTTCACGGTGCCGGCGGTGACTTTGCTGGCGACAATTTTCGCGACCGGAATCGCTTCGCCGCTGAGCATTGATTCGTCAACCGCGCCGCTGCCTTCGATGACCACGCCGTCGACTGCGATCCGTTCGCCGGGACGGACGCGGATGCGCATGCCGGGTGTGATCATCGCGACGTCGACATCCTCTTCGCTGCCGTCGTCATTCAACACGCGCGCGGATTTGGGCGCGAGGCCGAGCAGCTCGCGAATCGCCCCCGAAGTTTTGTCGCGGGCGCGCAGCTCGAGGACTTGGCCGAGCAGGACGAGCGTGATGATCACGGCGGCCGGTTCGTAGTAGAGCGGCAGGACGCCCATCGTTCGGAATGATGGCGGGAACGCGGTCGGAAAGAGCGTTGCGGCGACGCTGTAGAGATACGCGGCGCCGATGCCCATTCCGATGAGGGTGAACATGTTGAGGTGCCGCGAGACGATTGACGCGGCGGCGCGGACGAAGAACGGCCAGCCGCACCAGAGAACGACCGGCGTCGCCAGCGCGAGCTCGATCCAGGGGAGCCACGGCTTCGCCGCCAACTCGTGCATTCCGAACATGTCGGACATGCCGAGGATCAGCAGCGGGATGGAGAAGATCAGGCTGATCACGAAGCGGCGCTGCATGTCGAGCAGCTCCGCGTTCGGCGCACCGTCGAGCGACGCGGTCATCGGCTCCAGCGCCATCCCGCAGATCGGACACACCCCCGGCTTGTCGCTCACGACCTCGGGATGCATGGGACAGGTAAACAGGGACGAGGGACGAGGGACGAGGGGAGAAGAATCGCCGTGCTTGTGGCCTTCGTGGCACGTCTCTTCGTTTCCGTTGCTCATTGCGGACTTCATATCACCCCGATGGCCGCCGCCGATGTGTCGTCCCTCGTCCCTCGTCCCTGCATCTCCGACACGCATGCGTTCCGTATTTGCTGCTAGACTCCGCCGCACTCCCGTGAAACCGATTGCCGCCGAGGAAGTCTTTCTGACGAACCTGTGCCTGATCGACAAGGCAATCGGGTACGTTTGCCGCCGCAATCGCGTTGGCCGCGATGAGGAAGAAGAGTTCGGGTCGTACGTCAAGTTCAAGCTCATCGAGAGCAACTACGCGATCATCCGCAAGTTCGAAGGGCGCAGCGCGTTTTCGACGTACATGACCACGGTCATCCAACGGATGTTTTTCCAATATCGCGTGCAGATGTGGGGGAAGTGGCGGCCGTCGGCGCAGGCGCGGCGGCTCGGCGACAAAGGGATCACGCTGGAGCGGCTGCTGACGCGCGACGGCCACACGTACAGCGAGGCGGTGGCGATCCTGACCGCGGGATGCGACGCCGTCTTCACTGCCGAGGAGATCGGCGCGATGTATGTGCGCCTGCCGATTCGTCAGCCGCGGCCGGTGCTTGTCGCGGCGATGGAGAACACCGACAATGGTCCGTCGGTCGAGCCGGAGCTGTTCAGCGGTGAGCGCGCGGTGATCGCGCGGCACACGGCGGCCACCATCGATGCGGCAATCGCCACCATGGATTCCGAGGATCAGGTCATCCTGCGCATGCGTTTTTGGAATGGTAAGAAAATCCCCGACATCGCACGCGCGCTCCGCGTCGATGACAAGAAACTGTACAAGCGAATCGGCAAGCTTCTGGCGCAATTGAAGTTCACGCTGGAAGGGGCCGGTGTTGCCGCCGCCGATGCGTGCGAGCTACTCGATCATTCCGATCACGAGCTGTCGTTCGCATTTCCTGATGCCGAGGGAAAACCGGAGTTCCGTCACTCTAAGCCGTTGGACGCCCTCGGGGCAGCCAAAGGCATTTGAGAAAGTGACGGCGATGGAGCACACAGGTTTTCCTTCCGACGAGACGCTGGCGGCATTCATCGACGGCAGGCTCGATGCGGAAACGCGCGCGAAGGTAATCGCGCACATGACCACGTGCTCCGAGTGCTATTCGGTGTTTCTGAGCGCGACGGAGTTGCCGTCGCATGCGGCGGCGCGCGATTCGTGGCGTCCCCGGCGGGCCTGGATTGCCGTGGCAACCGCGACGGTCGCTGCCGCCATCGCCTGCGTGTTCCTCGTGACGCCCGTTCGCGACCGGATGCTGCATCGCGAAAATGGGATGGAGGCGCTCGCGAAAGCGGCGCCCGCGCAGCGGACCATCGCCGGACGCATCTCCGGATTCCCGTATCAGCCGCCGGCGCCGGTGATGCGCGGATCGAAATTCGATGCGCTGCAGAATCCCGCGAACGCGTCGCTCCTCACCGCCGCCGCCCGCGTGGAGCGATCGGCTGCCGCACGCCGCACCGCCGCAAACCTTCACGCCTCCGGAGTCGCGAACCTTCTCCTCGGCAAGGACGACATCGCCATCGACACGCTGCACGAAGCGCTCCTTGCGGAGACGGGACAGCGTTCCGTCGCCGCGGCGATCGCGGAGTCGGATGATGTTTCGCTGCTCAATGACCTTTCCGCCGCGTTATCAAATCGCGCGCTCGCGAAACGTGGCTCCGTTCCCGACGCCGTGGAAGCCGTCCGCTGCGCCGATCGCGCCTGGCGCATCGGCCGCGCGCCCGAAGCGGCGTGGAATCGCGCGATCGCCGTCGAAGCGCTCAACGGCCGCGGCCACGCGATGACGGCGTGGCACGACTACCTTGCGATCGATGAAACGTCGGGCTGGGCGGAGGAAGCGCGCAAGCGGACCGCGGATTGATGTGGCACAGACACTCCTGTCTGTGCACATTGCTACGACGCCGCGAACGCCTGCCGCGTCAAATTCACGTGGCCTTTGTCCGTGACCACGATGTCATCCTCGATCCGGATCCCGCCGAACTTGCGGAACTCGTCCACCTTCGTCCAGTTCACGTACCTCGCGTTGTCGCCCGCTTGTAACTCCCCGAGCAGCGACTCGATGAAGTAGAGGCCCGGCTCGACCGTGAAGACCATGCGCGGATCGATGATGCGCGTCAGGCGCAGGTAGGGATGCCCCTCCGGCTTGGCGATGATGCAGCCTGCGCGATCCTGGTGGAAGCCGGCCACGTCGTGAACCTGCAGGCCGAGGAAGTGGCCGACTCCGTGCGGGAAGAAGGCGGAGCTGAGGCGCTTCTCGACGATGCCGTCGGCATCGAGACCGTGCACGAATTCGAAATCGGCAAGGATCGTGGCGACGCCTTTGTGCGCGGCCATGTGGATGTCGATGTAGTTGACGCCCGGCTTGGCCATCGTGCAGAGGTTCTGCTGCATCGCGTCCATTGCCGCAATCAGTTGCGCGAATTCGCCCTTTTCGTCGCGCGCGTAGGTCCGCGTGATGTCCGATGCGTAGCCGTGATACTGCGCGCCGGCGTCGATGAGGAACGAGTAGCGAAGATCGCCCGGCTGTTCGCGGATGTGATTGAGGTAGTGCAGCACCGACGCGTTTTCGTTCAACGCGATGATGTTGCCGTACGGCAGCTCCTCCTCGGCCTGACTGGAGTGGAGGAGAAAGTCGATGTGAATTTCGAACTCCGACTTCCCTTCGCGAAACGCCTTCGCCGCCGCACGGTGTCCGCGCACGCCGCGAACGTTGGCTTCGGTCAAACAGGCGATCTCGTAATCTGTTTTCCACGACCGCTCGAAGTGCAGCGCGTTGAGCAACGCCTCGGGATTCGCATCGCCCGCAGACAAGAGTGTCTGCGCCACATCATTCGCCTCGCCAACGAACGCACTGCGGCCGTTTTTCGGGAAATGCTCGTTCGCTTTTTCGGGCGTGTCGATGACGCGGATGTCGAAGTGATCGGTCCAGTATCCGCGCGGCGCCGAGGCCGGCTTGTACCAGTAGTCGACCGGCTGGTAGTACACGAGCCGCGGTTTCTCGCCGGGGGTGTAGACGATGAAGCAATGCGGATTGTCGACGATGGGCAGCCACGCCTTGAAGTGCGGATTGACCTTGAACGGATAGTACGTGTCGTCGAGAAACTGAATGTGAATCTCGCCGCCGAAAATGATGATGTGGTCGTAGCCGGTTTCAGCCAGCGCCTTGTCGTGGCGCTGCTTGACGGTTTGAAGATGCTGCGGATAGAGCTCGGCGAAACGATCGTTCATGGCGGCGAATCATAGCTTTGTCACGCGGAGACGCGGAGACGCGGAGGTATCATTTTCGCGAATGACCGAACTGGCGCCGCGACCGGCGACGTACGAGGACCTGCTGATGGTTCCGGACAACCTCGTCGCCGAGTTGATCGACGGAGTGCTGTACACATCGCCGCATCCCGCTTCGAGACATGTGCGAGCGAGAAGCGTACTTGGTGCGAAGCTCGGTCACGCATTCGACAGCGGCGACGCAGGAGCCAGCGGGTGGTGGATGATCGATCAGCCCGAACTGCATCTCGGCGCCAACGCCATCGTTCCCGATCTCGCTGGCTGGCGGCGCGAACGAATGCCGGTCTTCCCCGATGCCGCGTCCTTCGATCTCGCTCCCGACTGGTTGTGCGAGGTGCAATCGCCGAGCACCGCGCGCATCGATCGGGTGAAGAAACTGCCGATTTACCGGGAGCATCAGGTCCAGCATGTGTGGCTGGTCGACCCTGTCGATCAAACGCTTGAGGTGCTGCGGCTCGAAAATGGCCGATGGGTCGTTGCCGGCAACTATGGCGGCGATGACGTCGTGCGCGCCGAACCATTCGAAGCGGTCGAGATCGATCTGCAAGCGTTGTGGATCTAGTCGATTAACACGCGCCGCAGAAACGCTCGCACCACCAGCATCGACTCGTTCGTCACCTGATGCCCCATCGGGAACTCGTGGTACTCCGGCGCAACGCCGTTCTCTTCGAGCACGAGCCGTGTCCGTTGCGCGCCCCCGAGCGGAATCATGTCGTCCTCAGTGCCGTGAACGATGAGCACCGGCAGCTTGCGCAGCGGCGGCTGACCGGCCTCGTAGATCGCGCCGCTCATGCAGACGATGCCGGCGATTTTCTGCCTGGTCCGGAAACCGACGTCGATGGCCATCATCCCGCCCTGTGAAAATCCGGCGATCACGATCTTCCCCTCGGGCGTCGGATGGCGTTCGGCTAATTCGTCGATCAGCGTGAGCAACTTCTCGCGCGACTGCACGATCGAATCGCCCTCGGGCGGCCAGCCGTCGAACCACGAATATCCGAACGAATAGCCCGGCGCCGGCTCGAACTTCTTCGGCGCATTGGCGAAGACGAATCGATATCCGTCATCGATCATCGGCGCCAGATCAGCGAGGTCGTTCGCATCGGCGCCTCGGCCATGCATCACAATCACGAGCGGCATCTTCGCGTCGTCCGGCTTGCCGCTGGGAACGTTGAGCACGTAGCGGAGCGAGAGATCGTTGTGGCGGTTGAGCGTCATGAGGCGCGGATTGTATTCGCGCGATCGATTGAGAGACACTGCTGCATGCGATCAATTACGACGGCGTTCCTGCTTCTCCTGCTCGCGCTTCCGCTGACCGCGCAATCGCACTCCAGCCACAAAACGCTTCCGGACCTGTCGCGCCGCGAAGTCGACCTTGTCCCCTCGTTCGATTTCGACGGCCGCCGAGTCTTCGTCGTGTCCACGGAGCGCGGCGGCCCGCCGATCATCCTGCTTCACGAATTGCCGGGCATGACGCCGCAGTGTTTCTATCTGGCGCGCCTCCTCGCCGCCCGTGGTTACACCATCTACATGCCGCTCCTGGTCGGCTCGCCGGGAAAGACTTCGACGAACGTCAATGCCCTCAAGGTTCTGGTTGGCGGACACTTCTACGGCGAGCGCGACGAAACCTCGCCGGTCATTACCTCGCTTCGCGCGTTGCGTGACGAGATTCACAACCGGCATCCGTCGCAGAAAATGGGCGTCATCGGAATGTGCATGAGCGGCAACCTGCCGCCCGCGTTCCTCGACCGGCCGTACGTGAAGGCGGTGGTGATGAGTCAGCCGGCGTTGCCGACGCTCGGGAAAGGCAAGGAGAGCAAGATGGCGCTCTCGCAGAGCGATATCAAAGCTGCTCGCGCCAGCAACGTGCCGATCCTGGCCTTCCGATTCACGACCGACAAAATCTCGCCGGAACCGCGTCGGCAGAAGCTCATCGACACCTTTGGAAGGCAGATTACGTTTCGAGCGCTGCCGATCGACCACACCGCACACGCGGTACTCACGACAGAACTTTTCGATACTCCGAATCACGCAAAGACGGCCGGTCCCTCAGCCGACGCACTGAAAGAACTGATCACCTACCTCGACGGCCAGCTCGCGCGCTAACGTGTAAAATGCCCCTCTTCCCTAGGAGAGCCCGTGCATATCAATGACCTGCTGAAAATTGCTGCCGAGCGGCGCGCGTCGGACCTTCACATCAAGGTCGGATCGCATCCGGTCATCCGCGTCGATGGCGAACTGCTGCCGCTGGTGGAACTGAAGCGGCTGATGCAGGAAGACACGATTGCCATGGCCTTCTCCATCATGTCGTCGCGGCAGAAGGAGAAGTTCAAGAACAACTACGAGATCGACATCGCCTACTCCGTTCCCGGCCTCGGCCGCTTCCGCTGCAACATCTTTCAGCAGCGCGGCACGGTGGGCATGGTCCTGCGCGTCATCCCGGTCAAGATCCTTTCGATCCGCGAGCTGATGCTGCCGGTGATCCTCGAAAAGATCGCTGAGGAGCGGCGTGGATTGATTCTTTGCACGGGGACGACAGGATCAGGCAAGTCGACCACGCTGGCGGCGATGATCGACTACATCAACTCGCATCGCACGGAACACATCATGACGGTCGAGGATCCGATCGAGTTCCTGCACCGCGACAAGAAGTCGATCGTGAATCAGCGCGAGATCGAAGTCGATACGAAGTCATTCTCTCAGGCATTGCGATCCGCGCTCCGTCAGGATCCCGACGTCATCCTCGTCGGCGAAATGCGCGACTACGAGACGATCGAGACGGCGCTCACCGCCGCCGAGACGGGCCACCTCGTGCTGTCGACGCTGCACACGATGGACGCGACCGAGACCATCAATCGCATCATCTCCGTATTCCCGCCGCACCAGCAGAAGCAGATCCGCCTGCAGCTCGCGGCCGTGCTCAAAGCCGTCGTCTCGCTGCGCCTTCTGCCGCGCGCGGACGGACTCGGACGGGTGCCCGCGGCCGAGGTCTTGATCTCGACGGCGTTCATCCGGGACTGCATCGAGAACAAAGAGAAGACGAAGCTGATCAAGGACGCGATCGGTCAGGGGACGTCGCAGTACGGCATGCAGACATTCGACCAATCGCTGTACGTGCTCTACAAGAACGGCCTGATCACGCTCGATGAAGCGCTACGCCGCGCCTCGAATCCCGACGAGTTCCGGCTCAAGCTGCAGGGAATCCAGTCGACGTCGGACATGGCCCGCGAAGAGATGGAGCAGGGGCTGACGGTGTCCGGCGAAGGCGATCCATTCGCGGATGAGTCGCCGTTCGATTTCTCGAACACGGTGTAGGAGCTTCGCCGGCGACGTTCGCGTTGCGGCATGCGTATCTTCGGCATGCGACGCGCTGCCGCCCTCTTCCTCCTGCTGATCGCCGTTCGCGCCTTCGCCGATTGCGGCGCGACGAATCCAGCCTCGTCCTACACCGTCGACTTTCACTCGCCTGTCTGCAACGCCGGCAGTCCGTGCTTGCAGAACACGCCCATTCACTTCTCCGTCGCACCGCGGGCGGGGAGTTGCTTCATTCCGCTGTATGCCGGTCCGTGTCCGGCGCCGTATTTGATCGACGCGTGCGACACCCTGACGTGGGACTTCGGCGACGGAACTCCGGCCGCCGTGGTTCACGGCCACGGCGACGTCGATCACGTGTTCCCGATCGCTGGAAGCTTCAACGTTCAGGTCGAGATCCGCAACAACACGGGATCGGGAACGGTTCGCGGGTTCGCCTACGTCTGCGCGAATCCGGCGTCGTATGTTCGTTTCTCGCAGCCGGTGTACGACGTGGCCGAGAACGGCGGCAGCGTGACGGTGACGCTGGAGCGAAGCGGCGATCTTTCGCGCGCCTTCGATCTCGACTACACGACGTTTCCGAACTGGCCGCCCGGCGAATTCGTGCGCAATCTCGAGCCGCTGGCGATGAAGGTTTCGTTTGCGCCGGGCCAGACCACGAAGACGATCACGCATCGCCTGCAGGACGACGGCGTGTTCAACGGCGACTCCGATCACTCGATCGGCGTCGTCAGCGACGGCGCCGCGGTGATGGACACCGGATCGGTGACGACTGCGATCATTCACGTCGCCGAGGACGAAATCGGATCCGAATTCACGATCGGTGACGTCACCGTTCCGGAAGGCAACGCCGAGCACACGGTTGACTTCCCGCTGCGCCTTTCCAAGCCGGTGACCGAACGCGTCTACGCCTGGTGCGTGCCGCACGACGGGACCGCGCACGCCGGAACCGATTTCTATCTCCGAGGAAGTGCCGGCATCTTCGAGCCGGGCCAGACCAGCGGGACGTGTCACGTGACGATCATCGGCAATTCGATCGTTGAGCCGGCGAAGACGTTCACCGTCTCGACCGATCCGGTGCAGGGGCCGGTCACCGTGAAGAAGGGGACGGCGCTCGGCACGCTGATCAATGACGATGAAGCGGCGGTGCCGGTGCAGTCGCTGGCGTTCTATCCGCCCGCGCTGCGAATGACGGCGGGAGCGGGCGACGCTGTGTGGCTCGGCGCGCAGATTCCGGCGAGCGTAACGCTGACCTCGTCCGATCCAAGCATCGTGCGAGTCGATTCCTCCGCATCCGCTCCCGGATCGGTGCGCCTCAGTGCGATCAGGGCGGGAGTGGCGACGATCACCGCGGCCGATGGCACGGCCTCGGCGACGCTTCTCGTGGAAGTGACTGCACCGCCGCGACGGCGCGCCGCGCGTTAGACTCGGCGCGTGCCGGACGACGTCGAACGCTGTTACATCGCGGGGCTGCGCATTCTCAACTATCGCTTCAACAGCGAAGCGGAGTTGCGGGCGAAACTCGATCGGAAGGAGTTCCCGCACGATGCGATCGAGGCTGCCATCGAGCGATTGCGTCGCGAGAAGTGGCTCGATGACGATCGCTTTGCGGCCGCCTACGTGCGCACACGTGTCCGCAAAGGCATCGGCCGTACGCGCATCAAACGCGAGCTGATGATGGCGGGAGTGGAAAGTGACGCGATCGCGCGCGCTCTCGACGTTCCCGATCACGATGAACGCGCTGCCGCCGTCGTCTCCGCGAAAAAGCGTCTTGCCATTCTTCGCCGCCGCAATGATGACGATGCGATCCGCGAAAAGCTGGTCGGCTATCTCTTTCGTCAGGGCTACGACAGCACGCTTGCGCGCGACGTGGTGCGCGAGGTGATCTCGAAATGATCAGCGGACGTCCGGCGGATGATGAGTTCGCGCCGTACGCGAAGTCCGACATCGACTACGTCTCCGGCGACGATGCAATCGACGCGCTCGCGGTGCAGGGACGTGAAGTGGTCGCGCTTCTCCAATCGCTCGACGAAGACTCAATCCGCGGATGTCGATATGCGCCAGGCAAGTGGACCGTGAAGGAAATCATCGGCCATCTCATCGACGACGAGCGCATCTTCGCGTATCGCGCACTCTGCGTCGCCCGCGGCGACACGCGTCCGCTGCCGGGATTCGACGAAAACGAGTACGTCGCCGCGACCGGCTTCGAATCGCAGCCGCTTGCGCAACTCATCACCGCGTATCGCGTGACGCGCGCCGCGACGATCGCGCTCTTCGAACCGCTGAAGGCCGAGGAGTGGATGCGGCGCGGCAACGTCAACGGATACGAGGCGTCCGTGCGCGGACTGGCATTTCATGTAGCCGGGCACGAACTGCATCACCTGCGGACGCTGCGCGAGAAGTATCTCGGCTGATCTGCGTCATCTGCGGATCGAGAATTGACCGCAGGAGCCAGGCTGTTACGATCCGCTCAATGCTTACCACCAACGACATTCGCAAACAGTTTCTCGAGTACTTCGAGAAGAACGGACATCGCCATGTGCCCAGCTCCTCGCTCGTGCCGGCGGGCGATCCGACGCTCCTCTTCACGAACGCCGGGATGAATCAATTCAAGGACGTCTTCCTCGGGCGCGAGCCGCGCGACTACAACCGCGCCACGACCTCGCAGAAGTGCGTGCGCGCCGGCGGCAAACACAACGACCTCGAGAACGTCGGCCGCACCGCACGCCATCACACCTTCTTCGAGATGCTCGGCAACTTTTCTTTCGGCGACTACTTCAAGGAAGAGGCGATCAAGTTCGCGTGGGATCTCATCGTCAACGTCTGGGGGCTGGAAGTGGAGCGGCTCTGGTTCAGCGTCTTCGAAGGCGGCGACGGCGTCCCCGCGGATGAGGAAGCCGCGGCGCTGTGGGTGAAGGCCGGCGCGTCGCCTGACCGCGTGCTGCGCTTCGGCAAGAAGGACAACTTCTGGTCGATGGGCGATACCGGTCCGTGCGGACCATGCTCGGAGATTCACTACTTTCGCGGCGACGATATGTCCCAGAACGTGGCCGCGCTGGTCAACGGCGAAGGCGACGACACGATGGAGATCTGGAACCTGGTCTTCATGCAGTACGACCGCAGCGCCGAGGGCGTCTTGACGCCGCTGCCGGCACCGTCGGTCGATACGGGGATGGGGCTGGAGCGGATCACGAGCGTGCTTCAGAACGCGGCTACGAACTATGACATCGACCTATTCAAATCAATCATCGCGAAGATTGAGGCGGTGAGTGGCTACAAATATCGCGGACGCATGGAAGATGAACTAGACACTGCCGTTCGAGTGCTTTGTGATCATGCTCGTGCGGTCACGTTCCTTCTCAACGATGGTGTTATGCCAGCGCGTGATGGACGAGGATATGTGCTGCGAAAGATTATTCGCCGAGGACTGAGATTTGGTCGAAAACTCGATGTGCGTTCAGGAAAAGGTGGCGAAGTTTTTGTGCTCCTTCAGGATCTTCTGCCTGACGTTATCGAGGGTATGGGTGACGCGTACCCAGAGATAGCCACGAATCGCGAGCGGATCCTTGCGACCTTGAAAGCGGAAGAGGCGAGTTTCACAAACACGATCGAATCAACGACAGATCGAATCGGCCAAGTTGTTGACACGATCCGTCAACGGGGTGAGACCGTACTGTCTGGACCAGAAATCTTTCAGCTTTACGACACATACGGCGCTCCGTACGAGCTGATCGAGGAGATCGCTCAAGACGAAGGCGTCGCCCTCGATCGCGAAGGCTTCGAAACGATGATGACCGCGGCGCGCGCCAAGGCGAAGGCGGGATCAAAGTTCCAGATGTCGGCGGGCGCCGAGGTGTTTGCGCCGATCGCCGACAAGACCGGCCCGATCGAGTTCGTTGGCTATGATCAATATGGTGACGTTCCGTCGAGCGTGAAGGCGATCGTCATCGCCGGCAGGGAGCAGGACGCCATTCATCACGGCTCCGAGGGCGAAGTCGTGATTTCTCCGACGCCGTTCTACGCCGAGTCCGGCGGTCAGATCGGCGACATCGGCACGCTGGAATGGGACGGCGGCCGGGCCACGGTGCTCGACACGCAGAAGCCGGTCGGCGACCTGATCGTCTCGCGCGTCCGCGTCGACGAAGGACATCTCACGCTCAACGCGAATGTCCGGGCTTCGGTTCCGAAACCGACGCGCCTCGACACGACCGCGAATCACACGGCCACGCACCTGCTTCACCAGGCGCTCAAAGACGTCCTCGGCGAAACGGTGCAGCAGGCGGGCTCGCTCGTCGCGCCGGATCGTCTGCGCTTCGACTACACCTATCACCAGGCGCCCTCGGACGAGCAACTCCGCCGCGTCGAGGAGATCGTCAAC
>DASYJY010000002.1:0-7962 GCA_035995985.1 Thermoanaerobaculia bacterium | reverse complement strand
GCGAGATGCAAGCGTGCGCGATGCCGAGGAGCACGGCGGCGGTGAGGAAATAAAGGAT
Source organism: Thermoanaerobaculia bacterium (assembly GCA_035995985.1). Lineage (GTDB taxonomy): Bacteria > Acidobacteriota > Thermoanaerobaculia > Gp7-AA8 > Gp7-AA8 > JADGNZ01. Next base: position 7,904 of record DASYJY010000002.1, on the reverse strand, counting down.
GAGCGTCATCCGAAGCGCGCGAAGGATAGCCTGTGCTCAACTTGTCATAAGGTCCGCATCGTGATCATCGCGCAGCTCGTTCTTCCTGGCGCTTCCGAGTACGAGCGCAAATCGCAGCGGATCGATTTCGCGTCGCTTTCGGCGGAACACGACGTGCGCATCGGCGAAGCGGACGACGCCGATTTGATCCACGTTTACGCGCCGGACGACATGCGCGTCGATGTGAAGCTGCTGCCGTATGTCAGCAACGTGCATCCGCGCCGCCGGCGCTTTCGGCGAACGGCGCAACCGGAGCACGTCATCACGCCGTTGAAGGACGCCGCGAACGCATTCATCCCTGAGGCGGTCGACGAAAAATACTTCGCGTCCGTGGAGAAACTGCCGGGCAGACCGACCGTCGGCACCTTCGCGCGTCCGCAACTCCGCAACATCATCGAGCAGACCGCGGCGCGCATTCAGCGATACCGCGACGACGTCGACTGGCTGCTCTTCGACGCCGCCCCCTCGCCCGATGATCTACGCGGCGTAGATGTGTGGGTCGATCCGGCCATGACCGAAAATGATTTCGATGGCTTCGTCGCTGAGGCCATCGTCGCGGGAACGGCAGTCATCGCCTCGCGAACGGCGATCAACGTGCAGCGGCTCGAGAAAGGGCGCACCGGCGTGCTCGTTCCGCCCGGCGATCCGAACGAATGGACTCATGCGATACTAGCCGCCCTGTTTAAGCCGGAGTTCCGTCATAGCAAGACGGCCGCCGCCCAACAGACTGCTTCGAAATTCAGGCCGCGGCACCGCGCCCGGGCGCTGATCGAACTTTACGAGTCCATCCTTCAATGATCCTTCTCGAAAACCTCCCCAACGCGCAGAAGCGCGGTCTCGAAATCGTCAAGGAAGTCGCGGCCGAAAAGGAGCTGCGGCCATTTCTCGTCGGCGGTCCCGTGCGCGATCTCCTCCTCGGGCGCCACGACGTCGTCGACATCGACTTGACACTCGAAGACGGCGTCTCGACGCTGGCCCGCGCCGTGGCGAAAAAGATCAACGGACGGCTGCGTTCGTTCCCGCAATTTCTCACGTACAAAATCACCGCCGAGGGGTTGCCGGAGATCGATATCGCCACGGCGCGGAAGGAGCGCTACCGCTCGCCCGGCGCATTGCCGACCGTCACCGCCGGCCGGCTGAAGGACGATCTTCTCCGCCGCGATTTTTCGATCAACGCCATGGCGCTCGACCTCACCACCGGCGAGTTGCACGATCCATCCGGCGGCGAGCGCGATCTGGCGGCGATGGCAGTCCGCGTGCTGCACGACCAGAGTTTCATCGACGATCCGACGCGCATCTTTCGCGCCGTCCGCCTGGCTACTCGCCTCGGCTTCTCACTCGAAGCCGGCACAGCGCGCTTGCTCGACCGCGCCGTCGCCGAAGGCGCGCTGGAGTCGATCGCACGCGAACGGATCTGGCGCGAGCTGTTCCTCGCATTCGAAGAAGAATCGGCGCCGAACGCCGTCGCGGCGTTGAGCGCGGCGGGAGTGCTCGCGGTGTTGTTTGGAAAACGTCCGTTCGATCGCGATCTCGAAGACCGCCTGCAGCGAACGGCGCATGCGCTGAACGGTACGAACCTCGACCGGCAGGTGATGTACACGGCCGCGCTGCTTCACGGCAACGCATCGCCGGTCGATCTGGAAGGATCGGGGTTCTCGCAGAAGCGGGCGCGCAACATCGTCCAGCTCGCGAACGAATTGCCGCGCTTCACCGACGCGCTCCTGGAGACGAAGTCCGATCACCAGCGCTTCCGGCTCTTTAAACACGCCTCGCCCGAAATGCTCAGCATCGTCGCCGCGGCGATGCCGGAGGAACAGGCGAACGTGGAGAGATTTCAGGAGTTCCAGTCCTTCAAGCTCCCGCTGCGCGGCAACGATCTCGAAGTTCCCCTCGGCCCGCACGTCGCGAAGGCGCTGGAACGAACGCGCGAGGCCGTCTTCACCGGCGAGATTCCGCATTCCGAGGCGAAGACGTTTGCGCGGGAGATGGCGATCAAGTACCTTGATTCGCAGGGGTCAGTCGATTAGTGGATTAGTAGATTAGAGGCACTCGTCCACGAATCGACTCGCATGCACCGCTTCCTCCCACTCGCAGTGCTCCTCCTCGCCGCGGCGCAGTCCCAAACGCCGCAGCCGGCACCGCCGCCGAATCCCACGCATGACATCAGCCAGGTCGACGAAGCGCCCCTCGGCGGCGCGATCGCGATTCCGCTTCCCGAGCGCGAGCGAAAGAAACTGGCCAAGTACGACATCCCGGAGCTCGCCGGCAGCAGGCAGGCAATCGGTCCGCAGCGCATCGATGGACATCTGCCGCGGCCGCTCGTCGACTACAGCGCGACGACGACCGACGTGTACCAGCGAATCTCGATCTTCGAAGGCGGACTCGTAGTCGTCGAAGTCCGCGGCACCGGCGGCACGATCCGGAAGAAGCTCATCATTCCCGACGACGCGCTTCACAGCTATCTCCATTCAATTTCCCCTTCCGCATTGGCCTCGGTGCGTGATTCGGAGCTGAGCAAGCCGCGCGACACGCGGCGTTCGCTGCTGCGCGCGTATGACGCGCAGCAGCATTTCGTCGAGCGGCAGTTCGATCCGATGGCCACGATGCCGAAGGCGCTCTCCGATCAGGTCGTGCCGCTTCAGGATCTGCTGCGCGCGATTTATCAGGATCGCGGCGTGACGAACAGCGTGGCCGGCTACATGCCGAAGGCCGGCGATCAACTCGTCGGCGACGATAAGAAGATCTACAAAGTCGTGCGCGTGGTGAGCGACAAGATCGTCGAGCTGCGCTGCCTCAGCCAGCCCACGACGATCTACGTTGACGTGAAGGACCTCTACAACTACTTCATCGGAACGCCGGGAGCGGCCAGCCGCTGAACACGCTGCGCGTTACCTCCGGCACGTTGCGCGGCCGCCGCGTTCCCGTTCCGCCGCGCGAGACTCGTCCTACCTCGGAGCGCGCACGCATGGCGTTCTTCAACATTGCCGGTCCGCGCATCGACGGCGCGCACTTTCTCGATCTCTTCGCCGGCAGCGGCGTCTTCTCCTTCGAAGCGATCTCGCGCGGCGCGGCCTCGGCCACCGCCATCGAGCAGGATCGAAAGAGCGTCGCTACGATCAAACAGCTCGCCGACGAGTGGGATGCGCCGGTCACCGCCATCGCCGGCGACGTCTTCGCGGAAATCCCGCGTCTGCGCGGCCGGTTCTTCGATGTCATCTACGCCGATCCGCCATACTCGTTCGGCCGCTACGACGATTTGCTTGCCACGATCGACACCGCGAACATCCTCAACGATGGCGCGCTCGTTGCCATCGAGCATCAACGCCGCAGCGAGCCGTTCACCATCGAACCGAAAAAATTGAAAGCGTTCCGCCGCGCCGAATATGGCGAAGTCTGGATTACCTTGTTCACATCATGAGCATTCGCGAAATCACTCCAACCGAACTGCAGCAACTCCTCGCCAGCGACAATCCGCCAGCCCTGATCGACGTCCGCGAAGAAGGCGAAGCCGCCATCTGCTCGATCGACGGCTCGACGCTCATCCCGATGAACACGCTGCCGCAGCACGTGACGGAGCTCAGCCGAGACCGGCCGGTAGTTCTCTACTGTCACGGCGGGATGCGCTCGATGATGGCCGGCCAGTGGCTGTCGCAACAAGGATTCGACGCGCTGTCGCTCGCGGGCGGCATCGATCGCTGGGCGATCGAGATCGAGCCCGAAATGGCCAGGTATTGATCCGCAGATGACGCATATAAAAGGATTTGAATGGAACTGACACTCGACGACGAAGGAACTCACACACTCTTCGGCAATCACGACGAAAACCTGCGCATGCTCGAAGACGAGTTCAAGGTCAAGATCTCCTCGCGCGGCGGCGAAATCTTCGTCACCGGCGCGCCCGAGAACGTGGCGCCGGTGGAGAAACTGCTCGCGCAGATGCAGCAGCTGATCGAGCAGGGCTATCCGCTCAAGCGCTCCGACATCCACACCGGCATGCGCGTGCTGCAGGATCGCCCAGAAGCGAGCATCGTCGACTTCTTTACCGATGACGCCGTCCAGGCTTCGGTGCGCCGTGTGGTCACGCCGCGCAACGTTGCGCAGAAGATGTACCTGCAGTCGATCCAGGACAACGACATCACCTTCGGCATCGGCCCGGCGGGAACCGGCAAGACCTTTCTCGCCGTCGCGGCGGCCGCCGGCGCGCTCGCCGACAAATCTGTGAAGCGCATCGTCCTCTGCCGCCCCGCCGTCGAAGCCGGCGAACGCCTCGGCTTCCTCCCCGGCGACATCGCGGAGAAAGTGAATCCGTATCTGCGTCCGCTTTACGACTCGCTTTACGACATCATCGGCTTCGAGAAAGTGGAGAAGCTGATGGAGCGCAGCGTGATCGAAATCGCGCCGCTGGCCTTCATGCGCGGCCGCACGCTCAACGACGCCTTCATCATCCTCGACGAAGCGCAGAACACCACGCCCGAGCAGATGAAGATGTTTTTGACCCGTCTCGGCTTCGGCGCGAAAGCGGTCGTCACCGGCGACGTGACGCAGGTCGATCTCCCCACCGGCAGCAAGTCGGGCCTTCGAGTTGTCCGCCAGATCCTCGGCGAGATCGACCGCATCAAGTTCTTCGATTTCTCCGACCGCGACGTGGTCCGCCATCCGGTCGTGCAGCGCATCGTCATGGCCTACGACCGCGCCGACAAAGAGCGCGAGTCCGCCGAGAAGCAGGGCAAGGCTTGACGAACGTCGAAGTCACCGGCCCGGCCGTCCCCCGCTTCAGCCGCCGCGAGATCGCCGAGTTCGTCCGCCGCGTCCTGATCGCGCTTCGCGTCGATGACAACATCCACGAAGTCTCCATCGCCATCGTCGACGACGACGCAATGCGCAACCTCAACCGCAAGTTCCGCAAAAAGAACAAAACCACGGACGTCCTCACCTTCCCCGCCGACGATTCCGACGCCGATCCAAACGCGACTGGCCGCCCCCTCGGCGACATCGTCATCTCGATCGATCAGGCCCGCCGTCAGGCGACAGACCAGAAGCATTCGCTCGCGACGGAAGTTCGCTACCTGATCCTCCACGGAATCCTCCACGCCCTCGGCTACGACCACGAAACGGATTCCGGCGAGATGAATGCGCTGGAGTTGCGGGTGCGATCGGCAGTCGGCCTCGAATAACGAAAAGGCTTCTCACCACAGAGACACAGAGGGCACAGAGACTCTGTGTTCTCTGTGTCTCTGTGGTGAGAAGCCTTTCTGGAATCAGAACCCCTGATCCTTATGCTCGCCGAACGTCTCTTTCAACTTCGAGACGATTTCCCCAACCGTGCAGTCCTGACGGACGCACTCGACGATCAGCGGCATCAGGTTCCGGCCCTCGCGAGCCGCGGAATCGAGTGACGACAGCGCCGCCGTGCCGTCCTTTCGATTCGCGCGAAACGCGCGAACACGCTCCACCTGATCACGTTCGACCGATTCATCGATCGACATGATCGGCAACGTCGCCGAGCCATCGTCGACGAACTCATTCACGCCGACGACGATGGCGCGCTTCTCCTCCAATGCGCGTTGCGCGAGGTAGGCGGATTCCCCAATCTCGTGTTGCACGAAGCCGGATTCGATCGCCTCACGCGCGCCGCCCATCGCGTCGATGCGCTCGATTAGAGCGCGCGCTTCGCACTCAATGTCGAGCGTGCGCGACTCGATCTCGTACGCGCCGGCCAGCGGATCGGCGAAGTGCGTCACGCCCGTCTCGTGCGCGAGCACCTGCTGCGTGCGCAGCGCGATCTTCGCCGAATCCTCGGTCGGCAGCGCCAGCGCTTCGTCGCGCGAGTTCGTGTGCAGCGACTGGCAGCCGCCGAGTACCGCCGCCATCGCCTGGTAGGCCACGCGGACGACATTGTTCTCCGGTTGCTGCGCCGTTAGCGTCGAGCCGGCCGTCTGCGCGTGGAAACGGAGCGCCAGCGACTTCGGATCCTTCGGCGCGTAGCGCTCGCGCATCAGTTGCGCCCACAACTTTCGCGCCGCGCGGAACTTCGCGATCTCTTCGAGAAAATCGTTATGCGCGTTGAAGAAAAACGAAATGCGCGGCGCGAATGCATCGACGTCCAGCCCGCGCTCCACGGCCGCCTGCACGTACTGCAATCCGTTCGCGAGCGTGAACGCCACCTCCTGCACCGCCGTCGAGCCGGCCTCGCGGATGTGATAGCCGGAGACAGAGATCGTGTTCCATCGCGGCACCTCCGTCGCGCAGAACTCGAAGATGTCGGTGACGATGCGCAGCGACGGCGACGGCGGAAAGATATACGTCCCTCGGGCCGCATACTCTTTCAGGATGTCGTTCTGGATCGTGCCGGAGAGCTTCGTCCACGCGATGCCGCGCCGTTCGGCGACCACCAGCAACAGCGCCAGCAGAATCGACGCGGGCGCATTGATCGTCATCGAAATCGACACGCGATCGAGCGGGATGCTGTCGAAGAGCAGCTCCATGTCCTCGATCGAATCGATGGCCACGCCGACGTTGCCCACTTCGCCGCGAGCGCGCGGATCATCGGAATCCATCCCGATCTGCGTCGGCAGATCGAACGCGACCGAGAGTCCGGTCGTCCCGCGCTCGAGCAGATAGCGATAACGCTTGTTCGATTCGGCAGCAGTCGAGAAGCCGGCGTACTGGCGCATCGTCCACAACTTGCCTTGATACATCGAGCGCTGCGGGCCGCGCGTGAACGGAAACGCGCCCGGCTCGCCGAGGTCGGTGGCGGCATCGAAGTTGCGCGCGTCGAGATCGTCCGCATCGAAAAAAAGCTTCTCATCCGCCATTGCAGGCAATGATAGCGGGCGCAATCCGGCCGCCCGTATAATTCATCCCCTTTTTTCCTCACCTTCCAATCATGAGCGTCAGCGGCAATCTCAAAACGATGCTTCCCGGCGATCTGCTCCAATGGCTGAGCCTTGGACAGAAAACCGGCACGCTCTGCGTCCGCAACAAGGGCACCGAGAAGAAGATCTTTTTTCGAAACGGCCGCGTCATCTCCTCCGCCTCCAACGACCCGCGCGAATACCTCGGGCAGTTCCTCATGAGCCACGGCTACATCACCGAGCCGGAGCTGATGAAGGCGATGGAAGTGCAGGCGCAGTCGCGCATCCTGCTCGGAAAAATCCTGGTGATGATCGACGTCATCACCGAGGAGGATCTGCAGCGCCTGATGCGATTGAAGGCCGAGGAAGAAATCTACGACATCTTTCTCTGGAACGAAGGCGACTTTCAGTTCGCCGACGACGAGCTGCCGCAGATGGAGATGATCCCGCTGCAGGTCGACGTCACCGGCCTGATCATGGAAGGAACGCGCCGCGTCGACGAGTGGAACCGCATTCACACGCTGATCGGGCACGAAGGATTGATACCGGCAATCGTGAAAGAGATTCCGCCGGAAGAGCTCGAGGATGACGCGCAACGCATGGTCATCAACGCAATCGACGGGAAACGTTCGCTCGCGGAACTCGTGCTGGAGAGCCGCTCGTCATCGTTCAACGTCGCGTCGGCCGTCTTTCACCTGACGCGTGAAGGCTACGTGAAGCTGACCGATCCTACGATCGTGGTACTTCCGACGGCGGCGAGGACTGATCCCGACTCTGCGCCGTTCGAGGAGTTCTCCGAGGACGACGAGATCGTTTCGCTGATCGCGCGCGCGCAGCAATCGATGCGCGGCCGCGAGTACGAGAAAGCGCAGAGGCTGCTCAAGGCGGCCGAGAATCTCGACCCGAATCATCAGCGCGTCCGCAATGCCATCAAAGGTGCCGAGGCCGCGATCCTGTCGGATTTGCGCGGTCAGGGTTTGCACGATTCCAAAGTGCCGCGCGTCGCAAAAC
>DASYJY010000001.1:0-8750 GCA_035995985.1 Thermoanaerobaculia bacterium | reverse complement strand
CCGATTGCGCGAGATCGGAAATCGAGATCGATGACGTGTTGGTGGCGAGGATGGTCTCTTCGCCGCAAAAGAGATCCGCCTGCGCGAATAGGTTCTTCTTCAGATCGACATCTTCCGGCACCGCCTCAATGACGAGATCGGCGCCATGCACCGCCGGCTCCAGATCCTGCGACAGGTGAATTCGCGCGCTCGCCGCCGCCGCAGCCTCGGATGTCACCTTGCCGCGCTCAACGCCCTTCGCGAGCGTCGAGTCGATCGACGCCTTCGCCGCATCGAGCGCGCCGGGATCGGCATCATGAACGACGGTCTCATATCCCGCCGCCGCCGCAAGGTACGCGATCCCGCGCCCCATCGTGCCGGTCCCGATGACTGCAATCTGCCGGATCATTGAACCGCGGAGTTTATCGCGCTACACGGCGCGCATGGCCAGCTTCAGGATCTCGCGGTGCGTGAAGTAGTTCACGGCGGGATCGTCGAGATGGAAGCTGTAGGTGAACTTCTCGTCGTTGTCGGCCACGAAGGTGAAACGGAAGTAGCGGTTCTCGGAGCCGCCGAACTCTTTCACACTCGCGGAGTAACCCTGGTCCTGCTCGACTTTGATGACGCGATAGAGGCGGTGCGCGCTGATCGGAAGATCGTCGGGCGGATAGTGGATGAACTGGATCGCGTAGATCTGCTTCGGATCGATATCGCGCTCCGGGTAATCATCCGCTTCGCTCTCATCGCCCTCGCCCGTGAACCAGCTCTCTTCCTCTTTGAAGAGCACGAGATTCGCGGAGCTGTCCGTCATCGGCGATATGCCCTGATCGAGATGGATGTGCTGCTCGGGATCGCTGGCGTCGCGAAGCTGCGTGAGGAGGTCGATCATGTACTGGATGCCTTCACGCGTGCCGGTGAAGGCGACTTCGTCGTCCTCGTCGGAGATCCAGACGTCGAGCCAGGCGTTCTTGGGGAGCTTGACGCGGCTTTCGAGCGTATCGAAGTTCACCGCGGCAAATCCGAGGCGCTTGGCGGCGGCATTGAGGAAATCGTTGCAGTGCGGATCCTCGACAAGGTTCTTCCGCGCATACTCGATGGCCGCCTCGTACGCGCGTTTGCGTCCGAAATCGTGCGTCAGATCGAATGGCTGGATGATTTGATCGAGGAGCTGGGCGTGGCGCTCGGCAGGTTGTGACATTGCGTTTAGGGCAGCAACAACGGCTCAAAACTTATCACATTCCCTGAGAGGGGCGTGGGGGGTTGGGTGTGGGGTGTGGGAGCACGTCGCGAGGGCAGCGAGCGGAGACGAGACGGGGCTTTTCTCCCACACCCCACCCCCTACTCCCCACACCCCGACTACCCAGTCGTCCGATCGCGTGTCTTCCAATCCTTATCGAGATCGGCGAGGAAGCTGGAGAGATCGTCCGCGTGCTCCTCCTCTACCGCGAGGATGCCTTCCAGCATGCGGCGCGTGGTGTAGTCGTCCTCGCCGATGTAGCGAATCATCTCCGTGTACGAGTCGATCGCCACGCGTTCGGCGACGAGGTCTTCGCGGATCATGTCCACCAGGTTCTGCCCTTCGACATACTCCGAGTGCGACCGCATCAGAATCCCCTCGGGATTCAGATTTGGCGCGCCGCCGAGCTGCACGATGCGGCCGGCGATCTGGTCGGCATGTCCCTGCTCCTCGTTCGCGTGCTGCAGAAACTCCTGCGCGATCGGATCGGCGTGGATGCCCTGGGCCATGAAGTAGTGCCGTTTGTAGCGCAGCACGCAAACGATCTCGGTGGCCAGCGCCTCGTTGAGCAGCTTGATCACGGTCTCGCGGTCGGCGCGGTACGCGTCCGTCACGGCTCCTTCTTCGATGTGCTGCCGCGCGCGGCGGCGGAGCTCCTGAACGTCGGTCAGAAAAGGCTTTTCAGTCATTTACAACTCTCCTTCGCGCTTCAGCTTGCAAGAATCATCGCCGCTCGGCGCCGAACTGCGTTCCGCGAGCGTCGTAGGTGCGCCCGCGCCAGAGCAATTTGCGCCGGATTCCGGTCAGCCAGATGGAGCGGATGAAGATCCACGTCCAGATCGCGGCCATGACGGGATGCAGAAAAATCGCAGCGTCGAGTCGATAGCGCAGCGCGCGGAAGAGGATCAGCCGCGTGACGCTGATGATGACGATCGTGGCGATGCTGATGCGATCGCCGGTCAGCGCCAGCACGTACGGCAGGATGTGAAAGATGACGCAGCCGGCCACGACGAGAAATCCGGCGACGTAGTTGCGGCCGAGCGCCGAGAACGTGTTCTTCGTGAAGCCATCGATCACTTCGCGAAGTCCTCGGTACATGCGCAGCGAGACCAGGTTTTCGGCGCGGACGATTTCGGTCGTCCAGCCGTTTCGCCGGATCAGCCGGGCCAGAGCGATGTCATCGACGACGGCATCGCTGAGTGCCTCATGGCCGCCGCTTTTTTCGTAAATCTCGCGTACGACCAGGTTCCCTGTGCCGCCGCCGAGGGCCAGGCGTGCGAATCGCGTGCGGTTCGAGATCCACGTCGGAAGGAAGGTATAAAAGACCATCGGCATCATCGGCATCGAGGCGTATTCGCCGAAGCCGCGCATTTCCAGGAACGGAAAGAGCGAGAGAAGCGCGACGCCGCGCGCTTGTTGGTATGCGACTGCGGCCGCGAGTGCTTGCGGCGCGTAAATGAGATCGGCGTCGACGAACAGCAACAGCTCGCCGCGCGCGGCACGGCTCCCCTGATGCAGCGCCCACGGTTTGCCGAGCCATCCAGCCGGCGGTTCGACGCCGTCGATCACCGTCAGCCGAACGTCGTCGATGGCGCGGACGATGTCGCCCGTGCCGTCGGCGGATCGGTCGTTAACGACGATCACTTCGAGGTTCGCATACGTCTGCGCGAGCAAGGCCCGCACCGTCCGTTCGATGATGTGCGCCTCGTCGCGCGCCGGGATGATCACGCTCACCAGCGGCTCGCCGGCGGGTTGCATATCAGCGCGAAGGCTGGGGATTAGCGAGAGATTGACGACCGTGCGGATCAGCGCCATCACCCACGCGATGAGGATGATCAGCGCGAGGAGGTGAACGTCAAAGGCAATGTTGAATGTTGAATGTTGAATGTTCAATGTTGAATGAAAGAACGCACTACTCGTCGCCTGTCTCATTCAACATTGAACATTCACCATTGAACATTCAACATTCGGTTTTGCCTTCGCCTACGCCGGTCCCATCTTCCGCTGCGCGTCGATCGCGTACGGCGAGTCGGGGAACTCGGTGACGATGCGGCGATACGTCTCCTTCGATTTCTGGCTGTTGCCCTGTACGTCGAACGAGTGCGCCAGAAGCGCCAGCAGCGAGTCGGCCGGCAGCGCCGGCTCCGGTTTGGCGATCTCAGCCTGCAGCTCCTGTGCGACCTGCGACGCTTCGCCACCGTCGATGCGAAGCCGGTAAAGGCTGTAGCGCGCGCCTGCCACCAGCAGGTGCTTGGGATGATCGCTCACGAACTTCTGCAGACGTGTGCGTGCCGAGGCGACATCGCCCTTGTCGGCGGCGACGCGGGCAAGGTAGAGGGAGGCCACGTCCGCGGCGACGGTGCCCCCGTGGGATGCCTCGACATCCTTGAACTGTTTCTCCGCGGCGGCGGTGCGCTCAGGTTCGGTCTTGAACTTCGCGCCCGGGGCAGGCTGGGCGCCGGGGGCGGCGATCAGCGGCGACTCCATCGTCTCGATGGCCGTGCCGAGGGCGATTTGCGCTTTCTCTTCGCGGTTGGCGCGGTAGAAATAGATGCCGTAACCGAGCACGGCCAGGATCACGGCCGCTGCCGCAATGGTGAAAAGAAGGCGCTGATTTTCGCGCGCCCGCGTCGACAACGAACCGATCTCGTCGACGAACTTATCGTGTTTCAGGTCTCTGCGTTGCTGGCGATCCATGAACCGAACGGCCTCCGTAAAAGTGCGTGACTCTAACCCGGGGCTGAGGAACGGTCAAATCGGTCCGCAGATTTCGCCGGCCTCGTCAGGACGAAAGAAAATCTGGGTGCTCCGCCGATGAACCATCTACAATAACCCTCGCTTCAGCAATCCAATCCGTTCGGTATCTATGTTGCATTTGGCGACTTCTTCATCGGGACCTTTACTCATTCGGGAGCATCCATGGCCGCGCGGGCGTTGACGGCAGCACTCATTTCCATCCTTTTCTCCGGCCTCGCTGCAGCCGCTGCTCCTCCCCCTTCTCCTTCCGACAACATCGGCGCGACGGTGCTTTGCTACCACATCGTCGAATCGCCGCAGGATCCGCGCATGGAAGTCTCGCGCGAGACATTCCGCCAGCAGATGCGTTACCTGGCAATGACCGGCTACAACGTAATTCCACTGCGCGATCTCTACGACTACGTCACCGGCAAACGCAACTCACTTCCGAAGAACGCCATCGTTGTGACCATCGACGACGGCTGGCGCAGCACGTACACCGAAGTCTTTCCGGAGATGAAGCGCTACGGATTCCCGTTCACGGTATTCGTCTATCCGAACATCATCGGACAGACTGCTCGTGCGCTGACGTGGAAACAGGTTCGCGAGATGTCGGACGCCGGTGTCGACATCGAGAGCCACTCGCTCACGCATCCTTTCCTGACGCGCCGCCGCCACACCGAGCTCGATCAGCGCGCGTATTCGAACTGGCTGTCGCGCGAGCTGATCGACAGCAAGCGGATGATCGAGCACGCCACCGGCAAGCCGGTCCTTTTCATCGCCTACCCCTTCGGCGACTACGACCACTATCTCGTCGACAGCGTCGGCCGCGCGGGTTACGGGGCCGCGCTGACATGCGAGGCCGGCAAAGTGCGCCGCGGCAGCGATCCGCTGCGCATGCGGCGCATGGTCGTCGAAAAGAAAATGGATTTCGTCAGCTTCCGCCGCTATCTCGGCGCGGGATCGATGCGCGTCGATGAGATGACTCCGCAGCCCGGCGTCATTTCCGATCCCGGACAGACGCTGATGGTTTCCGCCAGGATCCCCGATCACAAGAACATCGATCCGAAGTCGGTCGGCATGGCGCTCCTGTCGGTGCCGGGATCACTCCCGTTCTCGTACGATCCGCGCACAGGCGCGATCTCCGTCGCCGCGGTGAAGGACGCGCTGAAGGGAACCTACCAGCGCGCGCTGATCTGGGCGACCGACGCGAAGTCCGGCAAACGGATCGAAGCAAGCTGGATCTTCAAGCTCCCGGCGCCGGTCCTGCCGGTCACGCCGTCCCTCTTTACCGATCCGCAGCACGTCACGCCCGCCGATGCAGCGCCGCAGGTACAGTCCGGCGCACCGGTCGTAGTGAGCGCGGGCGGCGGCGGATCAGGGATGCCGACGCGTACACAACTCCAGCGCGCGCCGAAGCAGTAGCCGGCACGGCCGCCCGCGCTGGCTGCCCAAGGTTCCACCGACAGAAACGCACGTACCAAGCCGCGGTGCGAACTTGCTGAGGCATTTCGATTGCACTTTCGCGCCTCGTGCGCCTCGCCCACATCGCCGCACTCACTCTGGTTCTCACTGCCTCGGCCATCGCTCAGGACACGATCATCCTCGCTTACCACGAGGTCGATCCCGTCCCCACGCGTGGATGGGCGGTCAGCAGCGAAGACTTCGAGGATCAAATGCGCTATCTGGCCGTCGCCGGATACGACGTCATTCCGATCGCCGACCTGGCCGACTACGTCAACGGCAAGAAGCCGTCGCTGCCACCGAACGCTGTCGCCATTACCTCGGACGACGGCTGGCGCTGCAACTACACGGTGATGTATCCGATGCTGAAGCGCCTCGGCTATCCGTGGTCGCTCTACGTCTATCCGAAGATCGTCGGCCAAGGCTCCCATGCGTTGACATGGAAGCAGATCGAAGAACTCTCGGCCGGAGGCGTGGACGTGGAAGGCCACACGATGTCGCACGCAGACCTGCTCCGAAAGTCGCATCCGGAAATGACCGATGCGGACTATGACAAGTTCCTCACTGCGGAGTTGGACGAAAGCCGGCGCGTCATCGAATCGCACATCGATCACGCCGTGCGATTCATCGCCTATCCCTACGGCAACTACGACAACAGCGTCACCGCTGCGGCGAGGCGTGCAGGCTATGTGGCAGGCCTCGTCAGCTGGCTGCGGCCGAATACGCGCACCACCGATCCGATGAAACTCGGCCGGCTGAAGATGGTCAGCAGCATGTCGCTTGAAGACGTTCGATCGGCTCTCGGGGCGCCGACGCTCGCGTGGCACGACCTCTCGCCCGCTGTTGACGGCGTGCTGGGAGCCGATCAAATGACGCTGTCCGCATCTCTTGACGATGCGCAGATCGATCCTGCTTCGATCCACGCAACGCTCCTCGGCGGCACGCCGGTCGACACTGCATACGACCCGGCTTCGCATCGCCTGACGCTGACGCTGGGAGCGAAGCCAGCCGAGGACCGGCAGATCGTCGTCGTCCAAGCCACGAATGCCCAGGGCGTTCGCGCGATCGGCATCTGGACCTTTTACCCGTCGCCCACGGCGCAGCGTCGTTACGCCGCGCTGAAAGCAAAGCTGGCGAAACTGCCGATGCAGGACGCGCCCGCGACGCGCCAGTAGCCCTCTGCTACCATGCGCCGCTCATGGCGCTCACCGGCAAGCAACGGCAGTTTCTTCGAGGCCTCGGGCATGCGCTCGAGCCGGTCGTTCGCGTCGGCCGCGCCGGCGCCAGCCCCTCGGTCATCGAGGAGACGAAGCGTTCGCTGGCCTCGCACGAACTGATCAAAGTCCGCATCGACAACGACGACTCCTCGCAACGGAAAGCGCTGGCCGAGGAGTTGGCGAAGGCGTGCGATGCGGAGGTGGCGGGAACGATCGGCAAGCTGGCCATCCTCTATCGCCGCCGCGACGACGATCCCGAGATCGAGATCCCGTAATCCGCAGATGACGTAGACAAAAAGAAAGGCAGCCTTGCGGCTGCCTTTCGACGTTGTAGCTGTGGATGAGGACTACGGAAGCATCAGGCGAATCTGAACGCGGCGGTTGCGCAGACGGCCTTCCGCGGTGGTGTTGTCGCCGATCGGCTCGCGGGCGTCGCGGCCTTCGACCGTGATGCGCGACGGGTCGATGCCGTGGCGGCTGACGAGGTAATCGCGGACCGCTTCGGCGCGGCGGCGATCGAGATCGTGATTCGCTCCCGTGTTCTCCTTATCGTCGTTGTAACCGATGACGATGGCCGTCGAAGTCGGCTCCTGCTTCATGCGCAGTGCGACGTCGTCGAGGATGGCCTTGGCGATGTTCGTCAGGCGCGCCGAACCGGACTCGAAGTGGATCTCGTCGGTACGGAGCTCTGTCGGAACGTGCGGCGGCGTCACCGGCGGCGGCTCAGGCGGCGCGACCGGAGTCGGAGCGGGAGGAGGAGGCGGCGGAGCTTCCGGCAGCGGCGCCGGAGGAGGCGGCGGCGGAGCGACCGCGGCCAGATGAAGCGGCGAGAAGGTCAGCCCGACCAATCCGGAAAGGGCGCAGTCGTCGAGCTCCGTCACGCGGCACTCTTTGTGATCGCGGCTGAACTTCGCTGCGTTCCAGCGCACGCCGGCATTCAGCGACCATCCGCTGTCGCCGAGCCAGTGACGCAGGCCGGTGACGAGGAAAATCGGGGCGGGCGGTTTCACATCGCCGCCGTTGTACATGACCGTGCTGACTTCCGTGATCCAGTTCGTGGTGCGCCAGAAACCGATCGGATGATTCCATCCTGCTTCGAGGCGCAGCTCATTCGGGAGCTTGCTCGAATCCGGCGCGAGGAACGGGAAGTTCGAATTCTTGGCGCTGCGGTCGCCGATGATCGCGTACTGACCGCCGACAGTGAACTGGCTGGCCGTGTAGTGCAGGCCGACACCGAAGTCCGTGGTTCCGGTGCCGATGCCGCTGTTCTTCTCGCCCGTGGCGAGATCGGCAAAGAGGGACACCGCGAAGCGCGACGCCATCGAGGATCCGAAGCCCCACTTCGTGGCCAGGTGCAGAGGACCCATTCCGCTGTCGGAGAATTTGCCCTGGTAGTAGTAACCGTTGATGAAGCCGTTGCGGTCGCCGCCGTGGCCCGTGATCTTGTCGTACGGCAGCGACGCCGAAATCTCCCAGTTGTCGGTCACGCCGTATCCGACGGAACCTTCGAGCTGGTAGAGGTCATAGCCCATGTTCTTGTGTGTGCGGGCCGATGGGATGTTGAAGGGCGCTTTGGCCGCCTCGAGATCCCAGTCCTGGTAATAGACGCCGAACGACCAATCGCCGCGGCGCAGCGTGTCGGCCGTAATGACGTTGAACAATCCGGTCTGGCCGGACGCGGTGGGCGCCACCAGCCTGGCCTGGTCTGTCATTGAGACCGAGGCCAGCGACGACGTGGTCATCCCGGTGTCGGTCTGCGCAAGCAACGAAGGTACGACGAGGAAACAAAGCAACGGAATCAGGGATCGAAATCTCAAACGCAACAAAATGACACCTCCTAAAGTTCGCACGGTCCGTCCGCGAGTGTACGTGGGCCGCGATCTACAAAACGTGTGCCAGAGCCATGCGAAATTAACCCGATAAAGGCTTCAACGGCTTGAGCTTACCATAACGTGAGTGTCCGAACCTCAGACTTGGGAACGCCACTTTGGTACGATGCCGCCATGCGAATCCGCCCCCTCGCGCTGCTGTTCGCGGCAATTCTTGCTGCGACCGTAGCTCTCGCGCAAGAGCCTCCCGCCCCCGCCACCCCGACCTCTCCGCCACCTCCCGTTCCT